>JBBSEZ010000001.1:0-95156 GCA_038239195.1 Gemmatales bacterium
GCCATCGATGAGTTGGGGGCGTGGCTGTCGGCCCTGGACGCCAGCTACAACAAGGGCGGCAAGAAGATCCTGACGGAACTGCTCGACTACCAGGGCAAGTCCTGGGTCAAGAGCTTGGCCCACGGCGGCTACTACATCCACAGGCCGCACGTCAACATCCTGGCCGCGTCCACCGTCCACTGGGTGAACACCACCGCGACGGAGGAGGACCGCAGCGGCGGGTTCCTGCCGCGCTGGCTGCTGGTCTGCAACTGGGGCCAGGATCACCGGCTGTCGATCCCCGACAAGCACGGCCCCGCCGAGCCGGTCAAGGGCCACATCAAGCGTCTGCGCACCCTGGAGGCCGTCTACACGCTGTCGGACGAGGCCGAGGACTTCTACCACGACTGGGACCAAGCCTTCAGCCGTGTCGAGGACGAACGCATCGGTGCCTGGGTCAACCGGCTCGCCATCATGGCCCTGAAGGTGGCCCTGGTCTACGCCGCGACGGACGAGCAGGCGACGGCGGTCGAGGTTCACCACCTTCGGCTGGCCGTGAAGCTCATCGAACGTTGCCGCGACGATCTGGTCCGGCTGCTGCGGTGGGATCTGGCCTTCACGCACGAAGAACGGAACCGCAACAAGGTCATCCGCATTCTGGAGACGGAGAAGGTCGTGCCGCACGCCCGGCTGCTGAGGAACAGCCACCTCTCCTCGCGCGAACTCAAGGAAGTCCTCGCCACCCTGGAGGAGCAGGAGCGGATCATCAGCGACGAGTCGGCCACCGGGGGCAAGGTGGGCAAGGTGTACAGGTGGGCCTGCTGACCAACCCGCAGCGGAAGAAGTTCGCAAAGTTCGCAAGGGGCTTGCGAACTTCCATCCGCGACGGAAACCCTGGAAAACAAGGGAGATAAGAAGAAGCAAGAGAGAAAGTTCGCAGTTAGCAGAGCCTCCCGCATCACTCGACTCTCCTCTTGGAGTCGGTGCGAGGATGCAAGCCGGTGCGAACTGCGAACTTTCTCCTGGGTGTCGTCGCAAGTGCTGTCCCTGGCGTGCTTTCGCTCACTGGAGACAGTTCGCAGCCATGTTGCGAACTTTCGCTTGTTCGCCGAGCAACGGTAACAGCCCAGCGTGTTGCATCAACGGTTGAGGCCAGCCTCAACCGTTGTTCTGCTCTATTGACATCCTTCACCGCGTTCCGGTGGACATCGTGAGACTTGCCCCAACGACCGCGATGGCCAAGACGATGAAGCACAACACGAACAGGCCGAGGAACACGCCGCCTGGGCCGACCGAGAACTGCTTCGGCGGCAACTCGATCTTCACCTTCGGCAGCAAAGGTAGTTCATCCTCGATGGACGCGAGGGTGGCCCAGGTCGTCATTCCCTCGCGCCACACCATGCTCAAGGAGGCCAACTGGCCGGTCGAATACAGGCCGCGAAGGTCAACCGGGGTCACCGGGCCTTGCCGCTCCTTGCCCTCCATGTAATACCAGATCGGAGTAAGCCGGTCGATTCCGCGTGCCGTAGACGGTCGCCTCCGTCCAGCCGGTGGTGGCTCAACGGTATTAGTGCAAGCATGCGATTATTACCGGACGGTTGTATCCGTGCCGACCACGGCGACTATTATTCCCCGTTCACTGTGAGCAGCAACGCTTTTTTGTCGAGGGCAGGGCCGAGATGTCGGTAACGATTGGCAACGTGGTAGGAAGATAATTAACGACCCACTTGATCGGCCTGCTTGAATGGCTGACTACGCACGCCAGACTCTTGAAGCATTCTCGGATATTACGAACCCCCGGTCAAGATCCGATTTATTACCACCGCTGTCAGCCATCCTCGGCTTCCTCTCTCCCGGTGTTTAATTATTAGCGGCAGCCTGTTTTCTGCCACCTGGGTTGGGGGCTGAAATTCTTCTGATCTTGTCCATGCAAAAAAATCGCCCGCCATAGTTGCATTATCCCGCCAGGGTGGCTGCCTGCTTGGGGGTCGCCGAGGATCAGGACGGCGTCGGTGAGTGGATGGCCCCTCGTCGGAGGCCAGCGGCGAGTCCCTGTAAACCAGAGGGCCGAAGGCAACACGCCCTCTCATGCCGCACATTGACCGCCGGGCCGTCGAAATGGCGGATCTCTTTTGTTCTTAATTCCAGAACTGCCGGCAGCGGTTCCTCGCTCGACTTGGGCTAAAGGTTCTACCGGCTTGATCGAATGGCTCCCGGCGATGCCAATGTTCGTCATCGTGGCCGTCATCAGTTCTTTACAACTGGCTCATGTCAGTTGCGGGAAGTCGGTTTCAGGCAGCCAGTCCCTGGCCACGCCACGTTCTGCGTCTGGGCATCTGCACTGTACGTCCGGGTTCAAGCTGTTAATCGTCAGAAGTGGAATGTGCGTGCCGACCGTGGAATAATCTGAATCGTCACTTTACAAGCTAAATCGCCTTGCCTATATTGTGATCGTTGATTCGCCTAAATGGTCAACTTGTCCCAAGGGGCGAGATGCGCCGAAAGGCGTGACCCACGCTGAAGCAGGCGTGTAATAAGAACCAATGGGCTGCTTTGGCACGCTATCCTTCAGCATGAAGCTGGAGTCCACTGCAAGGGAGGCCGGGCGTTTTCCCCGACCAATCGTCGTCCGGACAACGTTCTTGTTGTTCACCCTTGCACTGGTGCCGACATGTCCCATCAACAGACTCCGGGCTACTCCGTTCTTCGCTCCCCCGTTGCCCATGCCGATTTGCCAACTGGCGAACACGCAGCGGAACTGCCCTACCTCGAAGTGAATGGCTCGCCCAATCTGTGCTATCTCAACGTCGCAGAGCGCGTCGCCAGCACTGGAGGGAAGGCCGTCTGGGGCTGGCGGTGCGTACCCGAGTTGGGCGGGTTGGTGGAGAGCCAGAGTGGCCACTGCGTCTGGGAGTCCCCTGAAGGGTGCCGCTGGGAGATCACTCCCCTGCTCTGGACTGGCGAGAACGGTGAAGTCGGCGTCATCCGGCAAGCTTCCAAGTTCATCCCCGACGACACAATCCGCCAGCGGTACGAGGCCGATCCGCAGATTGGGCTGATTCGACGCTACCGGCCATTGCGGAATCACCCCAATATTCACAAGCTGTGCGAACTTCTGGAGCGAGAGTACACCGCATGGGCCGTCAATGGTGACGCCGAGGCTCACCGCTACTGGAATGGGAGAGTGAATGCTATCGCCAACACCTACGGAGTTCGCGTCGAACCGTTGGCAGGATGCCGCCAGCAACGTGACAGCGTGGCCCCCGATCTAAACGGCATTCTCAGAGCCAAACCTGTCCGCAACAGCCCCGAAAACTGGGCCGAGGATAGGCGATGCTGGGCCAATGTCGCCAGGAAAGTCATGCTGTCGGGAGGAGTTTCAATCTGCGGGTTTCTGCTCGCTGCGCCAATCACGCCGGGCCTGGAGGCCATCAAACTGGTCGCACATTGTGTGTGGCAATCGCCAGATGGCGAACTGATCGACGTGACGCCGCACGGCCTGGAAGATGTGTTGTTCTTTGCCGATCCTGCTGCAAAGGAAATCCCTGTAGCCTTTGCCCCGCTGAACAGCCTGCCATCGACTTTGAAGATGATTCAGCACGAATTGGCTGAAGACGATCAAGAGAGGGATGAGCATTCACAAGCATGCAACAGGCGCACTTTGGGAGTCGATGCTGCTCAGTAAGGTGCAGGACTTCCGAAACGACACCGATCTGCTCTTTTCCCAGATTCATCTTGCCGGCAGTGGGGAATGGGGCGGCGTGATGGCGACAAGCCCTAACCAAGTCCTGGCCGGCACGGTACTCAGGAGTGTAGCCGAACAGCCATATCGCAAAAATTGGAGGCTTCGGTAAGCAATGAAGCGGAAGCAATGTCCAGAGTGCGGGAGGTTCATGCGTCAGGTCGTCGGCCCCGGCTACGACCCTGACGCCGTCCCGGCGTCCGTGCCGGACTACGACTGCGAGTGCGGCCACGCAGTCTTTGAGACGGCGGACAACGAGCAGTCGATCCACGACCAGAAGGATGACTACGAGCGGGAGACGGGCTTCCGCCCTTACCGCTAAACGCCCACTTCGGCGATCTCAGGGTGACGATCATGGCAAACAAGGTCAACCTCGCCGCTCGCAAGCTCAAACGGGCTGAGTTCCTGCGGGATCGCGCGTATCAGGCCGTGAGGAGGGCGTTCCGGTCCCGAACGGCATTGAAAAACAAGGTGCCACTGGGGGCGTTGTCGTGCGAACTGGAGTTCCGCACGCCGCGAGGCATCCGCGAGTACACCGCCTACTGTGCCGACGCGGCGGAAGGTCGCCGGCTGCTAGACCGCCTCGTCAGGGCGAACCGCCTCCTCGCCGGTAGGCAGCAACAGCGCGAGGAGGTGCTTCGCCCCGCCCGCGAACGTCGCGCGGCGGCGGAGCGCAAGCGGCGGCTGCTGGGGCTGTTCGCGACGGCGGAAGCCGAAGGTCGGGAGCCACGGCAATACGTCGGCACCCTGCATGCCGAGCTAGGGAGCCTCGACGCCTACGCCCCCGGCACGCAAGAGCGGTGGCATGCTGCGCTGCGCGATAGGGGCAAGGAAGTGCCTCTGGCTCCGCTTGTGTCCGAACCCTGCAAGGGCGGGCGGTACAAGGTGTTCGCAATCGGCGTAGTCGAAGGGCTGACCCTGCCCGAAATCGAGTCTCTGTGACAAAGGCGGACTGCCAGTACATGCTGTACTCGGGGGCATTGGCAGGGTCCGAACGCGATTCCCCTCGGGTTCGTAATCGACGCCACCGACCGGCTCGGGCCGGCTTCTTGTTTCCGAAATCAGGAGGCCGTGCTGAAGACCCCGTCCGACCACGTCACCACCCGCACGCGGCCCGATGACCTCTGCACAGGGCCGTGCGGTCGGCCTTGCAGATGCGGGCGGCTCCAGCGGACGGCCCTTGAGCGGGGCGGGTCGGTCCCTCCGAACTGCCTGAGCATGCCGAAGGGCGGCGGGTCGCCGGGGAGCGAGGACCACCCGGCGGTCACGCCACTGGCCTTGTGCCAGTGGTGGATGGAGTACCTCCTGCCTCCGGGCGGGGTCGCCCTCGACCGGCAGCAGCCTCGTCGCCGCCCTGGATGCCGGGGCCAGGAAGGTGATCTGCATCGAGCGGGAGGCGAAGTACGTCGAGATCGCGCGGCGGCGGATCGAGCTTGGATAGCATGGCCTTCACGCGAGCGTGTTCGGGGCGATTCACGAAGGGGGCTGCTCTAGGTGTCGCCACATCCGACGCGGCTTCCCATTCCCCTGCCCACGGAAAGAATAGCCCGCCCGCGAATGGGGTCAGAGTTGCCTATGCTGGAGGGCAGTTGAAACGAAACGACTTCAGCCGGGGGCAGCATGTCGCGCAAAAAGAAGCAGTACCGAAGCATCGATGCCGCATGGGACGACGGCACGACGGCCAACCAGACCGAGCATATCAACCGGCTGATGTGGGCGTTTTCCGCCGCCTTCAGTTGCAGCGATGCCGTGGACATCCAAACCAAACAGGTCGTGACCACGGCTGATGAGTGCCGCCGTGCCATCGAAGCCGACTTGCGGAACCGCCTCAGCGAAACCGTGTTCGTGGACAGCATGCCGACGAGCGACCGCATTGATCCGCCTGCGGCGTCAGAGGCGTCAGATTGACGCCACTCGGCAAGCACGAACACCGTCTTTGCTGATACACGACATGGTCGGGACGGGGCAGGAGGTGGAAGCCGGGTTACGGGTGCCGGGCGAGAACCACGACGATTTTCTCGCCCGGTTCGGTAGCAACGAGATCGGCGTGCGAGGCTGCTGCCTTCATTCCGAGTGCGGGATCGCCTGACGTGAGAGGATGGTCTGATGGACGGCACCGACTACGGCGTCAACTACCACGGCGACTCGGTCCTGCCTGCCCCCGGCGAGCATGACCTTCGGTCATTGGTGGTGGAGGCGGTGTCTCGCCTCCCCGCCGACGTGCGGGAGTGGCTGCTGGAGGACACGAACCACGTCTTCCTGGGCGGGTACGGCCAGGACGCGGAATACATCGAACTCGCCCTCCACCCCTCGGAGTTCGTGGACGGGTTCGCCCGGCTCCGGTTCATCTACCTGTCCGAGCGGCTGGCGACCGAACACCGCGATACGGTGCTGTGGACCGTCGCCCACGAAATCGCCCACAGCCGGCTGAACCACGCCGCCGGCGGGTCCGACGCCGAAGCCGAGGCCGACGATCTGGTCCGGGCGTGGGGGTTCGCCGAGCCGCCGGGTCGCAGCAAGGAGCGGGAGAAGTACCCGAGGTCGGCGCGATAGGCCGCGAATCAATGCGGCCAGCGGATCGAGCCGGCGGAAGTGGGTCGATTCTTTGAGCCGTTCTTCCGCTCGGCGGAAGCCCGCCGCCGGGGCGTCGGAGGTTTGGGCCTGGGCCTTGCCGTGGCCGCAAGGATCGTGCGGTCGTTCGGCGGGCGGTACGAGGTTCGGAGCGAGCCGGGTCGAGGCAGCCGGTTCACCGTTCGGCTCCCCCTCGCCGCCGAACAGGCTGAGGGCCGTCTTCTACTCGCTGTTGAGGCGGGCCGGCTCAAGTCCTGAGACAATCTTCGAGAACTCTCCACGCATAAGCCGCCACCAGCGGGACAACTCCGTTGCCGCAGGCCCGCACCCTGTCCACTCTGGTGGCCATCCGAGCATCGCTTCGGTGAAGGAGGGGTTCAGGCGTAGGTCCGTCTGCAAACGCCCGTCCACCACATACGGCCCGAGCAAGTGGTCCGTCAGGGTGGTCCCGGCGTGGTGCCTGCTGTCCGCCGGCCTGCTGCTCGTCCTGTTCCGGCCCCCGAACGAGTCCGACACCACCACGGTCGGCGAGGATGAAGAGCCGTTCCCGCTTGTGGTTCGCCCCGACTTCAGCCGCAGTGAACAGGCCCGCCGCAACGCGGAAGCCCATTGACGAAAGGTCATCGTGGACTTGCTCGAAGCCCACTCGTAGATGGTTGCCGACGTTCTCAAGGAAGCATCGCTCTGGCCGGACCTCGGCGACGATCCGCCGGACGTGGGGCCACAGGTGGCGGGGGTCGCGCTCGCCGAGCATCCTGCCGGCGCAGGAGAACCCCTGGCAGGGGTATCCGCCAGTGATGAGATCCACCTTTCCACGCCAAGGCTCGCCGTCGAAGGTTCTAAGGTCAGACCAGACAGGTGCCGCATCCAGGGCTTCTTCTTCCATGCGGCGGACAAGGACCGAGGCGGCATAGCCCTCCCCTTCGACATAACAGACGCACCGGGCTGCCGGATCGGCGAGCCTGACGCCGAGGTCGAGTCCGCCGACGCCCGAGCAGAGGGAGAGGATACGCATTTCTCTGGTAGGTACAGCCACGCCATCACTCATCCGTTTCGGGGTAGGGGTCGCTCGTCGGGGCAGTCGGAGCGGACATGCCGCCCCACCCGAGTCGCCAATTCTTCCGCCGGTAGATAGGAGGCAGGCAGCGAGAAATGTCAGGGATGACGGGGCGTAGTGACGCGGGCAGTGCGGTGAGCCGGCAACCGCTTACAGCCGACTCCAGCCTGCCCGACCACTTTGCCGAAGCAAGGGGCGACTTCATGGACACGGCTGTTTCGCTCACCGGCGGTGCCACCACCTTCGGTGCCAATCACTTGCCGCCCCAAACCGAAACCTTATTCGACTGCCGCTCTCCCTGCCACAAGAGCGTCGGGCAGGCCGTCGCCAACAGGTTCTTCCAGAGCAAGGCGTTCTTGAACGTCTCCTCGTCCGGGCTGAACAGCGAGAAGATGCTGCGTGAGGCGACGAGGATCATCTTCCGCTTGGCCCGGCTCAAAGCTACCGTCAGCCGTCGCGGGTCCAGCAAGAACCCGGCGGAAGCCAGGAGGTAGCCCCGGTCGCTCTCCGTCGCACTCACCATGATGACCGTTCGCTCGCCTCCCTGGAATCTCTCGACCGTGTCGATGGCCGACCGCACGGGCAGGCCGCTGGTCGGGTCGAGGATGCAGAGTTCTGGAAACGCCGCCTGTAACGCCGCCCGCTGCGCCCGGTGCGGCACGACCACCCCCACCCCCTTCTCGCCGTCCAGGCCGTGTCCCTCGGCTGACGCCAGGAACCGCAAGATCGGCTCGATCAAGGACTGCTCGTAGGGGTTGCGCACCTGACTGGCTTCCTCGCCGTGGACGATGACGATCAGAGGGTAATCGGGGTGCAGGGCGGCGGCGATCAGCGGGTCGTCGTTTTGCCTCGCCGGCAGCTTGTCGGTCTTCCGCGAGAAGTAGTCGATCCCGTCGTGCCGGTACACCTCCTCGCGGAGGAAAGCGGCCATCGAGGCGTGCAGCCGGAACGACTCCCCGAACTGGATGAAGGGCGGGTTGTGCTGCCGCAGCGTGTCGAACAGAGAGGTGTAGACCTCGTACTGCTTGAAGGTCCGCCTCGTCTCCTGCTCCCAGTCGTGCTTGACGATGGGCGGCATCTGCCGGTGGTCCCCGACGACGATGACTTGCCCATCGGCCATCAGCGGCAGCGCGGCCATCATGGCTTCGGGCAAGTTCATCTGGCTCGCCTCGTCCAGCACCAGCACGTCGCACAGCCCGTGGCCGAAGAGGGCTTTCGGCCACTTGCTCTTGAGCAGCGAGTAGACGCCGCCGGGGGTGACGCCGACCACGCACCAGCGGTGGCCCTGGATCACGTCCGCGTTCTTCGGCGAGCCGTCCTCCTTCTCGGCGTCCTTCAACAGGTGGACGACGCCGTCCGGCGGCGGGTCGTGCGGTGCCACACGCAGGCACGGCACGTCCAGAAGGCGGGGGTCGAGGAACTGGTCGAACAATCCCGGCGACTCGGCCCGGAGTTCCGCCAGCTTCTTGCGCACGTCGAGGAGGTTTCTGACCAGCACGTCCGTGGCGGCGTGCGTCTTGCAGCAGACGAAGACCCGGAGGTCACGCCCCGCGTGCATGGCTCCTTGCAGCCGGGCGAAGACGGCGAACGCGGTGGAGTACGACTTACCCGTTCCCGGCGGGCCTTGTGTTTGAAGTACGGGAGCCTTGCCGTACCCGCCGATGAAGGTCCGCTTCGACTTCTCGAAGTCGTGGAGCAGCCCCTCGCTCTGGAACGCGAACAGCCCGGCCAGGAATTTCGCCTGCCCGGACAGGCCCGATGCGTCCCGCCCCCAGGACACCGGGTCGTTGAGGAGCTTGAACAGCCGGTTCGGCTCGCCCTTGCACAGCCCTTCCACGACGACGTTGCACCAGTAGCCGTACCAGTCGTTGGGGCAGGGGTCGAGGGTGTAGACGGTGCCGTCCTCCAGTGGCCGGCTGATCGCTGGGAACACGAACCCGCGCGACCAGTCGCCGCCGAACGAGTCCTTCAACTCCACCTCGACCGTCGCGGCCAGCACCCGGCCCGCGTCGTCTTTCTCGGTGGCCACGACCCGGCCCAACTCGCCCCGGTTGGCGTACATCAACTGCTTCGGCGTCGGCGTGAATGGCCTCCGCTGCGAAGCCGGGAGCCGGTCGTCCACCGCCCAGCGGGGGTGGACGACGAGCCGGTCGCCCTCGCGGAGGTTCGACAGGGCCAACGCTTCGTGGAGGTCGCAATCGACGCCCGCCGTCTCGACCCGCAGCTTGACCCGCAGGCCGTCTTGGCTCCACCGGCACTCAGCCGCCTGCTCCCTCCCCAGGCGGAACGGCCCGCCCGCCCGCGAGGCCCGGTGGGCGGCTTCGAGTTCGGCCCGCCGCCGTTGACGCCGCCGGTTCTCCCGGTTCTGCTCGGCCACCTCGGGGTCTTGGTCGGCCTCGTCGTACCGGGCCAGGAGCGTCTCGCCCATCAGGACGCGGCGTTCGGGCGGGGCGTGTCGGGTGCCGACCCAATCGTTCAGGGAGACGTGCCGCTCGATGACGACGAATTCCCGCAGGGCTTGGGCGAGGTCGCCGGCCTTGTCCTCGTACCCCGCGAGGTCGGGCAGTGTGAAGGCCGTCTTCTCGACGTGCGGGTTCGGCGTGAGGCTGCCCGCGACGTGTTCGATGGCCTCAAGCCGTCGTTCCTGAAAGGCCCGCAAGAGTTCGAGGGTCGAGTGCCGGTAGTCCGCGAACTCGTCGCCCCGGCCCGCGTTCGGGAGCGGCAGTTCGCCCCAGGCCGCGTAGGCGTACTCCAGGGGCAAGTTCGTGCCGAACCGCGACCGCTTCGTGTACCACTCGCTGGAGCCGCCGATGTCCAACTTGCCGACGTAGTCGAAGACGCGGGCCTTGAAGGCGTCTCGGAACGGCCTCGGCTGCTGCCAGTCGAATTTCAGGTAGGTGGCCAGACTCTGGAGGCTCTGGCACACCATCGGGAAGTTCTTGAACTCGCGCACCTCCTCACTGAGGAAGGTGGCGACCGGCGAGTCGAAGCCGGCGAGTTGCGTCAACAGGTCGTACAGGGGCGGGGAGGAACGCAGGATCGGCGGGAAGTTCCGGGCCAGTGCCTCCAGCATCAGCCGCTGTTCGTGGCGGTCGAAGAAGACGAAGTGGACCGGGGCTTCCCTGGCCGGTGCCGCCACCTCGACCGCCGCCTTGACCAGATCGCGCGTCCACGCCACGAACAGGTCGCGCTCCTGCCCGGCGTCGGTCGGCGGGCCGTCCGAGGCGTTGATGACGAATCGACGCCGGTCAGGAGCGGCCTGCCCGCCTTCCGAGCCGACCACCAAGGCGGCGAGCGACCACAAGCGGTCGTTGAGGTGGTCGTGCTGGGCCTCGACGTAGATGCGGATCAGGTTCGGGTTGAGCGTCGGCGTCGAGGTGGGCAGCGTACTCTGGCCCTTGCCGGGGATGTAGCCGAGGGCGGCGGTGCCGTCCCTCCGCACGCTCTTGCGGAACTGCTTGGCCCGGTGGATGAGTTCGTCCAGGCGGGGGCCGACCGGCCACGTCGCCGCCAGTTGACGCACGACGGCCTCCCGGCCCGCAGCCGCCGTCAGTTCCCCGGCGGGCGACAGATCCTTCAGCCCCGCCAGAGCCTCGATGGTGGTGACGCCGGCACGTCGAACGGCCTCCTTCTCGACCCCGGTCGTGTAGGCCAGGAGCGAAAGGTCTTCGCGCTCCGCTGAGTCCTTCATGCACCACTCGTTGTACAGGCACCCGTCGCACTTGTAACTCAGGCAGAACGGGAGGGCGTCGAAGTCGGCAGCAGCGACCCGGCGGGCGGTCGATTCCGGCCCGGTGACGAGGTCGCGGACGGAGCGGCGGTACGCCTCCTGATCGGCCACCACCTCCAGCAGCACGCCGTCCAGCCCGAGCCACCCCTTCGCGGCCTCGCGGAGCGGCGGCAGCACCTCGACCTCCTCCTCGGTCGTGGGGGACGCGGGCGGGCGGAACAGGATGCCGGTCTGGACGCCGGCGTACTCGACCCCTTCCGCCGCGAACAACCGCTCCAGCATGAGGGCGTAGTAGGCGACTTGCAGGCGGTGTTCGACCTTGACCTCGACGGTGGACTTCATGTCGGCGACCAGGGCGGTCAGCCGCCCGCCGCCGTCGCGGGCCAGCCGCAGCACGTCCACGTCGCCCCGGATCAGCCAGCCCTCGGCCTCGACGTGCAGGCGGGCCTGGAACAGCACCACGCACCGGCCCGCCGCCAGCCCCTTCGCCTCGGCGACGACCTCCGCGTTGTTCGCTGGCCGGTCGTGGTCCCCGCCGTACTTCGCGGCGTAGTGGACGGCCCTGGCCTTCGCGGCGATGTCCTTCTCGACCCCCTCCTCGAACTCGCGGCCCGACAGCGACAGGAGCGGTGCGAGCCTCTGCGGCGTGACCCCGTAGTCGTCCATGAAGCGGGTGCCGGCGCGTTCGGCCAGCCGGAAGCGGAGGAAACGCTCGCACTGCTCCAGCCGCACGAAGGACGACACGTCGGTCGGCGTGATGCGAAGGGGATGACCGGGGGCGGCGGCGAGGGTGGGCAACGGCACGGGTGGCATGGCGAACTCCGGGTTCATTTCTCGGCGGACGACTGCCCCGGCTCCGAGCCGATCATGACCGTGACGCCGGGACGGGCCGCTTTCAAGCGGGCCACGCCTTGTTCAGTGACCTGGGTGCGGTTGACGCACACCCATTCGAGATTCGGCAAGCCTCCCAACGCGACCAACCCGTCATCGGTGATCCCTGTCCCTGCGACGTTCAACCGTTTGAGGCCGGTGAGCTTCAGAAGGTGTGTAATGCCTGCATCCGTGACGGGGGCGTTCATAACGACAAGGCCGGTCACCGTCTCGGGGATCGCGGCCAGGGCTTCGTCGGTGATCGGCAGCCGGCTCAGGTCCAAGTGGTTGGGGTGGAAGGCGTGACAGATGCGGATCACGTCTTCGATGGGGATCTCCGGGCCTTCGGCCATGCAGCCGGCCAACATTCTGCTGACGCCACCTGGGTCGGGGTCCACGCACCAGCGGGTCATCAGGTCCATGAACGCCAGCATGATCGGGAAGTCCGCGTACCGCTTCCTGTGTGTCACCTCCATCATGAGTCTTCGTGCGTGCGGAGCCATGTCCCGCAGGGTGTCCGCGATGTCGCTCTGCGGGGCGACCAGCATCATCTCGCCGTGGTCGGTCGGCGGCTGGCCCGTCTCCCACCGCAGCAATTTCTGGGACTGGATGCCTCGGAGTGAACGGTTCCGCCGCAGGGTTTCGACATGCGGGCGTAAGACGGCATACGACCTCGACAGGAAGTCCGCCTTGGTCATGTCGGCCATCGACCAAGCATGGACGGGCGGGCCGAGATTGGCCCGTCTTACATTCGACGTGGACGGAGCATTGTTCGCCGATTTCACCTTCTTTCTGGTGCGGCCCGGCTTCGCCCGGCTCGCTTTGGGCTTGGCCGGTGTTTCATCCCCCGGATCGAGCAACAGTTCGGCCCCTTCGTGACCGCTTTCGAGCAGGATCTGGTGCAGCCTCAAGGTCGTGAACAGTTCGATCCTCGCCTGCTTGAGATCCACGCGACCGATGAACAGCGGAGACTCCAATGCACTGACCCAAGCCATCTCGTCCTTGGTGGTGTAGCTCACCGAGGTGACGGAGGCCGACTTCAGTTGGACGAGGAAGGAGAGGTCGGGTATCAGCCGCCGGCCACCCTCGGGCCGCACCAGCGTGGCGAAGGCGTCGTTGCCCACGTCCTCTTGCCGGGGGACGGGGGCCACCAAGGCGACCGCCTTCAGCAGGAAGATCCCGAGTTCTTCGTGGAGGTCGCCGCTCCGCAAGTTCCTGTCGCGCATTCCGGCCATCGGCTGTACCTCCTCACGCGGCGACCCAGTCCTTGGCCAGCGTCTCGGCCTGCTCCAGCACGGTCTGGACGGCCTTGGCCTGCTTGTCCGGCGGGTAGCCGTACTTGTTCAGGATGCGGCGGACCAGCCGCCGAAGGTTCGCCTTCACGCTCTCCTTCAGCGTCCAGTCGATGCTGGTGTTCCGCTTCACCGTCTCGACCAGTTCGCGGGCGATCATCTTGAGCTTGTCGTCGCCCAGCACCTGAACCGCCGAATCGTTCACCTCCAGGGCGTCGTAGAAGGCGACCTCGTCCTCGCTGAGGTTCAGGTCTTCGCCCCGCCGGTGGGCCTCCCGCATCTCCCTCGCCAGGGCGATCAACTGCTCGATGACCTGGGCCGACTCCAGAGAGCGGTTCTGGTAAGCCCGGATCGCATTCTCCAGCATCTCGGAGAACGTGCGGGCCTGCACCACGTTCTTCTTGGCCTTCGACCTGATCTCGTTGCCAAGGAGCTTCTGGAGCAGTTCCAGGGCGAGGTTGCGGTGCGGCATGTCGCGGATCTCGGCCAGGAACTCGTCGGACAGGATCGAGATGTCCGGCCTCTTCAGGCCCGCCGCCGCGAAGATGTCGATCACCTGATCGCTCGCCACCGCCCGCGACACCAGTTGCCGGATGGCCGAGTCCATGTCGTCCGACGCGGCGAAGCCCCTGGTGACGGTGTTCTTGGCGAACCCGGCCCGGACGCACTGGAAGAAGGCGATGTGGTCGCGCAGGGCCAGGGCGTCTTCGTGCGGCACCGCGAGGCCGAACGCCTTCGACAGGTCCGACACGCCCTTCATGAACCGCTCCTTGCCGTTCTGTTGCTTCAGGACGTGTTCCATCGCGGCGGGGAGGACGGCCAGCCGCTCGGTCGGGGTGCCGGTGAAGAACGCGGAGAAGTCGAAGCCGTGCAGCAGCCCGCACACGACCTCGTACTTCTCCTGCAAGGCTTCGAGTGCCTTCTCCTGCGGCACCCCGGTTTCCTCCCGGTCCCCCTCGGTGTAGTCGCCCAAAGCCTTCTTCAGCATCTCGGCCAGCCCGAGGTAGTCCACGACCAGACCGCCCGGCTTGTCGCGGAAGACGCGGTTGACGCGGGCGATGGCCTGCATCAGCCCGTGGCCCTGCATCGGCTTATCGACGTACATCGTGTGCAGGCAGGGGGCGTCGAACCCAGTCAGCCACATGTCGCGGACGATGACGAACTTGAGCGGGTCGTTGGGGTTCTTCAGCCGCTTCGCCAGGGCATCGCGACCGCCCTTGGTGCGGACGTGCTGCTGCCAGCCGTCCGGGTCCGAGGCCGACCCCGTCATCACGACCTTCACCACGCCCTTGTCGTCGTCCTCGTCGTGCCACTGGGGACGCAGCTTGACGATCTCGTTGTAAAGCTCGACGCAGATCCGGCGGGACATCGCGACGACCATCGCCTTGCCGTCCATCGCCTCCAGCCGCTTCTCGAAGTGATCCACGATGTCCTGGGCGACCAGGGCGAGCCGCCGGGGCGAGCCGACCAGGGCTTCCAGCCTCGCCCACCTCGACTTCACCTTCTCCTTGGCCTCCTGCTCCTGGCCCTCGGTCACCTCCTCGAACTCCTCGTCCAGCTTCGGCTTCTCGTCCTCCTTCAGGGCGAGCTTGGCCAGCCGGCCCTCGTAGTAGATGCGGACGGTGGCCCCGTCCTCGACGGCCCTTGCGATGTCGTAGATGTCGATGTAGTCGCCGAAGACGGCCTGGGTGTTCTTGTCGCCGGACTCGATGGGCGTCCCGGTGAAGCCGATGAACGACGCACCGGGCAGCGCGTCGCGCAGGTGCCGGGCGAAGCCGTCGAGGAAGTCGTACTGCGAGCGGTGGGCCTCGTCGGCGATGACCACGATGTTCCGCCGGTCGGACAGCTTCGGATACGTCTCCCCTTTCCCAGGCATGAACTTCTGGATCGTCGTGAACACCACGCCGCCCGAGGAAACCTTCAGCAGTTCGCGGAGGTCGTCGCGGTCTTTGGCCTGCCTGGGCTTCTGCCGCAGGAGGTCGCTGCACAGCGAGAAGGTGCCGAACAACTGGTCGTCCAGATCGTTGCGGTCGGTCAGCACGACCAGGGTCGGGTTGGCCATCATCGCGTGCTTGACGATCTTCCCCGAGTAGAAGGTCATCGTCAGCGACTTGCCGCTTCCCTGCGTGTGCCAGATGACGCCGACGCGGCGGTCGCCATCGGGCTGGGACGCGGCCACGGTGCAGTGGACGGCCTTGTTGACGGCGTGGAACTGGTGGTAGCCGGCGAGCTTCTTGGTGACCTTCGGGCCGTCCACCTCGAAGACGGTGAAATTGGCGATCAGGTCGAGCAGCCGCCGCTTGTGGAAGACGCCCTTGATCAGCGTGTCCACCTCGGGAGTCCCCTTCGCGGCCACCGCCTGCCCGTCGATGGTCCGCCACGGCATGAACCGCTCCCAGTCGGCGGACAGGGTGCCGAGCCGGGCCTCCAGCCCGTCCGACACGACGAGGAGGGCGTTCGTGCGGAACAGGCCGGCTATCTCCTTCTTGTAAGTCTGAAGCTGGTTGAACGCCGTGCGGGTGGTGGCGTTCTCCTCGCTCGGCGATTTCAACTCGATGACGGCCAGGGGGATGCCGTTGATGAAGACGACGAGGTCGGGCCGGCGGGTCAGGCGGTCCTCGGAGACGGCGAACTGGTTGACGACGAGCCAGTCGTTGTTGTCCGCGTTCGACCAGTCGATGAGCCAGACCTTGTCGGCGGCGATGGAGGTGTCGGCCCGCCGGAACTCCACGTCGATGCCCTCGGTGAGCAACTTGTGGAAGCGGCGGTTGTTCTCGTCCAGGCCCGGCGTCTCGGTGCGGGTGGCCTTGCGCAGGGCTTCATCGAGGGCTTCGGCTGGGACGTGCGGGTTGATCCGGGCCAGGGCCGCACGGAGCCGGTCGAGCAGGATCACGTCGCCGAACGTGGCCCGCTCGGCGGTCGGCTGCTCGGGGGCGATGGCGGGGCCGTGAAGGACGCAGTAACCCAGCCCCTCGAACAGGGTCAGGACGGCTTCCTCGACAACGGACTCGGTGACGGCGATGGTGTCGGACACGGCGTGACTTCTCCTCAGCTTGCTGAAGCTTCCGCGTCCTCCGGTGCTTCGTCCTCATCGAACTCGACCCGCTCGAAGTCCGTGATGTTGTCGATGCGACTGACGCGGGGGAGTCGTCGCAGGGTCGCTTTGAATGCGACCACGCCTGACGCGAGGTGGGCCGCAGCGGCGGTGGCGTAATCGTCGGCGTTCAGCACCCCTCTTGCGCGGATTTCGCCTTCTTCGTCATCGAACAAGGTGAAGTCCACCTCCCCGGAGGGGCGTGAGTCGTCCCGACTCGGTTGGCCACTCAACACGTCAACGTAGCCCAGGAACCGGGAGGGGCGGGGCTTTGGTGCGGTACGGAGCCGGGGAGCCAGGGCTTCCGCCACCTCGAACACGACCTGGGGCAGCAGCACTTGCCGCGATGGCTCCCGCGACTCGGGCAACAACGCCCGCGACCACGCCGCCGAGATGGTCAGGCTGGCTCGATCTCCGGTCGGACGGAGCAGCAGTAGCGACTCGCAAAGGTTCGCACTCACGCCGGGGTTCCGCACAGGGTCGAGCAGATCGTCGGCCCGCGCGGTGTCCGCCGCCCGTGCCAGGGCTTCCAGCGAGTGCATCAAGAGGTGCGTCACCCGCCGGGCGAACGGCTCGACGGCCAGACCCGGCAGGGACAGTTGCAGTTCCAGCGGGCAGGCCACGTTCAACACGAAGCTGCCCCGCTCGGTCTGACCCAGACGGCAGCGATTGACGAACTCTTCCGCCTCGCTGCGGGACAGCCGGGGGTGGTACGCCTGCGGGAAGAGGACGCTGTGGGCAGCCGACAGCAGGAGCCGCCGGGTGCCGTTGATCATTCGCACCGCGTGGTCGAACGGCAGATTGCCGGCCTCGGCGTCCGGGCTGACCTCGCGGAACCGCAGCACGTCGGCGGGCGGCAGCAGGAGATGCTCCAGCACCTCGCTCGCCGGTCGCCGCTCGAACTCGGCCAGCTTCCGCACCGCCTCGGCGACGGCCTCGTCGTAGTCGGCGAAGGTCGTGTCCTCGGGTACGATCACCTGATGCGACCGTGAGTCGGGACGGTGGTAGACGGCCACGTCGCCGTTGACGCCTTCGACCGGCTTCCAGTCCAGGGAGACGGCGTAGCTTTTCAAGGCCCGTGGCGTGACCTGTCGCGTCAGATTGGCAGGCAGCATTTCACGACGCATAAAGAATCACCTCCCGGCGAGAGAACCGGGTCATCAGGGCGGTCAGGCTGTCCGGCGACAGCAGTTGCGAACGCGGGACGTAAACCGTCTGTTCCTTCTCGTTGTCGCTGGGCGGTGCGCCACGAAGGCTGACCCAGTAGGCACATTGTCTGGCGACTAGCGATTCCTCCGAGTGTCGCAGCCACTCCTCGGGGTTGGCGGGAAGCTGCATCACGACGAGGAGTCGCGGGTTCTGGATGTTCGCCGCACGCAGCCGGTTGTACTGGTGGAGCGGCAGGCTGAACGACCACCGCCCGTCGATCTCCTTGAGCCGCTGGTACGTCGCCTTCAATTGTAGGTGGGCCTCGAACGAGCCGAGGACCGAGTCGGCGGCAAGGAACCGCCCTTCCTCGCGCACGATGGCATCGACGGCCACGGAGTCCATGTGGCGGGTGGTGTACTCGCAGGCGAAGCCCGACTTCGACGCGACGGCGTGGAGGTAGGCGTAGCTCAGTTCGGCTTCGATGTTCTGTTCCGTCAGCACGGGCTTATTCTCCAGACACAAGAGCATTGGCGGCTTCGGGACGAGGCTCTCTTCAGGCGGACTCCAACAGGGCGAGTTCGATTCGCCTCTGTTGAGGCGGCACCTGTCCGGGCATCTGGTCCCACGTCCTTCCGTCGAGTTCGCGGCCCGTCCGGCTCTTGATCACCCCGCCCCACTGCTTGAAGAAGAACGGCACTTTGGCGGTCAGGCACTGGTCGCGGATCTCGTTGACCCACCCCGAGGCCATCGGCCTCGCCCCCGGCCCTGACTCCCCGCCGACGATCACCCAGTTGATTCCGCTCAGGTCGAGATCCGGCAGCGGGCCGAGAAGCGGCTCCAGCGACAGGAACTTCACCGCCGCCCCGGTCTGACGGAGGTGGTCGATGCGGAAGGTGTAGTCGGAGTTCTCGGCACTGACGCCCATCCACACGTTCGCGGGCCAGTCGATCTCGCTCGACATCCGAGCGAGCCGCTCCGACCGCTTCGTCAGCACCTGAAAGCGATGCCGTGAAGCCTGTCGCATGACGGCGAAGACTCGCTGGATGAACTCGTCCGGCACGTCCTTGTGGAACAGGTCGCTCATCGAGTTGACGAACACGGTCCTCGGCTTCCGCCACGTCAGCGGCTGCCCGAGCATCTCTTCGTGCAGCGTCAGGCGGAACCCGTTGACGTAGTTCGCCTGCCCCATCGCCTGGAGCCGGATCGACATCCGCTCCGCGTAGCAGTGCTGGCAGCCGGGGCTGATCTTCGTGCAGCCCGTCAGCGGGTTCCACGTCGTGTCGGTCCACTCGATGGAGGAGTTGGTAGACATCATTCCGCTCCCCGGTTGCGGTACTTGTTGAAGATGTGGGACACGATGTGCTGGGCGACCGGCTTCGCCGAGGCGAAGAACAGGTAGTAGACGATGGCCCCCTTGGTGTTCCGCATCGGCATCGGTTCCGGCACGTTCGAGAAGCCGGCCACCGTCCGAAGTCGTTCGCGGAACGCCTCAGCGATGGTGTCGTTGTCCGTCTTCTCGTCCACGGGGCCGAAGAGCGTCTGCTGCACCTTGTACGCGGCCCGCCGCCAGGAGTCGTCGCCCCAGAAGGCGTTCATCCGCTGGATGTCGCTCTCGTCCACGCCCTCCGGGTTCCGCCAGAACACGTTGCGGTTCATGTCCGCAATCGGGAAGTTGAGGAAGATGTCGAGGGTCTTCATCTGCCCGGCCCGGCAGATCACCTCCCAGTTGAGGTGCAGCCCGTAGGGGTCGAGCAGGCACAGTCCGCGTCGGTAGTCCTCGTACCGGACTCGCGGCAGCACCTGATCGAGCATCACCTCGTTGCAGTCCCCTTCGTAGATGCAGACGTTCGGCCTGCCGGCGAACATCGTGCGAAGGTTCTCGACCTTCAACCCGTTGAGGTCGATGAAGTGGTACTCGCGGAACGGCGGGTCGGTGTTGACCGCGATCTGCGGGCTGCCGGGGATCTCCTCGCCGGACCCCTTGGAGAGATGCACGCCGGCACCCGCGAAGGCGTCGATGTAGACGTGGTACAGCGGGGGCTTCCGCTGGGCCGACAGGATGGTAGAGTACGGTTTGGCGTACTCGCGGATGATGTCGAGCTTGATCTCCGACCAGTAGCCGATCTCGTCCAGTTTCAGGCGTTCGGGGCGGCTCATGACTTGCAACCTCGGGGTTGGTTCCTCGATACTCGATTCGATGCAGGCTTCACCCGACAGCAGTTTCGGCAGCAGTGCATCCCGAGTCGTAGCCAGGGTGGCCGACTCGCGCAAGTTCGCTGACATTTTCTGGTACAGAGGCCCGACGTGCGCGACGAACTTCGCCAGCACCCTCTCGTCGGGAACCAAGGCGTTGATGGGCCGAAAGTTCGTCTTGGAGATCTCCAAAAAGGTCGTGCCGTTGGCCTTGGCCATGATCTCGGGCATGTTCTCCCGCGTCCAGAGAAGCACATAGTAGTTCGGGAGGGGTCCGGTGCATCGCATGGCGATGAACCCCTGGTTTACCGCGACGGGTATTTCCGCGATGGCGAGGTAGCCGATTGGGGCGCGGGACGACAACAACACCGTGCCGGCTGGCAGCAGCCCAGAACTGATCCGCGCCAACCCTCGCTCAGTGATGCTGCGTTCCGTTCCGAGCAGGAGAGGGGATCGCAGCCCTGCCATATCCTTCGGGGTCGCGAACGGGATCTGGCCGTCCCAGAAAGTCATCTCATCGGTGCTGGGAGTTCCGCCGCCGACAGCCTCTACGACGGTTCCGATGGGAGCCACCCGCCATCCACGCGGCACCGGGCCGAGTGGCGAATCCTCGAACTTGTCAGGGAATAGGCTCGCCGTCGCTGCATCCATGCCGTCCGGCTGTCGGCCATCCACCTTGGCCCGCACCGGGTCGAAGTCCACGAACCACGACCGGAACACCGCACGGGCCATCACCTCCAGCGTCTCGTTCATCCGCCGGTTCAAGTCAATCTTGGCATCGAGCGAACCGAGAACTTGAGCAATGGCGCGTTGTTCGGCAACTGGCAGGCTGGGGACTCGAAACGCCTCGATCATCCCTTTGGTCAAAGCATTCCTCGTCGCGCCTGCCCCTGCCAGTTGAAGCATGTAGACCTGCATCGCGGGACATACTAGCCAATAACACAGAAAACGAGGATCGAGCAAATCAGGTTTTGGACGGATGATGGCAACGTGCTGATTCACCCGAGCCGGCAACAAGTCAGGCGGGACTTGGCAACAACGAGCAACCGAGTCCCCGGTGATGTTCAACAGTACGTCATCCTCTGCGACCTCGACGTTCGCCAACTCTTCTGCATGATGTGGCGTCAGATAAACCAGCCCCTCTCGGTGAAATCGGTTGTTGTAGATGTTCTGGGATCGGATAAGCACCACCTCAGCAGAGGTGAGATAAACCTCGTTGCCACCTCTCGGAGTCGCACCACTGCCGATTTTCAGGCACAGTTCGCCGAGACTGGAGGTTGACGCACTCATAGCCGCAACCCCTTCAAGTTGATGCGAATTGCCTGCTCCAGTCGGCCCGATTCGGCGAACTGCTCCTCCAACTTGGCCGTCAGCCGGGCCATCTTTTCGCCGAACGGCTCGCCGTCGTCCTCGACCTCCTCGGCCCCGACGTACCGCCCTGGCGTTAGGACGTGGTTGTGGGCGGCGATCTCTGCGAGGCTCGCCGACTTGCAGAAACCCGCCACGTCGGCGTACTCCCCGGCCTCCTTCTCGCCCCTCCAGGCGTGGTAGGTTGCCGCGATCCGGGCGATCTCCTCATTGGTCAACTCACGACGGGTGCGGTCCACCAATCGGCCCAACTTACGGGCGTCGATGAACAGCGTCTCGCCGTGCCGCTTGCGGAACTTACCGTTCGCCTTGCTCCGGGCGAAGAACCACAGGCAGGCCGGGATCTGCGTCGAGTAGAACAACTGCCCCGGCAGGGCGATCATGCAGTCGAGGAGGTCGGCCTCGACCATCGCCTTGCGGATGTCGTCCTCGCCGGACTGCGATGACGACATCGAGCCGTTGGCCAGGACGATCCCCGCCACGCCGGACGGCGCGAGGTGGCTGATGATGTGCTGCACCCAGCCGAAGTTGGCGTTGCCGACCGGCGGCGGGCCGTACTTCCAGCGGGAGTCCTCGCGGAGCCGGTCGCCGCCCCAGTCGCTGATGTTGAAGGGCGGGTTGGCCAGGACGAAGTCGGCCTTCAAGTCCTTGTGCTGGTCGTTGTGGAACGTGTCGCCGTGCAGATCGCCGAGGTTGCACTCGATGCCCCGGATGGCGAGGTTCATCTTGCACAGCCGCCACGTCGTCGGGTTCGACTCCTGGCCGAAGATCGAGATGTCGGTCGGCCTGCCGCCGTGGGCGGCGACGAACTTCTCACTCTGCACGAACATGCCGCCCGAGCCGCAGCAGGGGTCGTAGACCCGGCCCTTGTACGGCTCGATCATCTCGACCAGCAGCTTGACGACGCTCGGCGGCGTGTAGAATTCGCCGCCGCCCTTGCCCTCGACGCTCGCGAACTTGCCGAGGAAATACTCGTAAACGCGGCCCAGCACGTCCTTGCTGCGGCTGACCTCGTCGCCCAGGCCGATGGTGCTGATCAGGTCGATGAGTTCGCCGAGCCGGGTCTTGTCGAGGTCGGGGCTGGCGTAGTCCTTGGGCAGCACCCGCTTCAGGGCCGTGTTCTCCCGCTCGATGGCCTCCATCGCCTTGTCAACGAGGGTGCCGATGGTCGCCTGCTTCGCCTTGGCCTGGAGGCCGGTCCAGCGGGCCTCGGGCGGCACCCAGAAGACGTTGTCGGCACGGTACTCGTCGCGGTCCTCGGAGTCGGCCCCGGCCTGCCCGAGCAGCTTGGCCCGGTGTTCCTCGAAGGCGTCGGAGATGTACTTGAGGAAGACGAGGCCGAGGACGACGTGCTTGTACTCGGAGGCGTCCATCGAGCCACGCAGCTTGTCGGCGGCGAGCCAGAGCTTCTCCTCGAAGCCGAGGGCGGCACCGTTGTCGGTCGTCTTCTTGCGGGCCATGCGGTTCGTCCGTCCACCGAGGTTGAACTCCAACTGCAATGAGGATATTCTGTGAAGAACCCGATTGCAAGGACAGTAGCGATGACGACGACTTTCGGATCTCGGCTACGGGAACTGCGACATGCCAAGGGACTCAGCCAGAAGCGGCTGGCGGCGGCGGTTGGGGTCCACCACACCTACTTGAGCAAGGTCGAGTCGGGCAAGCTCGACTTCGCCCTCTACCCCGGCGAGGATCTCGTCAGGAGGATCGCCGCCGCCCTGGAGGCCGACGAGACGGAGTTACTGCTTCTGGCGAAGAAGATGCCGCCGGCAATTCGCGACCGGGTGCTGGAGCGGCCCGACGACTTCCGAAAGCTCGCCGCACTTGACGACGCCTCGCTGGACGAGGTCATCCGCCATGTTGACCTCCAGAAGAAGGCGAGGTGCTGACGTGCCACGCATCCCATCTCGACCGCCACTCGACCTCTCTGGCAAATGGTCCGTGGTCGAACTGCCGTCGATGTCGGACGACTACCTCGACCTCTCGCCGGACCCGCACGTCCTCATCACGCACACCGAGTTCGAGCGGTTCTCGGCGACTTTCCAGTTCGGAGCGCAACAGGGCGAGATCGACGGCAAAGTAGACGAGGTATGGACGCACGCAGCGGCGATCTTCCTCACTTTCGTCGGCAGCGACGAAGGGGATGAGTTCAGCGGAGCCGCCGGCGACGTGGCCTACAACGCCGAGGACGACACGATCGCCGGCACCCTGCGATACCATCAGGGCGACGATTTGCCGTTTGTGTGGCGGCGTGCCATTTCGGCAACGAAGAAGGTCGCTTCGCTCCCTTCGGCTCGCCGCAAGAAGAGGAAGTAGCTCATGCCGACATCGCCGAAATCGACGTTCAGAAGGAGCTTCTACATGATCCGTTCCTGCGCAGTGGCACTGGCCGTGTTCTTCACCGCGAGCCTGCCCGCGTTCGCCCAGGACAAGAAAGGGCCGCTCGCCGAACTGCCCAGCAAGCCGGGTGCGCACATCGAGAAGATCAAAGCACTGGGCGATAACCGGTGGCTGAATCTCGGCGTCCCCGCCGCAGATCCGAAGTGGGGCAAGGCACGGGGCAGTTCGTGGGGTGCCAAAGCCCTGGTCCTCGCACCGGACAAGCGCGGAGCCTTCCTCTTCGGTGAAGGGGTACACGCCTACGTCAAGCCCGATGGCCACAGCATGGACGATCTCTGGTTCTACGACATCAACAAGCACGCCTGGATCTGCCTCTACCCCGGAATGAACACGAAGACTTTCACGCAGCGAGTCAAGGAAAAGGAACTCAAGATCGATGACAATGGGCAGTTGATCGACAGCGAAAAACAGCCCATACCTCTGCACACGTTGGTTCATGCCTGGGGCTATCTCAGCTACGATCCCGACCGAAAGAAGTTCGCCTTTATCAGTTGGTCGGCCAATCCGATCCCCCGGTATTTCCTGGGCGGCGAGAAGCTGATGGACGAAGGCTTGAAACTGCTCGAAGTGCAGATGAAGGGCAAGAAGAAGTTGGTCTTCTCTCCGTGGTACTACGACGTGGCGACGGGCAAGTTTGAACGCTCGATAGCGAACAACTCAACGGCTGTGAATGCAGGAGGCTTCCCCCAGTTGCACTACCTCCCCTCGAAGAAGCAGTTCTTTGCGGTGGGTTCCGACACGGTGGCGATCTTCGATCCCGCCAAGAACCAGTGGACCGATGCGAAGCCGAAAGGACCGGCCCCCAAGGGTTATGATGCCTGCGGCTGCTACGACTCCAAGAGGAACCGCATCTATCGCAACGATGGTGACGGGTCGAAGGGCGAAGGACTCATGGCCTACGACATCGAGAGCAATTCGTGGAGCCACCTGAAACCGACCGGGACCGCGCCGGCGGCAGCCAACACCAACGCCGCGTTCTACGAGTACGACGCCCGGCTCGACGTTGTCCTGGCGATCCACTTCAAGGGCAAGATGACGGGGGTCTTCGTTTACGACCCGAAGACGAACAAATGGGCAGACCCGCTCCCATTCCCGGCGGACGGCCCCAAGTTCGGCTTCGCTGCCAACACTTGTTACGACCGGGAGTTGAACGCCTACTTCTGCCACGTCGCTGGCGACAGTAACGACAACGGCGTCGTGTGGGTGTATCGGTATAAGAAATGAAGGAAGTCAATTTGCCCACCAAACAGGGAGAACCGTGATGATGAAGTGCCGATGGCTCTTCGCCGTGGCCGTATCGGCGGTGGCATGGGCCAGCCCGATTCGGGCTGACGAACCCAAGCCGCTGCCCGCCGATCAGTTCGACAAACTTCACAAGCTGATCACGCCCCAGGCGGGGGAATCACGCTGGATGGAGATCGACTGGCATCCCAGCGTCTGGGAAGGACGGCAGAAGGCCGCGAAGGAGGGGAAGCCGCTGTTCATCTGGGCGGGGAGTGGCGGTGCGCCGGCGGCAGGATGCTGAACGGCTGGACGCGGGGGCCGTGCGCCCTCTCAATGGACCGACGAACGCATCAAGCTCGTCAAGGAGAACTTCGTCGCCGTCGCCGTGCCGACCGAGGTCAGCCGTGCCAAAGGACCGGAGGGGGAGTTCTTGCGTGGGGCCGGCATCGACAAGCACTGGGTCACCTCCAGCGGCTACATGAGTTGCGTATCGCCCGGCGGCAAGTGGTTGGGCCATGAGCCTTCCGCCAAGGTGCTGGAGGCGTTCGGTAAGCTGCCGAAGGACGAACGTGAACCGAACGCGGTCAAGGTTCCCGACCTCAAGCCATCGGATGCGACGATTACCACTCCCCCGGAAGGTGGCTTGGTACTCCGGGTGCATGGCCGGTTCCTGGGCCGTGACGAGAAGGAGAACTTGCGAGCCGTCAAGGGCGATGACTTCCCGCAGATTCGCGGCAAAGAGTCCTCCATTCGTAGCCACCAGTTCCTGTTCGAGCCGAACACTGAGTATATGTGGCTGACGAAGGAGGAATGGCAATCGCTGGTGCCGGCCAAGCCGGTGACGGGCGGAAAGGCGACCGTCGCCCCGGCCATCGCCGACCGCATGGCCCGCTTCCACCTCTCGCCGCGCCGCGCCCTGACGAGCGAGGACGGCATCGTGGCGAAGAAGGACATCAAGTCGGCCAAATTGACCCTGGCCGTCGATGACGTGTCGCCGGAACGGCTACGGCTGCGCCTGGTCGGATTCGTCCACCACGGCAGCGACTACGACGATGCCAAGGCCACTTCGCCCAACGGCCCGCTGGGCTTCGGGTACGAAACGCCGATCCACGGCGTGCTGGAATATGACCGCAAGAAGGGAGCCTTCGTCCGCTTCGACATCGTTGCCCCCGGAGAGGTGTGGGGCCGCTGGGGAGACGCCAACGGGAAGAGTCAGACCATCGAGCGTCCGGGGCGGTCACCCATTGGCTTTGCCTTCGAGTTGGCCAGGGGAGACTCGCCGACCGACCGGCTCCCGCCTGCCGGGAATGGTGGTCGCGCGATGCGGGCTGGCTATTTCGCAGCCTACAAGTAGTTCCTGTCGAACCGGGCAGGATGATACCGCCGTCATCCTGCCCGGTTCGGCGGCTATCCGCCCAACCAAGAAACGGGCCGTCACACCTTCGTGCTGCCCGAGACGGCGGAAGGCAAGACGCGCAGGCGAGCGGCCCCGATGTCGCCGAAGGCCCGATAGCGGCCTGCTACCGTGGCCAGCAGCGAATGCTGGAGCAGCGTCGTGAACCAGAGGGGGACTAACTCCGGGCGACCGCCCAGAGCCTTGCCCACGCTCATTTTCAGAGGCTTCAGGCCGGGGAGCGTCTCGTTCACGCCGAAGAAGATCACCTTCGGTCGTTTCATCACCGAGTCCCCTTCTCCGCTCGGGCCGTTGCCGTCACGGCGACCGCCGCCCCGACCGCACTACCGAGGAAGCCACGTCCGGTCGCGGCCATGAACTCAACCTCCGAAACTCCCGCCACGGTCTATGTCATCGGCCCGAGGGCGGCGTCCGCCTTCTCGTTCGAGTCGCTGACGGCCTGTTGAAGCTCATCCAGCAACTCCCTAGTCAACGGCATCTGCTTTTGAAGCCGGCCCTCGCCGCACAGCCACACCTCGGCGGCACCCCACCCGTCTTTCGCGAAGGCCGGCACCGAAGTGTCGAACGTCGTCGTGAAGTCGAGGTAGCTGATGAAGCCGAGGTTCACGACCCGCCGGCAGAAAGCCCTCACCTCGGGAATCTCGAAAAGGTGACGCTCGTCCCCGGCGAACCCCCGCACGGTGCAGACGACATGGCCGTAGCTCCTGTCTTCGCGGCGACCCTTCATGATCCGCATCTGGGCGAGGATGTCGTCGTTCGTCGCGTCGATCCCCAGTTCCACGAACAGGACGCTGTCCGGCATGCCTCAACCCTCGATCTGCCCACGAAAAACCCTACCTTCACTGTACCCATCAGGTCCGGGGAAAGAGTAGGTCGGTAGTGCGGGCAGTCGAGAGCCTGCGAGAGGATGCGGGCCGAGATCGCGGGGGACAACGCCTCGCTGGACGAGGCCATCCGCGATGCAGATCGCCGGAAGATGACGCGGTCCCGTGGCAAACGAAGGTGGCCAGCCGTTCTGATGCTGTTCTGAAAAACCACGGCGGGCAGGAGACTCTGAAAATTGCGGTCGCCACAAAGGCTTGATAGCAAAGGCTTTGCGAACGCCACGAATCGAGACTGGTCGATTCCCCGCGCCTCCACATCGAACCCCCCTTGCGACGAATCGCAAGGGGGGGCTCTCTTTCCCTCGCGAGGTGCTACGGCCACGTGCCACGTCTGGGACGTCGCTCAACCCGAGGATTTCGCCCCCGCTCTGTTCAGCGTGAAAGTCTCTTGCAGCACGACACTCGAGCCATTGGCAGCTCCGCCCCAGCGGAAAGGACCTTACCGGGTCGAGGCGGGGGCGGTCTGTTCGGGGTCAGGCATGGGTCGTTTCCCCTCGGTGGTCTCTTGCCAGAGTTACCGTAGGGGGAGGAGCCTTGCTCGTTCGGGAGGCCCTGGCCACGCCGAGCGCGAAGTGGACGAGCGAGCAGATTAAGCTCTCCGCCCAGTCTCAAATGGCCAAATCGAAGGACACAGCTCCCTCCAACTTGCGTCGGCGGTCGAACACGGGACGAACGTCTTCCTGGCCGCTGACGCCCGCCTGAGTTCCTTCACCGGCCTGACAGTCGAAGTCCTGAGCTGAGGGAGCGCCTGCGCTCTCGCACGGGCTCGTGACGTACGACCAACTTTACCGGGGCCTGTCGAACGAACTCCGCAAGTTTCACTGCCAACCCGTTCCACCCGGCTCGACGCCTTGACCCAATCTCACCGCTGGCCCACCGCCGCGCTACCCGCGCCGCCCCAGCGGTAGACGTCGCAGCAGGGGGCCGCGCCGGGGTGGCGCTCCCGGGCCTGTTCCGCGCCCGGGGCGCCGATGGTCAACCGCTCCCGCTCCATCTGGTTGTTCGCACCGAGCACGTACGAAACGTGTTCCGCCGCCCCCCTGTTCTGCCGGGCCATCCGCTCCCGAATGCGCTCCAGCCCCGAGCCCGCGCCGTTGACGTTGAGGCCCCACACCTGGCCCTTGGCGTTCAGCGCGTTCTCGTCCAGTTCCCCGTTCCAGCTCACGCGCCCGGGAAACTGCGCCAGTTGCCACTGCCAGACGACGTCCGTGCTCTCTTGCGCATTCAGGACGACGACGTGGTCCTCCGGGGCGGAGCGGGCGACCAACTCCTGCCCCACCTGGCGCATCCATCGGTCGGATTCGGCGCGGTAGGGCCGCACGACGTCCCTCGCCGCGCCGCCCAGGCCCACCAGCGCCAGCAGGCAACAGGCGCCCACGGCCCAGCGCTGCCGGGCCGTCTCCGAACGCACGCACTCGATGAGCGTTGCAGCCCCGCTGCCCGCCAGCAGACACACGATCGGCGCCACGTGCTGCGACAGCCGGCAGCAACCGCCGTACGGGTAGGCCCGGAGGGCGGCGGCGACCAGGCCCACGACGAACGGCCCGACACAGACGACCAGAAGGGCCCGCCGACGGCCGTGCCACATCTGCCACAATCCCACCAGAAAAAGGAGGAACGTGACGGTGCTCTGGCCAGCGGACCCGCCCAGGGGGTAGGCCATCAGCCGGCCCGTGTGAATCAGGACCAGCCATTCGAGGAAGGCCCGTGGGCTCGCGGGAGGAAACCCGTCGGCCCAGTAGTCGCGGAGGAACTGGCGGATCGGGTCGTCGGGAGGGCCGAGGGCCTTCTGGCCCAGGAGATAGCTGCCCAGGAAGCCCCCCACCAGCAGGAGGTTGTAGACAACAAAGAGCGCCTTCGCCTTCCACCCAGGCTGGCGCCACACCGCGGGCAGCAGGGCCACGCCGATCGAGCCGGCCACGAACACCACGGGGAACGACGAGAAGAGCGCCAGCGGCACGGCCAGCGCCAGTAGCGCCAGCCAGCGCACCCGGTCGGGCCGCTGGAGCCATTGCACCGCCAGCACCAGGAGGGCCGTCGATGCGAACAGGTCGAGGGAATAGGGCTTGATGAGAGAGGCCATCGACACCGGCCAGATGGCGACGGCCAGGAAGCCGATGGCCAGCGTCCGGGCCAGGGGCGGGAGCGCCAGGTGAGCGAGGCGCCAGAACAACAGCAACCCGCCCAGGCCCGCCAGGAACGGCAAGAGGCGCATGGCCAGCTCCGAGGGGCCCAGAATGCGGTAGGCGGTCAACTCGCCCCACCAGAACACGAGGGGCGCCACCTGCCGATACCGCAGCGGCTCGGTCAAGCCCAGATAATCGTTCCCGACCAGGTTCAGACAGTTGAAGCACTCGTCGCCCCAGATGGGGAACCGCAGCAAGTAACGCGTCAAGCGCCAGACGATGCCCACCAGCAACAGGGCGAGCGCCCAGCGTTGGAGCATGCGCAGCCGGTCCGGGGCTTCGACTGCCGCCGGCTGCGTCAGGCCTTCCGGGCTGTGCGAGGGCATGGCTGCTTTCCCTTGAACCAACCGAGACGGGCGCACCCGTGGCCGGGGCTGACGCAATCCCAAGGTAGTCCGCGACTGCGTCGCGGTCCCCGCCGCGGAGCGGCGGGCTACATTGGCCGGGGGGGAAAGCGTAGCACCCCGTCCACGAAAACACCAGAGAGGCCCCACGGGCGATCTTGCCCATTCGCCCTCGCCGCTTCCCCTTTGCCTTCCCTTCGCTCTTGCCCTATGCTGGCGCCCACGCCCCCTTTGCCTCCGTCCCCCATCTGGAGCGCCGCATGTTCAAGCGCTGCCTCTTCGTCTCGCTCGCCCTGTCCTCGCTGCTGCTCTCCGGCGCTCCCCCGCTGCCCGCCCAGCGGCCCGGCTCTCTGCGGGCCACCGTCTACGCCATCCAAAACGCCCGCGTCGTGACCGAGCCCGGGAAGGTGTTGCCCCGCGCGACCATCGTGTTGCGCGATGGCGTCATCGAGGACCTCGGCCCAGACGTCAAGCCGCCCGCCGACGCGGTGGCAATCGACGGCAAGGGCCTGACCGTCTACCCCGGCTTCGTGGACGGCCTGAGCAACTGGGGCTTCGACCCGGGCCTGCGCCGCTCCACCCTCGGCGGCCCCGCCCCGGCAGACCTCGCCGCCGATGCGCTGGCCGCCACCCAGTCCGATAACCGCAAGGGCCTCACCCCCGAGTTCTCCGTGAGCGGTGCCCTGAAGGCCGACCCCGACAAGGCCGACGGCTGGCGCCGGCGCGGCTTCACCGCCCATCTCGTCGCCCCCGACGGCGGGTTCTTCGTCGGCCAGAGCGCCCTCGTCAGCCTGAGCGGCGCCCCGCCGCGCGAATCGCTCCTCAAGGTGTCCGTCGCCCAGCACCTCTCGTTCCGCCCCGCCGCCGGCACCGACTACCCGCGCGCCCTCATGGGCATCTTCGCCCACTGCCGGCAAACGCTGCTCGACGCTGGCCACCACGCGCGCCGGCTCAAGGCCTTCGAGGACGGCGGCGGTGCCGGCAAGCGGCCCCCCGCCGACCCTTCGCTCGAAGCGCTCCACCTCGCCCTGGCCCGCAAGCACCCCGTCATCATCGAGGCCGACTCGCGCGACCAGATCGACCGCGCCCTGAACTTCGCCGCCGAGCACAAGCTGCAACCCATCCTGTTTGGGGGCCGCGATGCCTGGAAGGCGGTCGAACGATTGAAGAGGGAAAAAGTCTCTGTCATCCTGCGCCTCGACTTCGACGAGCCCCCGGCGGGGCCCGACAGAATCGCCGTCCCAAGGCGAGTCAAGGCAGAGCGCGAGCGCCGCCGCAAGGAAGAGCAGGCCAACGCCGCCGTACTGCACAAGAACGGCGTGCGGTTCGCCTTCTGCACGCATGGCCTCCCCGGCGACCAGCCGTGGGAGAAGTTCTCCGCCAACCTGCGCCTGGCGATCGCCGCAGGCCTTCCGGCCGACGCCGCCCTCGCCGCCCTGACGCGCGACGCCGCGACCGTCCTCGGCGCGGAGAAACAACTCGGCACCATCGCGCGCGGCAAGGCAGCGCACCTGGTCGTTACGAATGGCGATTTCCACCTCCCCGTCACACAGGTCCGCCAGGTCTTCGTCGACGGCGTGCGCTTCGAGATGGACGCGAAAGCAGCGCCCAAGGGACCGGCCAAGAAGCCCGAGCCGAAGGCCGAGAAGGGCAAGCCGGCCATCGTCGAGTACGCCACCGAGATCGAGGCCGACCGCAAGCCGCGCCTTCACACCGGCGGCAACGTGCTGCTGCGTGGCGCCACCGTTCTACCCGTGTCGGGGCCGGCGCTGCCCGCCACCGACGTCCTCGTGCGCCACGGCAAGATCGCCGCCCTCGGCAAGGGACTGTTGGCGCCCGCAGGGGTAACGGTCGTGGACCTGCGCGGCATGTTCCTGATGCCGGGCATCATCGACACGCACTGTCATTTCGCCATTTCGGGGGGCGTCAACGAGTTTTCGCTGTCGGTGGTGCCGGAGGTGCGCATCGCCGACGTCATCAACAGCGAGGACGTGCAGATCTACCGCGCTCTCGCGGGCGGGGTGACGACGGCCCGGCTGCTGCACGGCTCCGCCAACGTCATCGGCGGGCAGGACGCCGTCATCAAGCTGAAGTACGGCGAGCCGGCCAGCGCCCTGCTCTTCCTGAGCGGCCCGCGCGGCATCAAGTTCGCCCTGGGCGAGAACGTCAAGCGCACCGACGGGAGGTTCCCGAACACGCGCCTGGGCGTCGAGGCCGTGCTGGTGCGAGCCTTCACCGAGGCCCGCGAGTACCGCAAGCGCTGGCTGGCCTACGAGAAGGCGAAGAAGGCCGGGCGCCCCGCCGAGCCGCGCCGCGATCTCCGCCTGGAGGCGCTGGCCGAGGTGCTGTCCGGCGAGGTGAAGGTCCACTGTCACTGCTACCGGGCCGACGAGATCCTGATGCTCTTGCGCGTGGCGGATCGGTTCGGGATCAAGATCGCCTCGCTGCAGCACGTCCTGGAGGGCTACAAGGTCGCGGCCGAGATCGCCAAACACGGCTGTAGCGTCTCGCCCTTCTCCGACTGGTGGGCCTACAAGTGGGAGGCCGCCGACGCCATCCCCTTCACCGCCGCGCTGATGCACGAGGCCGGCGCCCTCGTCTGCCTCAAGTCGGACAGCAACGAGCTGATGCGGCACATGTATCAGGAGGCCGCCAAGCTCATCAAGTACGGCGGAATGAGCGAGATCGAGGCGCTCAAGACGATCACGCTCAACGGGGCCAAACAACTCGGGATCGACAAACGCCTCGGCACGATCGAGGTGGGCAAGGACGCCGATTTGGCGGTGTTCAATGGCCATCCGCTCAACGCCTATTCGCGGGTGGAATTGACGCTGATCGAGGGCGAGGTGTACTTCCAGCGCTCCGACAAGTTCGTGCCCTCCGCGGCCGCGACGGTCCCCCCGGCCCGCCCGACGCCTCTGTCGAAGCCGCTGCCGCGCAGCGCGGATGGCTCCTACGTGCTGGCCAACGTCACGGTCCACCCCGTCGCCCGGCCGGCGATCGAGAAAGCGACGGTGAAGATCGCGAAGGGCAAGATCGCCGAGGTCCGCGCCAGCGTGCCGGGCGACGCGAAGGTGCCCGGCGCGATCGACGCGACCGGGCTGCACCTGTATCCGGGGATGATCGACGCCGGGACGGTCCTGGGCCTGACGGAGGTCGATTCGGCCAAAGAGACGCGCGACTTCGCCGAGGGCGGAGAGTTCCAGCCCGACTTGCGCGCTTCGACCGCCATCAACCCCGACTCGGAACTGATCCCGGTCACGCGGGCCAACGGCGTGACGACGGTGGTGACGCGCCCGACGGGCTCGATGATCGCCGGGCAGAGCGCGCTCATCAACCTCAACGGCTGGGTGCCGCGCGAGATGACTCTCGTCGATCCGCTGGCGCTCCACGTCGCCCTGCCGGGCTCGCGGTCGGGCGTGGGCCGGCGCCCGGAGCTGGCCCGCGCCAGCAAGGCGATCCTGCGCAAGCAGCGCGAGCAGAAGTTGCGCCGGCTCAAGGACCTGTTCGCCCAGGCGCTCGTTTACGAGCGGGCGCGCAAGGCCGGGGGCGCGCCCGCCAACCCGCGCCTGGAGGCCCTGGTGCCCTACGCGAAGGGGCTGAAGCCGGTGGTGCTCCAGGCCAACCGGAGAATCGAGATCGTGGAGGCGCTGAAGCTGGCGGACGAGCTGAAGCTGAAGATCGTCCTGAGCGGGGGCCTCGACGCCTGGAAGGTGGCGGACGAGTTGAAGAAGCGCGACGTGCCGGTGATCCTCGGGCCGGTGATGGCGATGCCGGCAGAGCCGCACGACCCCTACGACGCGCCGTTCGCGTGCGCGGCGAAACTGCACGCCGCCGGGGTGCGCTTTTGCATCCGGTCGGAGGGGATGGCGAACACGCGCAACCTGCCGTACGAGGCGGCGATGGCGGTGTCGTACGGGTTGCCGCCGGAGGAGGGCCTGAAAGCGGTGACGCTGTACCCGGCGCAGGTCCTGGGCGTGGCGGACCGGCTGGGGAGCGTCGAGGCGGGGAAGATGGCGAACCTGGTGCTGACGAATGGGGACGTGTTGCAGCCGTCCACGCAGGTGGTGGGGTTGTTCATCGAGGGCAAGCCGCTACAGCCGAGCAGCAAGCACACCCGGCTGTACGAGCGCTATCGCGAGCGGCTGCGCGAGGTGCAGGCAGGGAAGGCGCCGCTGGGCACTCGGTAGTCGGGAGGCGCCGGCGACAGGAGAGGCCCGGAAAGGGTTGGCGATCGGCGTTCTCCTCACCGGAGAGCAGCGGCAGGCCGTCGAGGAAGCGAAAGACACTCCGCTCACGGTTGTCGATCCGATCACGAACGCGGCTTACGTCTTGGTGCGCGCGGAGGTGTACGAGCGCCTGACCGAGGGGGACTTCGATCCTCGGGAGGCTTACCCCTTCGTGGACAAGGTGATGGCGGAAGACGACGCGAATGACCCGCACCTCGGGAGCTACCAGACCTTGTCCGAAGGGGGCGGCGGATGACGCAGCGAGGGGACGTGGTCATCGTGGAGCTCCCGTTCGTGGGAGGCGGGGGCGGGAAGAACCGGCCCGCCGTGGTCGTTCAATGCGACCGGCTGAACCAGCAGGTTCAGAAGGGGAGGCGCGTCCTCGTCGTGAAGAGGGTGGTGGAAGACTGGAGGAGAGGGACCAAGCACGAACGGGAGCCCGTTGGTGTCGAGGGGCCTGGCGCTGGGTCGGCGATGCTCCTGATGGGAACGGTGCCAGTCGCCACAGTCGCCCCACCCGAAGTTGCCGGTGGCCCTTGCGGGACACACGAGCACAATCCATTCCGCGGCCTTCAGCCCCGGACGGGAAGACGTTGGCCTCGGGGAGCTACGACAGGACGATTAAGCTATGGGACGTGCCAGCCGGCAAGAAGGCAGCCCAGTAAACGAGCCGAACGGAACGGCCGCACGCAAACACCGAGAAGCCAGGGACAGTCGATAAACGCGCAAGACTGACCCAGAAGTGGCCGGGGGGGGCGCCAACGCCCCGCCTCAATATGGAGGCTTGCATCTCGTGCAACTCATCCTCCTCATCGGCCTGCAAGCCTCCGGCAAGACCTCCTTCTTCCGCGCCCACTTCGCCGCCACCCACGCCCACGTCAGCCGCGACAATTTCCGCAACAACCGGAACCCGACGCAGCGCCAGCGCGTCCTCATCGAGGAGGCGCTGCGTGCCGGCCGGCCCGTCGTCGTCGATAACACCAGCCCCGGCCCCGACGTCCGCGCCCCCCTGATCGCCCACGCCCGCGAGCTCGGCGCCGAGGTCGTCGGCTACTACTTCGCCTCGCGCCTCGCCGACTGCCTGGAGCGCAACCGTGCCCGCGAGGGCAAGGCGCGCGTACCCGACGTCGCCCTCCGCGCGACCAGCGCGAAGTTGCAGCGCCCCACGCTCGCGGAGGGCTTCGACCGGCTATTTCACGTGCGCATGAACGCTGGCGGGTGGGTCATCAACGAATGGGAGGACCGCGATGAAACCGACGGCGTTTGAGGCGAGGATGCGGGCCCTGGAGTATTTCCACAACGTCCGCCTGCTGCCCGGCGCCTGGGTCGTGCTGCGCGTCGATGGCCGCGCGTTCTCCCGCTTCACCGCCGAGCGCTTTGAGAAGCCGTTCGACGAGCGCTTCCACGAGCTGATGGTGCAGACGGCCCGCGCTCTCCTCGACGAGCTCCAGGGCACCTATGCCTACACCGAGAGCGACGAGATCTCCGTGCTATTTCGGCCCGAGTGGGACCTGTTCGACCGCGAGTTGGAGAAGGTCGTCTCGCTCTCGGCGGCGCTGGCCAGCGCCACCTTCACCCACGCCTGCGGCACGCCGGCGCTGTTCGACAGCCGTGCCTGGCTCGGGGCGCGGGCGGGGCTCGTGGTCGATTACTTCCGCTGGCGCCAGGCCGACGCCGGCCGCTGCGCGCTCAACGGCTGGTGCTACTGGACGCTGCGCAAGGCGGGGCAGAGCGTCAAGGTTGCCACGGCCGCCCTCTCCGGCAAGGGCGTCGCCGACAAGAACGAACTGCTCTTCCAGCACGGCATCAACTTCAACGAGGTGCCCGCCTGGCAGCGGCGCGGCACCGGGCTCTACTGGGAGGAACACCACAAGGAGGGCCTCAACCCCCTCACGCAGGAGAAAGTGATCGCGGTCCGCAAACGCATCAAGATCGATCGCGACCTGCCCATGAAAGAGGAGTACGGCGAACTGCTGCGCGGTATCATGCAGAAAAGTGCCCCTACTCGGCCCGCCAACTCCTCCGGAGGCTCGCCCGAATGCGCCGACTGACGTTCGCCCTTGCTCTCGTTCTCGTTCCCCGGCCGGCACTCGGCTGCGCTCCGCCCGCCGACACCAAGGCGCTCGACGCCATCGTGCGGCGGGCCCTGACGACGTGGAACGTCCCCGGCATCGCCGTCGCCATCGTGCGCGGCGACGAGGTCGTCTACCTCAAGGGCCACGGAATACGCGAGGTTGGCAAGAAGGCCCCTGTGACCCCCGACACTGTGTTCCCCATCGCCTCGTGCAGCAAGCCGTTCACCACCACCGCCCTGGCCATCCTCGGCGACGAAGGCAAGCTCGACTGGGACGACCGCGTGCGCAAGCACGTCCCCTTCTTCCGCCTGGGCGACCCTCTGGCCGACCGCGAAGTGCGCATCCGCGACCTGCTCTGCCATCGCACCGGCCTGGCGGGGCACAGCCTGCTCTGGTATCGCTCCCCCTGGTCGCAGGAGGAGATCGTCCGCCGCGCCGGGCGGCTGCCCCTCGACAAGCCCTTCCGCACCACCTTTCAATACCAGAGCACCATGTTCACCGCCGCCGGCTTCGCCGTCTCCTCGGCCTCGGGCCAGCCGTGGGCCGACTTCGTCGAGAAGCGAATGCTGGCCCCGCTCGACATGAAGAACACGGTCTTCACCACGACGGCGGCGCTCAAGGCGGCCGACCTCGCCAGCCCGCACCACCTGGAGGGTGGGGCCCGGCTCGAGCTCCGGGACCGCTATCCCATGCCAGTCCCCGACGCGGCCGGCTCGATCCACAGCACCGCCCGCGACCTGACGAAATGGCTGCGATTTCAGATGGGCGATGGCACCTTTCGCAAGAAGCTTGTCGTCTCGGCCACGCGCCTCGCCGAGACGCACAAGCCGCACACCGTCATGCGCCTGCGCCCGATCGACCGGGAGATGTTCCCCGACACGATTCAGATCAGCTACGCACTGGCTTGGGTCGTCCAGGACTACCGCGGCCATCATCTCGTGTCCCACGGCGGGGCCGTCGATGGCTTCCGGGCGCAGTTCACGATGGTGCCCAAGGAGAAGCTCGGCATCGTGCTCCTGTGCAACCTGCACAACACTCAAATGAACCTGGCACTGAGCAACGTGCTGCTCGACGCCCTGCTCGGGCTGCCCCCCAAAAACTGGCACGCCATTCACCGCACCGCGCTGGGCCGCCAGCACCGGGCCACCCTCGCCCAGGAACGGGCCCACCGCGCCGCCCGCCACCACGGCACGCGCCCCTCGCGCGACCTGTCGGCCTACGCCGGCAACTACGACCACCCTGCCTATGGCCGGGTGCGCGTCGCGATAGAGCGCGGCAGGCTCGTCTGGAACTGGAACGACGTGCGGGCTACCCTGGAGCACTATCACTTCGACACCTTCACGCTGGGCGCCGAGCCCGTGGGGCCGGGCGAGGTCGTCTTCGCGCTCGACGCGGAGGGCGCGGTAACGAGCATGAAGGTCCTCGGCAACATGAAGGTCGAGTTTCGCAAGCCGGCGCCCAAACCGAAGCGGTGATACGGCCCCCGGCCTCGCCTCGCGCAGTGCCCCCACGAGGCGCGCCCCGCGCACGCCCCTTCCCGCTCCGCTACAATAACGCCGTGGTGCTCGACACGGTCCCATCGGGGAGCGGACATGCGCGTCGTCATCGATCTCGGCAACCAGCGCCTCGCGCTGGAGGTCGCCTCGAACAAGCGGATCGCCAGTCGCGCCGCGCCGGCCGCCCTGCCAAGCCCGGCCGCGGCGGTGCGCGCCGCCCTGGAATCGCCCCACGCCTTTCCGCCCCTGAGGCGGGCGCTGACGTCCGACGATCAGGTCGCGCTGGTCATCGACGAGCCCCTTCCTCACCTCGCCGATCTGCTGGTGCCTCTGCTCGACCACGTGACCAGCGCCGACGTCGCCCCCGCGGCGATTACCCTGGTGTGCCCGCCCGGCTCGCGCAGCGAATGGGTGGACGACCTGCCCGAAGAATTCGAGGAGGTGCGCGTCGAGGCCCACAACCCGGCCGACCGCCGGCGCCTGGCCTACCTCGCGACGATGGCAGGCGGCAAGCGCCTCTACCTCAATCGCACCGTGGTCGAGGCCGACCAGGTCGTGGTGCTAACCGGCCGCCGCTACGACTCGCTGCTGGGCCACGGCGGCGGCGAAGGTGCCCTCTACCCTGCCCTGGCTGACGAGGCCACGCGCGAGGAGATGATCGGCCGGCTCAATCTGGCCGTCCCCGGCGAAGGGCCCTGGCCGGTACGGCAAGAAGCGATCGAGGCGACCTGGCTTCTGGGCCTGCCCTTCTTCGTGCAGGCCATTCCAGGAGTTGGCGACGGCATCGCCCAGATCGTCGCCGGCGCTGCCGAGGCCAGCCGCGAGGGCCAGCGCCGGCTCGACGCCTGCTGGCGGCAAAGCGTCGATCGCCTCGCCGACGTGGTCGTGGTCAGCCTGGGCGGGTGCCCGGCACGCCACACCTTCGCCGACCTTGCGGCCGCCGTCCACTGCGCCTCCCGCGTCGTGCAGCCCGACGGCCGCATCGTCCTGCTCACCGGCGCCAGCCCCACCATGGGGCCGGGGACCGACCTGCTGCGGGCCCACGATGACCCCCATGCCGCCCGCCTCGCGATCCAGCGCGCCCCGCGTGCCGGCATGGCGCCGGCGCTGCAATGGGCCCATAGCGCCGAGCGCGCCCGGCTCTACGTGATGAGCGGGCTCCCCGCCGACACGGTCGAGGAACTGTTCGCCACCCCGCTCGCGGACGCGGCGCAGGTGCAGCGCCTCCTCGATGCGGGCGGCGATTGTCTCTTCCTCGAGGACGCGCACAAGATGGTGGCCGTGGTGGAGCAGGCGAACGCGCCCGCCGCGCAAACCGGGGCCCGGATGGCGTGAGCCCTTCGCGTAGGGTGGGCCGAGGCTTTGCGAGGCCCACGCGGCCCCTCCCCCCAACCCTCTCTCCCAAGGAGGGAGAGGGGGTTGGGGGGAGGGGCGATGTGAGCATCGCGTTACGTTGCCCGATCCGTGCCGATGGAGAACCGCATCATGCCCGAACAACTGCCGCTCCACGAGGCCGCCGCCAAGGCGGGCGCCACCTTCACCGAAGACGCCGGCTTCCTCGTGCCCGCCCATTTCGGCGACTCGGACACCGAGATGGCGCAGGCGCGCAGCGGGGCGGTGCTGTTCGACCTTTCCCATCGCGGGAAGCTGGAGGTAGCCGGCAACGACGCGGTCAAGTTCCTCCACAACCTCTCCAGCAACGACGTGAAGGGCCTGGCCCCCGACACCGGCTGCGAGGCGTTCTTCTGCACCGCGACGGCCAAGGTGATCGCCCACGCTCTTCTCTACCGCTGTCCCCCCGAGGGAAAGCGCGAGAAGCTGGCCCTCGACGTGGCCCCCGGGCTGTCCGCCAAGGTGATGAAACACCTCGACCGCCACCTCATCAGCGAAGACGTCGAGTTTGCGGATCGCACGCGCGACCTCGTCCAGTTTCACCTCGCCGGCCCGGCCGCGCCCGCCCTCCTCGGCCGGCTCTTCGGGAGTGAGGTAGCGCTGTCCCCCTTGCAACAGCAGCACGCCTCACTCGGCGGGGCCGACTGGGTGGTGCGACGGCACGATCCTCTCGGGTTGCCCGGCTTCGACGTCCTCGGCCCCTTGGACCGGGCCGAAGAGCTCTGGCTGCGCTTGCGGGAAGAGGCCCGACCGGCGGGGCGCCAGGCATACGAGGTCCTGCGGATCGAGGCCGGCACCCCGCTTTACGGGGCAGACGTCGATGAGACCACCTTCGCCCCCGAGGTCGCCCGCACCCGCCAGGCCATCAGCTACGGGAAAGGCTGCTACCTGGGGCAGGAGCCGATCGTCATGGCCCGCGACAGGGGACAGGTCAACCGCGCCTTGCTCGGGCTGAAGCTCCCCGATGGCCCCGTGCCCGCGGGGGCGTTGCTCTTCCGCGACGGCAAGGAAGTCGGGCGCGTCACGAGCAGCGTCCTGTCGCCGCGCCTGGGGGCGATCGCGCTGGCGTACGTGCGCCGCGGCAGCCAGGCGGCGGGGACGGTGCTGGAGGTCGAGACCGCCGGGCAGCGCAAAACGGCGGTGGTGGCGGCGCTGCCGTTCTGACCTCGGAAGGGCAAGCCGCTCAAAACAGCTCCGCGATCGGCTGCCCGTTCTCGACCACGAAGCGCGGCCTCCCGCCCCCTTCCAGGTACGTCGTCTCCAGCGGCACGCCCAAAAACTTGTAGATCGTCGCCGCCAGGTCCATCGGCGTCACGGGCCGCCGCGCCACGTGTCCGCCATCCTTCTCCGTGGCGCCGATCACCTGCCCATGCTTCAGCCCGCCGCCCGCGAGGCACGCGGTCAGGACCACCGGCCAGTGGTTGCGCCCGTCGGTGCTGCCCTGCGTGCCCATCTTCGGCGTGCGGCCAAACTCGCCCATCGCGATCACCAGCACGTCGTCGAGCTTGCCGCGCTGGCGCAGGTCCTCGACGAGTGCGGTCAACAGGTGATCGAAGAGCGGCAGCAGCGGGCCGAGGCCCTTGCTGATGCCCCCGTAAGGCGGGATGTTGTCGCCGTGCGTGTCCCAGGTGCCCGAGGCGGTGTGGTAGCTCAGGTCGAGCGTCACGAACGCCACCCCCGCCTCGATCATGCGCCGGGCCAGCAGCGCCTGCTGGCACCACAGGTGCTTGCCGTAGCGGTCGCGCGTCGCCACGGGCTCGCGCGACAGGTCGAGCGCCTCCTGCATGCGTCGGCCCAGCAGGACGTCCACCGCCTGTTGGTTGTAGCGGTCCATCGTCTGGAGCGCCTCCGACCCATCGACCTGCTTGCGCAGCGCGTCGAATTGCTGGAGCAGGGCCCGGCGCTCGCCGATGCGCTCGTACGAGAGGCCGGCCGGGAGGCGGAACAGGTCGGCGCCGGAAGTGCGACCGGTGTCGTTGCCGACGAGGTCGTAGACGGGCAGGCGCGCTGCCGCGTTGACGAGGAAGGGGTCGTAGCGCTTCCCCAGGTGGCCGGCGAAGGCCAGGTGCGAGCGCGAGCGCATAAAGGCGGCGTAGGCGGGCATGGCCGGGTGGTTGGCGCCGTGGTGCTTGGCGACGACGGAGCCGATGGCGGGGCACAGATGGCCGCGCGAGTTGACGCGGGGGGCCGCCTCGCGGTTGCCGGTCTGAAAGACCTGGTTGGGCTCGTGGTTGCTGTGGGTGGCGTCCACCGAGCGAAGGAGAGTAAAGCGATCCATCATCGCCGCCTGCTTCGGCAAGCGGTCGCAGAGGAGGACGCCGGGGAGCCGGGTGCGCGTGACGCCAAAGGGCCCGCGGTTCTCCAGGGGCTGCGACGGTTTGGGGTCCCAGGTGTCAATGTGGCTGGGCCCGCCGGCCATCCACAGTAGGAGGACGCTCTTGCCGCTCTTTCCGGGCCGCCCGGCGCGGGCCGCCTCCGCCTGGTGGCGCAATAACCCGGGCAAGCTCAGGCCGGCCATCCCGGCGAGGCCGGCCTTGAGCAGGTTGCGCCGGCTCACGATGGACAGGCCCTCCGGCTCGCGGGCGTTGAGGGAAGCGAAGGCGTGCGCGTGCGCATGGCCGGGCATGGGGAAGGCCTCACGAGGAAGGATGGCGATGGAGCGATCCTACCCCAGCGCAAAACGACAAGCAAGAGGGGCGCGGGCGAGAGCCTCTCTTGCTTGTCGTTTCGCGAGCCTCTCTCGGCTCACTCCTCCGGCTTGGTCTCCGGCTTGTTCTCCGGCATGGCGAACAGCGGGGCGCTGCTGGCCCCGGTCCCGCCGCGCAGCTCGCGGCCGGACTTGGTGCGCTCGGCGGCGGCCTCGTCGGTCTCCTCCTCGATGGGCTCCCCGGTATCGTGGAGGCGCTTGCGGCTGAGGCCGAGCTTGCGGTCGGCCGCATCCACGCGGAGGACCTTCACCTCGATCTCGTCGCCCACCTTCACCACGTCCTCCGGGCTCTCGACCTTGTGGTCGGCCAGCTCGGAGATGTGGAGCAGCCCCTCCAGGCCCGGCTCCAGCTCGACGAAGACGCCGAAGTTGGTGAGCTTGGTGACCTTGCCCTTCTTGAGCTCGCCCGGCTTGTAGCGCCCGGGGATGTCCCCCTCCCACGGGTCGTTGTTCATCTGCTTCAGCCCCAACGCGATCCGCTTGCGCTCCTGATCGACGTTGAGGACGATGCACGTCACCTTGTCGCCCTTGTTCACCACCTCACTGGGGTGCGCGACCTTGCGAACCCAGCTCATGTCGGAGACGTGGAGCAGCCCGTCGATGCCCTCCTCGATCTCGATGAACGCGCCGTAGTTGGTCAGGTTCCGCACCACGCCGCTGATGATCGTGTTCGGCGGATAGCGCTCGGCAACCTTGTCCCACGGGTTGGCCGTCGCCTGCTTCATCCCCAGGGAGATTTCCTGCTTCTCCTTGTTGATGTTGAGCACCTGCACCTCGATCTGATCGCCGATGGCCACCATCTCGGAGGGGTGATTGATCCGCCGCGTCCAGCTCATCTCGGAGATGTGGACCAGGCCTTCGACGCCCGGCTCCAGTTTGACGAAGGCGCCGTACGACATGACGTTGACGACCTCGCCGGTGTGGCGACTGTTGACGGGGTACTTGTCGGCGACGTTGGCCCACGGGCTGGGCGACTTCTGCTTGAGCCCCAGCGCGATCTTCTCTTTTTCCTTATCGACCTTGATGATGTAGACGTCGAGCTGCTGGTCGATGTGGACGACCTCGTGCGGGTTGCCGACGCGGCTCCAGGCCATGTCGGTGATGTGCAAGAGGCCATCGATGCCGCCGAGATCGACGAAGGCGCCGAACTGGGCGATGTTCTTGACGGTGCCGGGCCGGATCTGCCCGGGCTCGAGCTCGGCGAGGAGCTTCTTCTTCATCTCGTTGCGCTGGTCTTCGAGCAACTGCCGGCGCGAGACGACGATGTTGCGGCGGGCCTCGTCGATGACGACGATCTTGCACTCGATGGTCTTGCCGATGTAGTCGCCGATGTCTTGCGGGCGGCGCACGTCCACCTGGGAAGCGGGGAGGAAGACGTTGACGCCGATGTTGACGAGCAACCCGCCCTTGATCTTGCGCGTGACGGGCCCGGAGACGACGTCGCCTTCCTTGTACTTCTCGATGACGGCCTGCCACTCTTGCTGGCGCTTGGCCTTGCGGAAGGAGAGGACGACGGCCCCGCTCTCGTCCTCGACGGCCTCGAGCAGGATCTGGATCTCGTCGCCCGGCTTGGGGGCGACGACCACGCCCTCGGCGTCGTCGAACCACTCGCGGAGCTCGACCACGCCCTCGCTCTTGTAGCCGACGTCCACCCAGACCTGGTCGTTGGTCACGTGGAGCACGCGGCCTGTGATGATCTTGTGTTCCTGGAACTGCCGATCGTCTTCCGGCAACCAGCCGTGGCCCTGATCGTCAAAGCCCTCGGTCTCGTGCTGAAGTTGTTCGTCGGAGAGGTCGTATTGCCGGAGCAGATTGCGGTTCACCATGCGCAGCGGTCCCCCCTTTCAAAGCGGTTGGGCCAGGGCCTCGTGGGCCCCGACAGGTTGGTCCGTCTCTGACTACCGGGCTTTCCCTGCTCGACCGGGCACCACGGAAAAGACGTCGAAGCGCCCCCGGGCAGGAGGTCTTCTTCGCCGAACGCACTCGGTCGGAGGAGGGGTCGAGGAAATGCGGATGGGAGGATGGAGACGGTCAACATCACGGCCATGCAGTGTCCACGAAGCCCAGACGCTTTAGTGTACGCAACGAGGGCGCCGAGGTACAGACCAGACGACGAATTTCTGCCCCGAACAATGGCGGGCCCACGCAGATGATGGCCCTCCTGCCCGGCAGCCTCACTGAACTATTGAGCCGGTCCTGCTTCGCAAGTCTTTTTCGCATCCGGTTGTGGCATCGTTCACTTGTCTTACCGCTTCCATCATTTTACCATTGAGCGAGAAGGTCAGGCAGGGAAACGGGCTGCCGCCGCAACCACTCGGGGGCTCCTCGATGCCGGCACTGACACCCGACCTTCACCTCGACGAAGACGTCCTCATGGGCCTGCTTTTCCTGGCCAAGCATTCCGGGACGATCGAGGAGGCCGTCCACCTTGCCGCTCAAGTGCCCCCCGAACTTGGTTCGATGCTGCGGTCGCGCACGCCGCCCAGAAGGCCGCCATGCCGCCTGCGGACGTCGAGAGGCTTTTCCAGACGGTGAACAACGTCCTCCGCACCCAGACGCGCGGGCGGATTGACGCCCCCCAGTTCCTCGCGGTGGCCACCCGGGCCTTCGAGGACAGGCCAGACAAGCCTGCGGCAGGAGAGGACTTGCGGACGTGGAAGAATGCGTCGGACACGATCCGGGAGGCAATCGGAAAGATCGGGCCGGACCACCCCTTCTTCCTTGCCGTGCCCGAGGCCGAGGACTGCCGGCTTCGGCACCAGAACTTCAATCGGGCGGCTTCTGCCCTTCCAGATGAGGAGTGGTTGGCCGAGCGTGCGAAGTACGCGTTGCTGGTCTTGCGGGAATGCGTGGAAGTGAGCCCGGGAAAGCATGGCGGCGTCCCCGTGCTACGAGGAACGCGTTTCACCGTCGCCCAGGTCTTCGCGGAGGCCGGCGAGGGCCGCAGCTTGCCCGAGATCGCTGCGGACTTCAACCTCGATGCGGAATTGCTGAAGAACTTGATGGACGGCTTCTCTATTCACCTCGACCGCCCTCTGGCGACATGACCACCTTCCAGCTCGACCAGAACATCGACGACGCTCGGGTGGTGGCAGCCTGTAGCGCAGAGGGCCACGGGGAGGCTACCCGCCTCCCACCCGCGCTCCGGGACGCCTTGGGCCCGGAGTTGGTAAGGGCCGTCCTGGCCGGGAAGCGACCCCCGAAGGGTGGTGGTCGGTCACGTCCAGGGGGGAACTTTCGTGAGCGACGGCTACTTTGAGTGCGCGGAGGAGGCCTGGCCTGCCGCGCTCCGGTTGGCGCTCGAGCGGAACGCCCCGCGCTCGCCATCGAAGCTCCCCGGCCTGTCAAAACCCTGAACCATACTTCAGAACGCGTCCGCCACCGGATCGACCGCGAACGCCGCCTTCGCCTTCCGCGCCGCCCGGCTCTTCACCGGCGCGCTCGCCACCGCTTTCTCCTCGTGGCAGGTGCCGTTGCACGTCTTCTCCGTCGCCAGCGCCCTGTCGAGCTCGTCGATGTGCGGCAACTCCAGATACACGTCGTCGCCGTCCACCCGCACCGGGAAGACCTCCACCGAGTAGTCGTCCCCGCTCAGGCACTTGCCCGACTCCAGCGAGAACGTCTTCTTGTGGACCGGGCAGGCCACCTTCGGCTTGCCGTTCGCGTCGCCGATCATGCCGCGCGACAGCACGAACTCGCGCTTGTGCGGGCACATGTTCTGCGTCGCGTACCACTCCCCGCGGCTCGCGAAGTTGAACACCGCGATCTGCGTCTTGCCGTACTTGATCGTCGCCCCGCCGTCCTTCGGGAAGTCCCACGCCTTGCCCACCTGCACCCAGCGCCGCTCCGGCTCGGCCGGCTCGCGCACTTCCTCGTCATGAGGGGCGTCCTTGCGGAGCGTCAGGTCGCCGACCGGCACGAAACTGGTCGTCCAGCCCACCGGGCGCTTTTGCTCGCGCTCCTTGACGAACTCGATGGTCGGCTCGGTCTCGTCGGTGTTGACGAACTGCTTGAACAGCCGGCGCTTCTCCGGGTCGTTGACGACCTCCGCCCACTCGCACCGGTAGGTATCGACGAAGAACTGCATCTGCCTTTCCAGATCGTCGCAGATGCCCAGCCGGTCGTTGACGATCACGTCGCGCAGGTAGTCGATCCCCCCCTCCATCTTCTCCAGCCAGACGGCGGTGCGCGTCAGCCGGTCGGCCGTCTGCGTGTAGTACATCAGGAAGCGATCCACGTACTTGATGCAGGTGTCCGCGTCTATGTCGCCGGCAAGTAGTTCGGCGTGGCGCGGCTTGGCCCCGCCGTTGCCGCACACGTAGAGGTTCCAGCCCTTCTCCGTGGCGATGATGCCGAAGTCCTTGGACTGCGCCTCGGCACACTCCCGGACGCAGCCCGAGACGGCCGACTTGAGCTTGTGCGGCGCGCGGAAGCCCTTGTAGCGGTTCTCGACGCGGACCGCGAAGCCGACGGAGTCCTGCACCCCGAAGCGGCACCACGTCGAGCCGACGCAGCTCTTGACCGTGCGCAGCGCCTTGGCGTAAGCGTGCCCGCTCTCGAAGCCCGCCTTGACCAGGTCCTCCCAGATGTCGGGCAGTTGATGCACTGCCGCGCCGAACAGATCGACGCGCTGGGCCCCGGTGATCTTCGCGTAGAGGTTGAACTTCTTCGCCACCTCGCCCAGCACGATGAGCTTCTGAGGGGTGATCTCCCCGCCCGGCACGCGCGGGACGACGGAGTAGTTCCCGCCGCGCTGGATGTTGGCGAGAAAGCGATCGTTGGTGTCCTGGATCGTGGTGTGATCGACGACGTTCTCGTTCCACAGGCTGGCGAGGATGGAGGCGACGGCCGGCTTGCAGATTTCGCAGCCGTTGCCGCGCCCGTGCGAGCGGACCAACTCGTTGAACGACGTGATCCGCTTGATCTTGACGATCTCGAACAGTTCCTGGCGCGTGCAGGCGAAGTGTTCGCACAGCGCGTTGTTGACCTTCTTGCCCGACGCCTTGATCTGGGCCTTGAACAGATCGACCACCAGGGGCAGGCACCCGCCGCAGCCGGTCCCGGCCCGGGTACACGCCTTGACCTCATCGACCGAGCACAGGTTCTTGCCGCGGATCGCGTCGCAAATCTGGGCCTTGCTGACGTTGTTGCAGGCACAGACCTGAGCATCGTTGGGGATCGACGTGAGCGCCCCGCCGGCGCTGCGAGGCTCGCCACCCTTGCCCAGCAGCACCTCGCTCGGCGTCATGGCGAGCGCCTGCTCGCTCTTGGCGAGCATCGACAGGGTGCCGTACTCCGACGCATCGCCGACCAGGATCCCGCCGAGGAGGCGCGTGCCGTCGAGGTTGAACACCAGCTTCTTGTACGAGCCCTTGAACGGGTCCTCGTAGGTGATCGCCCGGGAGCTCTTCTCGTCGGCGAAGCAGTTGCCGAAGCTGGCCACGTCCACGCCCATCAGCTTGAGCTTGGTGGACATGTCGGCGCCCTTGAAGGCGCGAGCCTGGCCGGCCAGGTTGGCGGCGACCAGCTCCGCCATCTCGTAGCCGGGGGCCACCAGGCCGTAGATCATTCCGCCGTAGAGGGCGACCTCGCCGATGGCGAAGACGTCCGGGTCGGACGTGCGCAGCGAATCATCGACCACCACCCCGCCGCGCGGGCCGATCGTCAGCCCACAGGCGCGGGCCAGGTCGTCGCGCGGCTTGATCCCGGCCGAGACGACGATCATCTTGACGTCGAGCTCGACGCCGTCCGCGAACAGCATGCCCTCGACCTTGCCGTTGCCGAGGACTTCTTTGGTGTTCTTGTTGAGGTGGATCTGCACCCCCAGGGCGTGGATCTTGCCGACGAGGACCTTGGAGCCCGCCTCGTCGATCTGGCGCGGCATCAGGCGCGGGAGGAACTCGACGACGTGCGTCTCCAGGCCGAGGTCGAAGGTCGCCTTGGCCGCCTCCAGGCCGAGCAGCCCCCCGCCAATGACGGCCGCTTTTCTCACGCCCTTTCCATAGGCGATGATCTGCTCGAGGTCCTCGATGGTGCGGTAGACGAAGACGCCCTTCTTGTCGATGCCCGGCACCGGCGGGACGAACGGGGCCGAGCCCGTCGCCAGCACCACGAAGTCGTAGGGGACCTCCTGCCCGCGCGCCGAGCGGACCACGCGGGCCTCGCGGTCGATCTCGGTCGCCCGGTCGCCGACGAACAGGTCGATGCCGTTCTGGGCGTACCAATCGACCGTGCCCAGCGCGAGCTTCTCCGCCGTGCGGTGCTCGAAGTATTTGGTGAGGTTGACGCGGTCGTAGGCGGGGCGAGGCTCTTCGCAAAACGTGACGATCTTGTAGTCGCGCCCGGCGTCGAACTCGGCGAGCCGCTCGCAGAAACGATGGCCTACCATGCCGTTGCCGATCACGACGACCGTCTTTTGTCGCTTGCGAATCACGCGGGGCCTCCGGACGTTGGGGAGAGCGTTCGGGCTGGGTTGCCTCAAACGCAAATCCGATACCAACAGTCTCAAGGCAAAGAGGGACGTTCGTAAGTCGTTGTAAGGCAGTCCGATGGAACGATTGCCAACCGAGGGGACGCGCAGCGAGCTCCGGGGCCATGCACCAAGGTCAGGCATGCAACGCCCACACCACGGGCAGGCGCCGGGGGCGCGCTGACGTGTGGGCTGCGATCGGGCACACATTCTCAAGGCCTTGTTCTTCGCGGAACGAGGGCCCCCACCCGTGCGCCGACGAGGCGCGCGGTCGCTTTGCTCGGCGGTGTGGGTTGCTCCTTCGCCGCCGCAAACAAGCCGTCTCGCACCTGCCCTTCGCCAACGCAATTCGGATACCGCGCGGGGGAAAAGGACATTTCGCGCTGCAAGCACGTGGGGAGAAAAAAGATGCGTGCGTGACGATTCGTTGGGCGTGCGCCGGCGAGGCCCGCGCGGTGCGCTCTTCCCGTGCAACACGTGCCGCAAGGCTCAGCGGCGCGCCAGCCAGTTGGGGTCGTTGCACAGATGATCGGGCACGGTGGCCTGCCGGCAGGCGAGGACGACGAGGCAGACCGGCCAGGCAAGCGCGGTGAAGGCGACGAGGAGCGGAACGCCGAGGGCGAGCGCGAGGACGAGGGGGACGAGCGTGCCAGCCTTTCGCCACTTCGAGGGCGGGAGGGGCGCGGGAAAGGCGGTGGGGGCGAATGGCGGAAGGTCGAACGGCTGAAGCAGGGGCTCGTGGGCCTGCCACTGTTCGGCGCTCTCAAAGGGGGCGTGCGCGGGGCTCGGAGGCTCGACCGGGCCGCGAGCGCCGCGGAACTGTAAGGTGAATACGTAGAGCAGGTAGGAAGCAACGGCCCAGGCGGCGAGCAGCCACCAGAAATCGAGGGCCCAGGCCAGGCCCATGGCGGCGGGGAAAGCGAGCAGGTGCAGGCGGGCGAGGCGGGCCTCGCGGGCCAGGGCGGGATCGTATCCGCTCTCGGTCGAGGGGGCGGGAGGCTCGAGGTCGGTTTGCAGGTAGGCGAGGTGACGGCACAGTCGCTCCCAGCCTTCGAGGCTCAGCGTGGCGTCAAACAGGCGCAGCCCTTCGAGGTCCGCCGCGAGCTCGCCGAGGGCCCGATCCGGCTCGGGGCCTTCGGGCGTGCCCTCTTCTTCCTCGAGGTCGGGGAGCAGAGGGCCGAGGCGCTGGGCGAGCTCCTCGCGGCCGACGTCGCCGCGCAGGAAGTCGGCGAGGGCGTTGCTCGAGGCCTCGCGGGCCAGGCGGTTGAGTGCCATGGGGCCCTCACGTTCCACGCTTGTTGCCGTACAGTTCCACGTGCAAGCGCGGGCAGTAGCGGAAGCCATGCTGCTTGCACAGTTCCGCCACCCACGCGCCCCGCTCGGCCAGTTCGGCGCGCGTGACGCCCTGGGGCATGAGCAGCACCCTGTCTCGCGCGACGCCCGGCAGTTGCCCCAGGAAAGCCAGCACCTCGGCGAGGTCGTCGGGGCGGTCGAGGACGAACTTCAACTGGCAGTCGGGGGCGTGTTCGAGGAATTGCCGGACGACGTCGGGGCGCAGGCGCATCTCGTCGTGGCGGAGGGCGAAACGGCCGCCCTCGCGGTCGTGGGGCGTGGAGTTGGACAGCTTGGGGCTGAGGCTGGCGAGGTCGCAGGCGACGGGCTTGAAAGCGACGGCGGCCGTCTCGAGGGTGACGTGGTAGCCGCGCTGCTTCAGGGCGGCGCACAGCTCCTCGATGCCGGGCGCGAGCACCGGCTCGCCTCCCGTCACGACGGCGTGGCGCGTCGGGAAGGCCAGAACGCGGGCGAGGACGTCGGCGACGGTGTGCGGCTCGCCTTGCGGCTCCCAGGAGGTGTAGGGGGTGTCGCACCAGGAGCAGCGCAGCGGGCAGCCCGCGGTGCGCACGAAGGCCGACGGCACGCCGGCGAGCAGGCCCTCCCCCTGGATCGAATAGAAGATTTCGGCGACCTTCATGCGCGTCTCCGGCCCTTTGGCTTCCTCCCTCCAGAATACCGCCTCGGCGCGGGCCTGCCAACGTCGCGAGGAGAGACCGCTTGCGGTACGATGGCGCCTGGTCGCGAACCTGCCGACGCGCTCTCCGTCTTATCACGGAGGGCCAGAACGGAAGAGGACCGGCGCATGAACCAGCCGCGCGCGTGCGAACAGGACATGATCGAGCGCCTTCGCGCCCACACCGGCAAGGGCACCTTCGAGGCGCACGTGACGGTGGAGGCGCCCGACCGCCCGGCCCGGGAGCGCTTCCGTGCCCTGTGCGCGGAGCTGGGCGTCAAGTGCGTGCTGATCGAGTTGCCCGAGGGCAGCACGCGCTCGCAGCCGATGACCTCGTCCTATCACCGCGGCGAGTTGCCCGTCGTCGTCGAGGAGGTGGCGAGCGTCGCGCGCTCGCTGCGCGAGCAAGGCTTCGCCGCGACGCGCTTGAAGCTCGAGGCTCTGGTCGGCAACGCCGGCGTCCCGGAGACCGACGAGGAGGCGCGGGCCCTGCCGCCGGGCAACTACTTCGAGTTTCACGTCAAGGTGACGCTGTCCCCCGGCGCCGACCTGGCCGGGCTGCGGGCGCGCTGCCAGGAGCTCGGCGCGCACCTCTCGCGCAACGCGCTCAAGGGCGAGGACGGCGGGCCGACGCAGCGCTTCGTCACGCAGCGCATCTACGGCGTCGGGCGGGCGCGGGCCCTGCCGCGCTTCGAGGAACTGCTCGCGCGCTTGCGGGCGGACGGCCACGGCCTGTCCAACAAACTGCGCGAGTACGCACTCTACGACAGCAACGTCGCCGTCGATGCGGGCTGGATCGACGCGCCGGCGGGCGTGGCGGGTGGGCCGTGAGCGAGGCGCGCCAGCTCGTCCTCGATGGCCTGCTGCGCCGCGTCGCCGCCTCGGACCAGGCGGGCTCTTTGGTGCTGCGCGGCGGGCTGCTGACGCGCCTGTGGGTGGGCGCCAACCGGCGGCGCACCGACGACGCCGACTTCCTCGGACTGTTCGCGCGCGACGCCGAGGAAGTGGCTCGTCGGCTGCGCGCCGTCCTCGCCGCCCGCGTGGAGGACGAGGCTCGTTTCGAGGTGGAATCGCTCTTGGTCGAGATGATCTGGCAGGAGACGCCCTTTCCCGGCGCGCGGGCGCTGGTGCAGGCCGAGGTGGCGGGCACCTCGCACGCCCTGCAAATCGACGTCGGCTTCGGCGACCCGCTCGTGCCGCCGGCCCGCCTCGTCGAGTATCCGACGGCTGGGGGCGAGGTACTGCGCCTGCTGGCCTGCCGCCCGGAAACGCTGGTCGGCTGGAAGCTGCACGGCCTGTTCGAGCACGGCGCCCGCCGCTGGCGCGCCAAGGACCTGCACGACCTGCTGTTGCTGACGACCCACGTGCCCCTCGAAGGGCCCGCATTGGCCGAGGCGATTGCCGTCGCCTTCCGCAGCCGCAACCAACCGCTCGCCGACGTCGTGCCAGTCGTCTACGAGCCGGCGTGGTGGACGACCGACAAGGCGCGCCAGCGCTGGGGGAAGTTTCGCGTCGAGGCGCCGGGAGCGCCGGAGGACGTGGGCGAGGTGGCGCGGTTGGTGGCGCAGGCGCTGCGGCCGGCGCTGGAACGATGGATCGCGCTGCCGGCCCCCATTTAGCCGCCCCGCTTGTGGGGCGCGGCGGACGTCGCCCCCAACTCCCGCACGTCCGCCTCCAGCGTACTGGCGACGTGGTCCCACCCCCCGCGCTTGTTGGGCACGTCGGCGAACGAGCGCGGCTTGCCCAGGCGCACCGTGATCCGGTGCGCCTGAGGCAGGCGCTTCCCCGGCGGAAACGCCTCGAACGTCCCCGCGAGATGACACGGCACCACTTGCGCCGCCGTCCCCGCCACCAGCATGCCCACGCCCGGCTTGAACGGCTGCATCTGCCCGTCGCGCGACCGGCCGCCCTCGGGGAACAGGATGTAGATCGCCTCCTCTTCCAGCAAGCGCTGTTGCAGGTCGTGCAAGCCGTGCCGGCCGGCGCTGCGCCGCCACACCGGCAGCGCGTTGAGCAAATGGGCGGCGAACGCGGCCACGGCGGGCGTCTCGAAGAACACGTCGCCCGCGGCCAGCGGGTGAATGCGGTCGCGCTGGCTCAGCGGCAGCGCGCAGGCGAGCACCAAAGCGTCGAGGTGGCTGAAATGGTTGGCGACCAGCACCGTCGGGCCCGACAGCGGGAGGTGCTGCTTGCCGTGGACGCGCAGTCGATGCAACATCGTCAGCCACAGCCGCACCCCGCTCCACCAGCCGAAGCGCAGCACGCTCGACACCACGCCGTGCTCCCGGCGCGGGTTGCGATAGCGATCGAGGCCCGTCTGCGCCAGGTCGGGGGGCGGCTTGAACTTCCAGTCGTCCACGGCCAGGCCCTCAGTCGCCACTGAAGATCCGCGTTGCCGGCCCGCCCGCGGGGCCGAGGTGCAGCGCCAGGTAAAGATAGACCGCCGGCGCCACCAGCAACAGGCTGTCGAACCGATCGAGCAGCCCCCCGTGGCCCGGGATCAGCGCCCCGGTGTCCTTCACCTGCACGTCGCGCTTGATCGACGACAGCGTCAGGTCGCCGAGCTGCCCCAGCACGCTCACCCCCACCCCGAGGACGAGGAGATGATGCACCGCGTCGAGCTTGGTGCCGGCGAAGACGAAGTGGCCCAGCCCCATCGCGAAGGCGGTCGTCAGCACCAGGGCGCCCACGGCCCCGGCGATGGTCTTACCGGAGCTGGTGTTCGGCAACAATTTGGGCCCGCCAATGGCCTTGCCGGCGCAAAAGGCGAACACGTCGTTCATTTCGACGCACAGCAGCATCCAGATCAACTTGGAGCGGTAGTGGGGATCGTTGGCCAGGTAGCCGACGTAGCCCAGCGAGCAGCCGAAGAGCAGGTAGCCGAGCGAGCCCAGGGCGACGCGCTGTACGTAGCCCTTGGGCCGGTCTTGCGGCACCGTCACGATCGCGACCAGCGCGACGGTCAGCGCGGAGCAGGCGAAGAAAAGGCCGTCCCAGTGATCGAGGATGGCAAACGTCGCTACCAGGATGCCGAGGACGACCACCGCGGAGACAGTCTTCTCGCGGAACAGCCCGGTGACGCGCGAGTATTCGCGGTAGCACAACAGGCTGAGCAGGCCGACGCCCAGGATCGTCCAGAAGGCGCCCAGCAAGATCGGCACGAGCAGACAGGCAACCAGCACCAACCAGGAGCGCCAGCGGAGCAAGATTTCGAGGAAGAGCGCCCGGTCGATCTTGCCCGAGGCACGGAGAAACAGGGCGATCAGCGGGGCCAGGGCCAGGACGGCGACCACGCCGGCCGTCGCCCACACGACGAAGGGCTCGTCGAAGGCCTTCCACCAGCCGAACAGGCGCACCCGGGCGGACGCTGTCATGAGTGACCTCGTTGCAGGGCCCGCACGATCCGCGAAAGCCGGCGCACGACCGTCACCAGCCCGCCCGCCAACACGACGACCAGCGCCGCCGACAGGGCGCCGCGCCCGGGGAGCGCTTCCAGCTCGGGTTGCCAGTCGCGCGGCAAGGCGGAGATGAGACCGGCGGCGACGACGACCGTCATGCGGTGCTGCTTGGCCATCGGCCCGCAGAACTCCTGATGGGCGCCCGCCACCTTGCCCTGGGCGCGCAGGTAGGCGATGAACAAAGCGAGGCAGGCGGCGAGATAGCCCAGTTCGGGGCAACCGCCGATGGCGTAGCCGGCGCCGATGAGGACGGCGGCGTCGGACACGCGGTCGGGCAGCTCGTTGTAGAGCTCGCCCACGGGCGAGGCGCGGCCCGAGGCGAGGGCGACCATCCCGTCGAACATGTTGGCCAGGAGGCGCAGCGGGATCAGCAGCGCCGCCGTCAGAAAGCCGGCCCACGCCCACGGCCCCAGCGCGGGCGTCAGCCCAAGGGCCAGGCCCGCGAGCAGGGCGGCGAACATGCCCGCCAGCGAGATGCCATTGGGCGAGGCGCCGCGGCGCACCAGCCACGCGGCCACGGAGCGCGCCCAGGCGCTGTCGCGCGTGCTCAGCGGCCGCCGGTCGGGGGAGTAAGGCGAATCGGTCATGCCAAGGGCCTTTCGCGGGCGCGACGTGCGCCCCTGCCCATCTTGGCCCCCGCCGCGAGGGCCGCGTCACGCATTGTAGGGAACGGGGCCGAACCGCACTCGCGCGGCGCCCGGGCGAGCCGGGGGCGAGGCCAAACGAAGGGGAGCGCAGTCGTAGGACAGGCGGCTCGCCTGTCGGGCCTGGGAGTGGGCTTTACGCGAGGGGAATTTGGGACAGGCGAGCCGCCTGTCCTACGCCAGGACGGCCCCGACCGCCCGGAAATTGTCCAGAGAAAGCGCCAGCTCGGGAGAAGTGGTTTCGTGCGGAGATGGGTGCGCCGCCTTGCGGCAGCGCCGAGAACAGGAGGGCAGGCGCCAGGGGCAACGCCCCCGGCGCACGGTTGTCACTTCAGTTCGATCACCAAGTCTTCGAGGCCCGCGTCGGGGACGTCGAACTTCAGAGGGGTTGTCTCGGCGGTGCGGTATTTCTTCAACTCCGGCTCATTGCGCCGGCCGAGCCCCAGGGTGACCTTGTACGCGCCGGGCGCGACGCCATCACCTCGGGGGTAGGTGGACATGGTGAACGAGCCATCCTCCTGAAGGATGGCGGTCGCCATGGTGCCGTTGTTGCCCTTCGCCGCGTCGGGCAGGAAGAAAATGTCGGCCGCCGTGACGGCCTTGTTCTTGAACACCACCCGGCCGCGCACCGGGGCAAGTTTCGGGCCCCCTCCATCGCCACGGCCGCAACCGCCGAGCAGCAACAGGAGGAAAAGCAAGCCCACCGCCAGCCCGCGCCGCGTGCGAATCATGGTTGTTGTCGCCTGACAGAAAAGCCTTGTGGTCTGTTGCACGTTCGCCCCCTGATTGCCAAAGGATGAAGGATGAACAGGAGGTCTTTCTGGGTTCATCCTTCATCCTTCCTCCTTCATCCTTTCCGACGAAGGTTAGTAGTCCCCGGCCGTGATGGGAACGCCATCGCTGGGCCGCATCAATTGCCACATCACCGTGCTGAAGGTGAAGTTGGGGTCGGACAGACCGTAGTTCAGGGTGCGCACGCTGCCGTCGCACAAGGCGAACTGGACGCCGCCCGACGAGGGCGAGCCCCAGTTTCCGCCGCCGCAGTTCTGGTTCGCGTTGTCCGGCCAGCCGGCCGAGGTACCGGGGCCGGAAACGAGGGCCCCCAGGTTGCCGTCCCGAAACAGCCCCAGGCCACAACGCCCCGTGCCGCCCGCCCCGCCGAGGATGATCGGCTCGTCCCAGTACCAACTCCCCGCTGCCATGGCGCGGACGTCGAGGGCCTTTTCGCCCGCCAGGATGGTGTTGGACGATCCATCGAGGATCTGCGTGATCTTCATCGTCTGCCCGATGGCCCCATCGCCCGGGAAGATGACCTGATCGTTCGCCGCGTAATCGGTGCGGCCCCAGGCGTTGACGTAGCTTGAGCCGCCCGGGGGCTGAGGGGTGAGGTAGGCCCAGCCCGCGTAGATCGGGTCGGCGGCCGGGACGCCCACCGGGATGGCCTGCCGGCGGTTGGGGATGTAATACGACTTCACCGCCACCGAGTAGGCCTGCGTCTGGAAGGCGGCGTCCTGGTCGATGAACGGCAGCACGGAATACGCCCACGAGCCGGTCGGGTAGCGGTCGTACTGGTTCGGGGACCCGAAGCCCCACGCCCATTGCGCCGGCCAACCGCTCCCGAGGGTCGCGACGACGATGGCGCCGGCCGGCGGGGTCGTCGTTCCCGTCGCCTTCCAGACCTGCGGCCAGGTGTTCGGAACGACTTGCGACTGATAGCCGTTGTTCGGGAAATGGCCGTAGGCGCTGTGGTAGTTCTGGAAGGCCAGGCCGATCTGCTTGAGGTTGTTGGTCGAGGTGGCGCGGTCGGCGGCCTCGCGCGCCTTCTGGACGGCGGGGAGGAGCAGGCCGATCAGGACGGCGATGATGGCGATCACCACCAGCAACTCGACCAGGGTGAAACCGAGCCTGCGGGCTCGGCGGGGGACACGTGACATGCAAGTTCTCCTGGAGTAAAGGGGGCTTTCCAGCCCAACGCCTGTTGATCTCGTCGCCAAGCGGGCGACGCGCTAGGGGCCCCCGGTGAGCCTCACCTCAGTCAGCCCCACCTCGGTGGCGGGCGCCCGCCCGGGGGACGTCGCGGGCTTGATGTACCAGGTCCCGTTCTTCGAGACCCAGCGCTGCACGAAGACAAAATGAGTCGGAGCGCCGTCCTTGTTCAGCGCCTTGATCTGCACGACGACCTCGGCGGTTCGGCCGTCGTTGCGCTGGACGGCCACCTTCACGGACGGAGGCGGTTGCTGCCCGGCGACGTCGGGGGGCGGGTTCTCCTTGAGCCACGCGGGAACGCTCTCGACCTGGGAGGGCTCCGCGAACTGCTTGATCTGCTCGACGTCCTTGGCGAGCCAGGCGCGGGCGACCTTCTGCCCGCGCGACCGGAGCTGGCTGGGAAACAGGGAGGGGAAGACGGCGACCGAGAGCACCACGACCGCGGCGAGGGCGCCCGCGGCCATGGTCCAGCGCCCGCCCCGCGTCTGGGATGCGGCGCCGATCCAGAGGGCGGTGTAGCGGAGCGGGCCCTCGCGCTGTCTGCGACGGCGCGGCGGTTCCACCACCTTGGCGGGCTTCGCGGCAGAACGGCTCGCCGAGCTCTCCGGCGTCGGAGGGTGGGCCGCGGGGGGCTCCGGCCTCGGGGCGCTGGGGGTGGGGGGCAGGGCGCTCGCCTTCGCGGGCGTCAGGCGCGCCAGAGCGGGGGCTCGCGGGTTGCTCCGGGCAGGGCCCGGCGCCTCGCTCCCCGCCGTCGGGGGCGAGGCCAGTTCCAGATTGCCGCCGACGTTTGTCCGCCACCAGTTGGAGCAGCCGGGGCAGCGAAACATCTTGCCAAGATTGCGCATGTCGAAGAGGCCGAGCGTGCCGCACTCCGGGCACTCGATCCGCAACTTGCCGGCCGGAAGGGCGGGCCTCGCCTTGTCGCTATCTGCCCTGGCGGGGCCCTGGGCTGGCGCCGCAACTTCCGCCCCCTGCGTTGCCGAGACGGCCGCGCCCACCCCGGTCCGCCCATCGAGAGGGCGGGGGACGTCTTCGCGAGGCCCCTGCTTCTCGGCGCTCGCCGCAGGCTCGTTGGGCGTCATCTCGAGGACGAGCAACTCCGGCGCGCTGCTCGGCGCGGCGACCTCGGCCGGTTGCCGCGCGTACTTGGCCCGCGTGGCCTCGAGGCAGCTCACGTAGGCCTTGTGCATGCTCGGGCTCAGCTCGAAGGCGCGCGTGAAGTCGGCGATGGCCGGGTCGTAGTCCTCCTGAGCCACGTGGGCCAGGCCCCGGTGGTAGTGGGCCGCCGCGTTGTCGGGCCTGCGGCTCAGGAACTCCGTGAAGTCCGCGATCGCCCGGTCGAAATCGCCCTGTAATCGGTAGGCGCTGCCGCGATTGAAGAGGGCGGGGTCATACCCCGGCTCGAGCCGGAGCGCCTCCGAGTGCCCCTCGATGGCCTCGTCGTACCTTTCCTGGGCCGTGTGAACCAGGGCCCGCTGGTTGTGGGCCAGGGCGTTGTTCGGCTCGAGCCGCAACGCCTCGTCGAGGTCGGCGATGGCCTCGTCGTACTCGCTCTGCCTCCCGCGGGCCACCCCGCGCGCGAAATACGCCTCGGCGAGCGCCTCGTCGAGCTCCAGCGCCCGGCCGGCGTCCTCGGCGGCCTCGTCGAACTTGCCTTCCTTGAGGTGCGCCAGCCCCCGCTTCGAGTAGGCCGCGGCCAGGTCGGGATCGAGGCGGATCGCTTCGTCGTAATCGGCGAGCGCCAGGTCGGGCTCGCCCTTCTCCGTTTGGGCAACCCCGCGGCGGAGGTAGGCCTCGGCGTTGCTCCCGTCCAGGCCGATCGCGGCCGTGAAGTCGGCGACGGCGTCCGTAAACCGGCCCAGGAGCCGGCAGGCCTCGCCCCGTTCCAGGTACGCCCCCGCGTGGGCCCCGTCCTCAGCGAGGGCGGCGCTGTATTCCGCGTGGGCGCGCTCGAAGTCGCCGCACTCCTGATAAATCTGGCCGCGCTCGTAATGCCTCGCGGCGCTCTGCTGCTGGGGCCCGATCGCCTCTTCTGAGCGCGCCTGGGGCGGAACCGGTTTCGGCGCGGGGCCCTCTTCCTGCCTGGCGCTGACTGAGCCAGGCGGCGATTGAATCGCCCCGTTCCGGGCCGCTCGCTCCCCGAAGGGGGCAAGCAATCGATGCTCGAGCGCTTCATCGGCGGCTCGGCGCTCCTCGAAGATGGTCTCGGCGGCCGGGCCGCCGAACTGCGCCTCCTCGGCGAAGTCGGCGGCGGCCTGCCGGAGCGCTCTCTTGAAGCGGTCGAGCTCCGCCGCCGCCCGGTCGTACGCCGAGCGCAGTTGATCGACCGCGTCGGGGCTCGTGGCGAAGTGGTTCGGCGGCCCCAGGGCGCGTGCCTTGGCGAAGTCGGCGAGGGCGCGCTCGTAGTCGCCTTTCTCGGCGCGGACGACGCTCCGCGCCAGGTACGATCGGGCGCAGCGCGGGGCCAGTTGAATCGCCTGAGTGTAGTCGGCGATGGCCTCGTCGCAGTTCCCCTTGCGGAAGTGGGCGCTGGCGCGGTTGTTGCGCGCCTCCGCGTCTTGCGGATTCAGACGAATCGCCCAGCCGTAGTCGGCGATGGCCTGCTCGTACTCGCCCTGTTTCTCCCACACCTGGCCGCGCAACAAGAACGGCTCGTAGTCGTTGGCCTCGAGGAGGATTGCCTGCGTGAAGTCGGCGACGGCCAGGTCGGCGTCGCCTCGCGCCAGGAATGCCTTGCCCCGGTCGAGATAGGCCGCGGCGTCGAGCTCCTCCTGAGACCGTGGCCCCGGCGCTTCGGCGCGCGCCGCGTCGGCGCTCGCCTGAGCATCGTTCCCGGTGACTGGAAGGACAGGCTCGTTCACGTTCTGGCTTCCTGCGCAATCCGTGGAAGGACCTCTTCGAGTGCCCCGGGGCCGAGGAGGACACGGCGGGACAAATACTCTGACGTTTGTACGAGCATTGTAATTCGTTGGCGCGCAACGGCCAGTGTTTTTTCCGAGGAGGCGAGAAATGTCGTCAGGGAGTTGGCGGGGGGCTTGCTGCGGGGGCGTCGTTGCTGCGGAACGCCTCGACGGCGGAGGCGATGCGGCAGGCCGTGGTGAGCCAGCACAGCCCCCCGAAGGCCCACGCGAGCAGGGCGAAGTGGTCGGGGAGCAGGCAGATGGCCAGGAAGAACCCGATGGTCTCCGTGCCCTCGGTCAGCCCGCCGAGGTAGTAGATCGACTTGCGCCCGCGCGCCTTGGTGTCGAGCCCGCGCTTGGCGGCGAGGGCGGCAAAGGCGAGGAACGACCCGCCCGTGCCGACGAAGCAGAAGGTGAGGAAGGCGGCCGGCAGGGCCGTCTCGGGCCGCCCCACGGCGAAGAAGAACGGCACGCCTGCGTAGAAGATGAAGTCGAGGACAATGTCGAGGTAACCGCCGAGGTCCGTCAGACCAGTCTGGCGAGCCACGGCGCCGTCGAGCCCGTCGGCGAGGCGGTTGGCCAGGATCAGCGCCAGGGCCATGCCGTAGGCCTCGGCGGCGAGAGCGCCCCAGGCGCCGGCCCCCAGCAGGAACCCGCCGACCGTCACCGCGTTGGCACCGAGGCCGAGCCGGGCCAGGGCGGCGCCCATCCGGTCGAGCGTCGGGTCGATCGCGCGGCGAATCCTTGCGTCGAGCACGTGGCCCTCCCTTTTCGACGAGCCTGATTGTATCCGTCTGGGAGAAAAAGGCTGGCCATCCGGCCTCGTCGAATTACAATACTCAAACGAACGTCTTATTATTGGTTCGCTTGCCCCAGGCCAGGCCCCGGAGCCTTGTCACTCATGACGACCGCCACCCAGCCCATCGCCAACCGGACGCCGGAAGGCGCGACCGACCTGGTCAAGTTTCACGTCTCGTTGAACGTCGGCGACCTGCCGCGCTCGCTGGCGTTCTATTCGGCCCTCCTGGGGATAGCGCCCGCCAAGGCCTACGAGAACTACGCCAAGTTCGAGCTGGAGGAGCCGCCGCTCGTGCTGTCGCTCAAGCCGCAGCCGGCCCGCAAGGGCGGGCCGCTCAACCACCTCGGTCTGCGCGTCCGCACCCCCGAGGACCTCGTCGCGGTGCAGGCCCGGCTCCAGGCCGCGGGCTATCGGCCTGCCCGCCAGGACGACGTGCGCTGCTGCTACGCCCACCAGACCAAGTTCTGGGTGAGCGACCCCGACGACACGCTGTGGGAAGTGTACGTGCTGCATGCCGACCACCACCGCTGGGGCGAGGGCAGCAAGCTCAAGCTGATGATGCCGTCGCTGCGGGCGCTCGGCTTCTTCGGGTCGATCCGCCGGGCCCTGAGCAAGCCGTTCCGCCTCTTCGGCAGGGGGAAGAGTTGCGGAAACTCATCGGCCGCCCCCCTCGCCCCGACGGGCTCGCCCAACGGGGCGGGCGCCGACCACCCGTCGGTCCAGGGATAGCCCAAAGGTGTGCGCTCCCCATGCTCGACGTTCCCCCGCCAGCCTCCCGACCTCCCACGCGCCCGCCTCGGCTCGGGGAGGTGCTGGCCTACTACCTGTGCATACCGGCGACCTGGGCCCACCAGATGTTGCACAACGCGCACGGCATCCTGCGCGTGCTCGACGTCATCCGCTTCCGTCCTCTGCCCGCCGGGCTCATCGGCCTCGACCATCCATGGGCGACCGGCCTGAGCCCGCAGACCGGCCGGCCCATCTGGTTCGACAACGTGCTCTATAGCTCGCCCCGGTTGGGCGGGCACGACCTGCCCGACGACGACGAGGTGATCGGGAAAACCGGCCATTACCTGGCGCAACTAGCGGCGCTGTCGGCGGTGGTCCCCGAGGTGCCCTGGGGCCCGCGCCGGCGCATGCCGCACGGGATCAATTACATTCACGGGGCGTCGCACTACAGCAGCGGCATCCTCATCTTCAACGACTTCGCCGACGGGATCGCCCACTTCAGCGACCCGCGCTTCGCCGCCGAGACGCGCCGCTTCGCCAGGACCGAGCGGCGGGAGGTGCTGTTGCTGTTCCGCCAGCGCCGCTACGCCCCGCGCGACTACGCCCACTTCGCCGGCTTCCTGCGGACCACCTTCCCCTGGTTCTGCAACGCCAACGGGCCCGAGAAGCGCGTGTTGTGGGGCAACCCGGCGCCGTTCCCCGCCTCGAACATCATCACCGGCGCCTGGATCAAGGACGTCTACCGCCTCAAGCAGCCGGGCGGGGCCGAGGCCGTGGTCCGCCCTGCCATCCCGGGGGGCCTCTACTTCACGCGCGGTCCCTACCTCGGCTGGCGCAGCCGGCCCCTCTGGCCCGAGAAGTTACTGGTGCGCTCCACGCAATGGCGCATCCGGCTGCGCGGCTCGCGGGGAGGGCTCTTCTTCGTCGATCGGCGAAAATTGCTCGAAGAGATGTTGCGCCGACTGCGAGCGGAAGGCGTTCCCGACGAGCCCATCGCCCAGTTCTGACCTCCCTGGCGAACTCGACCAACCGGAGAGACCACCGATGCCGCCCCGCCTGACGACGCGACGACAGTTCCTCGGCGCCGCCGCCGGGCTCGGGCTGTCGCTGGCCGGGTGTCGAAGCTCGACCACCGGCGGGGGCGAGTTTCGCGGCCAGAAGTTGCGCATCTTCGTCTACGCGGGCGGCCACGAGCGGACCATGCGCGAGGCGTTCGTCCCCGAGTTCGAGAAGGAAACGGGCGCCACGGCCGTGCTCGATCCGGGCTGGTGGGGCTCGACGGCCAAACTCAAGCTGTCGCCCAGGGGGAAGCCCGCCTTCGACCTGATGGTGTCCGACGCCACGGAGGGCTACCCCGCCATCCGCGAGGGGCTGTTCCAGAAGATCGACTTCGACCGGGTGCCCAACGTCCGCAACCTGAGCGCGTGCGTCCGAGAGAACTGGGTCTACCGGGACGGGTACGGCGTCACCTACCCAAGCTCCGAGATGACGCTCGCCTATCACCGGGAGCTCGCCCCCTTTCGGCCCCGGCGCTGGAACGACCTGTTGCGCCCGGAGGTCAAGGGCAAGGTCTCGCTCTACAATTCCTTTTACATGTCGCTCTACACCTTCGCCTGCATGAAGGTGGCGGAAGAAGGCAAGGCGGGCAAGGCCGCGGAGGAGGTCGAGCGCGACCTGGATGGCGTGCTGGCGTTCGCCCGGAAGCACCGCGACCAGGTCGGCATCTGGTGGCCGACTTCGAGCGAGATGGCCAACAACCTCGTCCAGAAGAATTGTGCCCTGGGCAACATGCACAGCCCCGAGATGCTCCAGGTGCTGCGCGAGCACCCCGAGCTGGCCGCCGTGGTCCCCGACGAGGACCGGGCCTTCGTCCAGTCGATGTGGCTCATCCCCGATGGCACGCCGCGCAAGGAACTGGCCGAGGTCGCACTGAACCTGATCCTCGGCGAGGAGATGCAGCTGGCGTTCGCACGGCACGGGGAGGGGACCGCCGTGGTGTCGGTCGCGGAGCGGATGGCGAAAGAAGACTCGTTCTGGGCACAGATCTACCCGCGCACGGAGGCGCAGCTGCGGGCGCTGCGCTACTACCCCTACGATGCCTACTTCCGAGACTGGGAGCACGTCAACCGGGCCTGGGACCGCGAAGTCCTCCGCAAGGGCTGACGCGCCCGCGGCCGCGCTCGAACTGGACGGCCTGACGTTCGCCTTCGGCGCGGGACCGCCTGCCGTCGAAGGGCTGACGCTGTCGGCGGAGCGCGGGTCGCTGTTCGCCCTGCTCGGCCCGTCCGGCTGTGGCAAGACCACGCTCCTGCGCCTGCTGGGCGGCTACCTGGCGCCCCATGCGGGGACCATCCGCCTGGGCGGGGAGGACGTCACCGCCTGGCCCCCGGAGCGGCGCCACGTCGGCATGGTGTTCCAGAGCTACGCCCTCTTCCCCCACCTTTCGGCGTTCGACAACGTCGCCTTCGGCCTGGCGATGCGCGGCGTTTCGCGCCGAGAGCGAGCGAGGCGCGTCGAGGAGATGCTGGCGCGCGTTGGGTTGAGCGCCGCCGAGGGGCAGCGCCAGCCGGCCGCGCTCTCGGGCGGGCAGCAGCAGCGCGTGGCCCTGGCGCGGGCCCTGGTGACCGAGCCGCGCCTCCTCCTCCTCGACGAGCCGATGGCCAACCTCGACCGCCAGTTGCGCCACCGGCTGCGCGCCCAGGTCAAGGAGCTCCAGCGCCAGACCGCCGTGACGACCCTCCTTGTCACGCACGATCAGGAGGAGGCGCTGGCCCTGGCCGACCGCGTCGGCATCATGCTCGCCGGGCGCCTCCTCCAGGTCGATGCGCCGCAGCAGCTCTACCGCCGCCCGCGCTGCCCGTTCGTCGCCCGCTTCCTGGGCGATGCCAACCTGCTCGAGGTCGAAGCGGTGGATGGCGAAACGGTGCGCCTGCGCGGGGGCCCCTCGCTGCCGCGCCCCGCGGACAGCGGCCTGGCGCCGATCCGCCCCGGCAGCCTGCTTCTCGTGCGCCCCGAACAGTGTCGCCTCGGGCCCGGGGCGGAGTGCCCCCATCCCTGGCCGGGCCGGGTGGTGGATCGTACGTTCCACGGCGCCGACCAGGTGCTGACCGTGGCCCTCACCGATCAGTTGTCCCTGCGCGTGCGCTGCGGGGCCGACGAGGCGCTTGCCTTTCCGCCCGGAGCTGCCGTCGCGGTCGGCGTTCCGGCGACCGGGCCCTGGGTCATCCCCGAAGACGATCCGGAATGGGTGCGTTCTCTTCCGAGCGAGGCGCTGCCATGAACCGCCCCCGCGTTCGGGAGGGCCTCGGGGGCGCGGCGCTGGCCGCCCCGTCGCTGCTGCTCTTGCTGCTGTTCTTCGCGGGCCCGCTGCTGCTACTCGTCCGCGTCAGCGCCTACGAGGAGGCGGGGGGCGCCGGCTTCTACCGCCCCGGCACCTGGTCGTTCGCCTCCTACCGGGCCCTGCTGGGCGATGGCTATTTCCGCTCCGTGCTTCTCTTCACCGTGCTCCTGGGCGTCGGCGTGGCCGGGATCACGGTGCTGCTGGCGTACCCGCTTGCGCTTTTCATCCGCTCGCTGCCGCCCCGGCTCAAGGCGCTGGCCCTGGCCGCCGTCGTGCTGCCCAAGCTGGCCAGCGTGCTCGTCGTGGTCTACGGACTGAAGGTGCTGCTGAGCAACAGCGGGCCGATCAATCAGGCGATCATGGCGCTGGGCGTGGCGCATCGGCCGGTGATGCTCTATCCCAACCTGCGCGGCGTGCTGATCGGCGAGACGTACCTGCTGCTCCCCTACGCCGTGCTGGTGCTGACGGCGGGGCTGGAGCGGATCGACCCCGACCTGACGGCGGCGGCGCGCGGCCTGGGCGCGAGCCCCTGGCAGGCGTTCCTCCGCGTTACGCTGCCGCTGTCGATGCCGGCCGTCGTCGTGGCGGCCCAACTGTGCCTGCTCTGGGCGCTCGGGGCGCTGGTCGGACCGTTGCTCCTGGGCAGCCCCGAGGAAATCACGCTCGCCGTCGAGGTCCAGCGGCACGTGCTGGAAAAATCCAACTGGCCGCGCGGCGCCGCCGCGGCCGTCCTGATGCTACTCACCGTGGCCGCCTGCCTGGCCCTGCTCGCCCGGCCCGGTCGCCGGGAGGGCCGGCCATGAGCACCCGCGCGTTTCGCCTGCTGGGGGGCCTGACGGGAGCGCTGGCGTTGCTGGTCGTGCTCGCTCCTCTGGCCTGCGCCGTCTGGACGTCGTTCGCCCCGGGCGAACTGATGGAGCCTCCCCGAGGGCGCTGGTCGCTGCGCTGGTACGCCCGCCTGGCGCGCGACGCGCGCTGGCGCGACGCCCTTTTCAACAGCCTGCAAGTGGCGGCCTTGTCCACGGCCCTGGCGCTGGTCTGTGGGACGGGCCTAGCCGTGGCGTTGAGGCGGGCGCGGTTTCGCGGCGCTCGGCTGCTGGCGGGGGCAGCCCTGCTGCCCCTGTTCGTGCCCGCCGTGGTGCTGGGCATGGGGCAGTTGCCGCTCCTGCACTTTTTCGGCCTCGAGGGCACCCATCTGGGCCTGGCGCTGGCCCACAGCCTGACGAGCCTCCCGGTCGTGTTCTTGATGGTGCGCTCGGCCCTGCGCGAGGTATCCGCGGAGCTCGAGCAGGCGGCGCGGGGCCTCGGCGCCGGGCCCGTGCGCGCGTTCGCCCTCGTCACCTGGCCGCTCGTCCGCCCCGCGGTGGCGGCCGCGGCGGCGTTCAGTTTCATCCTGTCGCTGAACGAGTTCACCCTGGCCCTGTTCCTGACGACGCCGGAGAACGAGACGCTGCCGCGCGTGATCTGGCCGGAGTTGCGCTACAGCCTGTCGCCCCTTGCGGCGGCGGCGTCCGCGGTCAGCGTGGCCCTGACACTGTTCGGCCTTGCCCTCGCCGTCGGGCTGTGCGGGCTCACCCGGTACGTTCGGCGCCCGTGAACGGCAACGCGAGAAGCGCGGCGAGCTTCGCCGCGCTTCTCGCGTTGCCGTTCACGAGATCGTGGAAGCCGCCTTACCGGGCGTTCGGCTCGACGGCCAGGATCGACACGTTGGGCCGGGCGGTGTCGAGCACCACCTGCTTGGGCGTCTGCGCCAGGCCGACGTTGCCGCCGAGGTCGGTCGCCTCGATGCGGAGCAGCACGCGGGCCGGGGCGCCGGTCGGGACGCGCCAGTCATAGCGCCCGTTGTTCGGCAGGTTGCTGGCGATGGTCTTCCACGGCCCGGTGGCCTTCTCGGCGTAGGAGAGCCGGATCGGGTTGCGGCCGAGGTTCTTGTCGGTGGCCTTCCAGCGGATGGCCACGGTCTGGTTCTTGAAGTTGCCGCTCGGCATCGCCTCGGTCAACTCGACGGCCGGCCTGGTCAGATCGACGACCACCCACATCTGCGGCGCGTCGCCGGGGTGGGGCGACTCGTGGGCCAGGCCGATGCCGCTCCGCGCCAGCAGCGTGAACCCGTAGGTGCCCTCTTCCTCGACGCCGACCACGTACGACTTGGCGCTGGCGGGGGCGTCGATCTTGTTCCACTCCTTGCCGTCCTGGGTGTACCACACCTCGACGCCCGACACGCCCGACGAGCCCACGTCGGTCACCTCGAAGTTGAGCGTGATGCGCTTGCTGTTGACGATGCGCATCAGCGGGGCGCCCGGGCGCTGATCGATCGTGGCCTCCGGCGAGGCCTTCTCGTCGGCCGCCAGCGTGCGCACCGGCATCACGGGCAACGGCTTGGGGGCCTCTTCCTCGTCGGGCTTGCTGGTGGTGACCGTCTCGACGGGCTCGCGGGCCTTGTGCCCGGTCAGCACGACCCGACCATGCCGGTCTTCGGGGGCCGGCGGCGTCTCGTCGCTTTCGGCGCCCGGCGCCACGATCATCGGGCGGACCGGCTGCGGAGCAGGCACGGGCGGCGTCATGACCACGGGCATCTTGGCCGGCTCGCTCTCCGCCAGGACCACGGGCTTCTCGGCAGGCGGGCGCGGCGTCATGACCAGGGGCATCGAGGCGGGCGAGCCGGGGGCGGCCGGCACGGGATTGGCCTGGGCCACGGCGGCCTCGTTGACGCGCGAATAGTACGGCGGCGCGTTCTGCGGCGGCAACCAGGACGGCACGGTCGCGGCCGGCCCCGGCGCGCCAACGAGCGCAACGCGAGTGCTGGGCGTCGGCCCGGTCGGGGCCCCCGCCAGCGAGGCGCCCGGCATGGGCGCGGCCGGCCCCAGGCCGGTGGGCAAGGCCCTCGGCCCGCCCGTCATCTGGGTGGGGGGGCTCGGCGCGAAAGGAACGCCCGGGTTGGGCCTATTCGTTCCCTCGCGCTGAACGGTGATGCAACCGCTCAGCCCCATCAGAAGCACGCACGTGCCCGCGATCCTTCGCATATCGTCCCCCGGTTCGCCGATACTCGGCCCTTGGTGGGCCCCTTTTGTCCCGCCCCGGCCCATCCCCACAGGCTCGGGCGCTCCCGTCTCGCGAATTTGTTTCTGACTCAAGAGGGCCCTCCTTTAGCCAGAGGTGGATTCGAAGTCAAGCCCAACGGGGCGCTTGCCGACAACTTGCTCCGCCTCGGGACAGGGGCCCAACGCGAAAAGGGCGAGGCCTCTCGGCCTCGCCCTTTTTCCCCCTCCCCCTTCTCCCCTTTCCGGTCAGTTCAGCAAGCGCACCTTCGGCTGAGGTTGCGCGCGGAGCGGCGGCACGCTTGGCTCATCGGTTGCGCTCGGCGGCACCTGATACGAGGTTGGCGCTAGTTCCACGTCGCGCGGCGGCGGCAGCACCGAACTATTCTCGAGCGAGCTGGAGCGCGGCGCCGGCAGCTCGATGCCCTCCTCGACCGGGCCTCGCCGCGGCGCGGGGGCCGGCGCCGCGTACGACGGCACCGACGGGATGGGCGGCGGGATGCGCACCGAAGGTGGGGGCGTCGGGCAGTGCGACCAGTCGGGCGGGTAGGCATACGGTTGCCAGCACGGCGCCCAGTAGCCGTTGTGCTCCAGGGCGCAAGGGTCGCAGATCGGCTTGGGGCACGCCCGTTTGAACTTGATGCAGGGCGGGGCCTCATACCAGTATTTGTACGGCCCCGGACAGTGAATTCGGGAAGCGCAAGAGCCGCAAGAGCCGCACGAGCCGCAAGGAGCGCTCTGCGCCCACGTCGTCCCGCCGAAGGCCAGCAGGGCCAGCCCCGCCAACCAGGCGTTTCTCAACACCCGCGCCAATGTCATGTCTGCCCTCCCTGGCTTTGTTTCGGCTCGGGGCTCGCGCCCCGAGCTCGTAAGACGACAGCGCCCGCGCTTCGTATGCCTCAATACCCCGTGCCCACCGGCGGGGCGCCGAGCGGTGGACGAACCGGGGCAACGCCCGGCCTCGAAACGTTCTGTGGCAGGAACCCCGGGGCCGTGTTGATCGGGGTCGTCGTGGCCAGCCCGGGGCTCGTCACCAGTCCGCTCCCGTTCAGGTTGAAGAAGTACTGCCGGTAGCTCCCGAACCGAGTCGGGTGGCCCGTCTGCCCGATCGACGTCACGCCACCCAGGGCTTGCCCCGCCAGCAACTGTTGCTGTTGCTGCTGCAGCAACTGGAGTTGCTGGACGATCTGCGCGTCGGTGAACCGCCCCGAGGCCCCGAACGTCGCGATCGTCCCGGTCGAGTAGCTCCCATAGGGCCCGTAGCCCCCATAGGGCGAGAACGGGGTCGGACGATCGAACGGGTTGGTCACGGGCCGCGGGAGATAATACTGGCCCCACGCCGCCGGCGCGGCCAGCAAGGCCAGCGCACTTGCCACGATCAACTTCTTCATCGCACCTGGCTCCCTGTTCCCGTTCCCGGCCCCGATGGGAGTGGATGGGCTGGCCACCCGCACCCGGACAGGCCGCGCCGGGCGAAGACCGCGGATGATCGGATCTCGACGCCATCCCCACCATAAGCCCGAAACGATCGCGTGTCCAGTTTCGGCTGGCCCGCCCGCGACGAAGTTGACGTCGCCGCAAAGACGTGGCCCGTCCCACCTCCTACCATCGGCACGTGGCGGGCCCGCACGTCGAACCAAGCCCGCCGCGGGCCGGAGAAAGGGCGGCCCCCCCCGGGCGCCCTTTCCCCGTCCCCTCGTCCCACGAGCATCACCGCCCAGGGAGGATGACCGCCGCCGCCGTGGTGCCGGTGCCGTTGCCGTTGTTGCGAAGGTTGTTAAACGTGCTCGTCGCAATGAACCCCAGCCCGAAGATGCGCTGGAACGGCGACAGAACCTGGGCAATCACGTTGTCCGCCTTGATGAGCGGGTTGGGGCCCACGTAGATGCGGTCGCCGGGGAAGAGCTGGTAGTTGGTCCCCGTCGAGCCAGCCTGGGTGATCGCCATCCAGTCCACCGGCAGCACTTGCGAACAGGGATGTCCGGCGGGCGAGGGGCGGGCCAGCCAGATCTTCCGCTTCGAGGCGACGGCCGGCAGCCCCTGAATGTTGCTGATGCCGTCCAGCACCGTCTCCTTGCCCGTGATCGGGAAGCGATACACCTGCTCCCCATAGCCCGCCCCGTCGGTGATGACGTAGTAGACCTTGCTGTTGTAGGCCAGCACGTCCACCGAGACCTCCGGGTCGAGCACGAATTGCGACAGGTGCCGCTCGATGGCGACCTTGACCTGGTCGAGTCGCAGCCCAGCGACGAAGACGCAGCCATACGACCCCAGGCTGAGCGTGCCGTCCGGCCGAACGAGGTGCTGGCCGCGCACCTGCTGTGCCCCGCGGAACTGGGCGAGCCCCACCACCACCTGGGGGTTTTTGAGCACGCGCCCCACTTGCCGGCGGATCGCCCGCTCGACGTCCCCGAGGCCCAGCCCGCCGACGCGGACCAGCCCGTAGGAGTAGCCGAGGTTGATCGTCCCGTCGGGCGCCACCGTGTAGGCGCCGTCGATCGGTTGATTGGGCAGCGGCTCGGCCACGCGCACCAGCAGCACGTCCAGCGGGCTGACCACGTACGGCGGTTTGGGCACCATTTTGATGGTGTCCAGAAGAAGGATGTCCGGTGGCTCGACCATGTAAGGCGGCAGCGCCATCGGCGTCAGCTCGCGAGCCAGGAACCCGGGAGGCGGGACCTCCTGTCCCCCCAACCCACAGCCATTGGGGCCACACGCGCCCGGCCCCGGGACGTTCGGGCCGAGCGGTAGCGGTTGCTCGGCGGTCGGCCCCTTGACGGCAGAGGGCCCCACGGCGGCGGTCCGTACGATCAGCTGCCCTTCCTGGTTGTTGGGGCGCAGAACCGTTTGGTTGGTCGGGGCCGCCTTTTGCGTGGGCATCATGACCTGCAGACACCCCGCCCCCCCCAGACAGCACAGTAACCCCACCAGGCAAATCGCTCGCAGGGAAACCCGGCGTCGCTCCGGCATCTTTCGGGCTCCTTCTCCTGGCTTCGTTTTCGCAACGCCCCCCCGGGACGCACGAAACGAGTGTTCCCATTCGCCCCTTTGGCGGGCGTGGGCGTCCCAGACGTCCACGCCCCTCTGGGGTGGCGCTCCCGATCCACGAAAGCGCCGTCTCTCCCCTGTGGGCGCGCTGGCCCGACAGCGTACGAGCTCCGCCCCAGACGGGTAGGGCGTCCCAGACGCCCACCCCCGAATAGGGCGCTCCCCCCCACCGTCCCCCGAGACGGCCCTCGTCGATCGAGGACCGGGGGCCGTCGCTGGGTTCGTATTCACCGCGAAGAGGGAGGGCTTGTAAGAAAGGTTGACCAAAAGTGCAATAGCAGTTTTGCCTCCGTCCTCGGGCCCGATTGGCGCCCTTGTGGGGATGATCGCTCCGCTTCCGGTGGAAGTTCTCGCTCCGGGGCGGGCGCCCAGAGCGACAAGAAGGGCCCGTTGTGGCCTTTCTGGAGGGCGGCGCATTCATCGCCGCTTTCTTTCGCCTTCGATGAGGCAGTCCCACCGGGCGCGGCCTTCCGCCCGGGCAGAAACTCGAAGAAAAGAAAGCGCCGATGAATCGGACGCACTCCAAAAGGGCCCCGGCGGGCGATTGTTGTCGCCGTTGCACGATCGGCGCTGGAAACTGACGGGAAGAGTCGGGCCCGCCAGCCCCCGCGTGACCGAGGCATTCTCCGCGACTTCGCGATCGAACGCCAGCGCCCGCCACCGGGCCCGTTCGTAGCGACAAGGTTGGCGAGGGCGCCTTCCATTCTTCGCGGCCGCCGCGCCAACCGGCGATCCGCGCTCGACCGGCCCGGCGAGAGCGCGATGGCCGCTGCGCTCCCGGGTGCAGCCTCGGCGTGAGGCAACGAGCCCGAGACGGCCCGCCAAGCCGCCGTCCGCGGTCGCTCGAAGTTTGCCGCTTGCGGCTTGGCGATCACCGCCCAACGAACGGGGGCCCCGTCCCTCGCTCCCCGGCTCCCGTTTTTTCTCCTCCCACCCCCCGCCTCAATCGTCTATCATATGCAGAGCAACGAACGGTCCTCCACTTCGCACCGGAGTAGCAAGTATGTTTGCGGCCCCACTCGCTCTGGCGCTCCTGAGCCTCCCGGCCCAACTGCCGCCGGCGAAAATTCGCGTCGTTCGGCCCGTGCCGGTTGCCTTCAGGCTCAAGGAGCGCCCCTTCGTGCCGGCGCCCCCGCCCCCGGTCCTCGAAACGAAGCAAGGCTTCGCCATCCCCGGCGACGGGCCCAGTTCCGCGGGCTCGGGGATCTCCGCCACGCCCGCCGCCGGCGACGAGACGGTGCTCAAGGGCGTCAAGATCGACCCGACCGACGCGGGGCTCCTCAATTTCTTCAAGAAGCGCACCCCGCCCGCCCCTCCCAACGAAGACATGACCGCCCTCCTCAAGAAACTCAGCTCCACCAAGGGCGCCGAGGCCGACGAGGCCCAGGCCGAGCTCATCTGCATTGGCCAGGGGGCCATCCCGGTCCTCCGGCAGGCCGCCAACAACGTCGATGACGTCGCCGGCTCCACCCGCGCCAAGACGTGCCTCGCCGCCATCGAAGGCCCCACCGCCCCCTCCCTGCCCATCAACGCCGCCCGCCTCATCGCCGCCCGCAAGCCGGCCGGCGCCACCGCCGTCCTGCTCGGTTACCTGCCCTATGCCGACGACGACGACGTCTTCAACGAGGTCGAGACCGCCCTTGTCGCCAACGCCATCAAGAGTAGCAAGGCCGACCCCGCCCTGCTGCTCGCCCTCAAGGACAAGGCCGCCATCCGCCGCGGCGCCGCCGCCCAGATCCTCTGCCAGGTCGGTGGCATCACCCACCACGCCGCCGTCCGCCCCCTCCTCAAGGACGAAAAGGTCTCGGTGCGCCTCCGCGCCGCCCTCGGCCTCGTCGGCGCCTACGACGCCGAGGCCATCCCCGTCCTCATCGACCTCCTCGGCGACCTCGCCCCCCGCCAGCGCGTTCAGGCCGAGGGCTTCCTCACCAAGCTCGCCGGCGAGTGGGCCGTGCGCGGCCCAGCCGGCAACGACCGCCTGTCGCGCGAACTGCGCCGCGAAATCTGGAAGACGTGGTGGAAGCAGGCCGATGGCGAGCGCCTCCTCGGCGAGCTCACCTCGCGCACCCTCTCCGACGCCGATCATGCCAAGGCGCTCGCCCTCATCGAGAAGCTCGGCGACAGCTCGCCCCCGGCGCGCAACGCCGCCGTCGAGGGCCTGATCGACATGGGCAAGAAGGCCGCTCCTCTGCTTCGCCGGGCCATGAAGGCCGAGGACGCCAAGGTCGGCCCCCTGGCCGCCAAGTGTCTGGAGACCATCGAAAAGGACTCGCCCAACCCCCTGCCGAAGGCGGCCCCCCGCCTGCTCGGCCTGCGCCGACCCAAGGGCACCGTCGAGGCCCTCCTCGGCTATCTGCCGTTCGCCGAGTCGGAAGACGTCACCAAACAGGTCATCGACGTCCTCGGCGCCGTCGGCGTCAAGGGCGGCAAGGCCGACGAGGCCCTCGTAGCCGCCCTCGAATCGAAGGTCGGCATCCGCCGGGCCGGCGCGGCCGCCGCGCTGTGCCGCGGCCACGCCGACGAACAGATGGTCGCCATTCGCGGGCTGCTCAAGGACAAGGAAGCCGACGTGCGCCGCCGCACCGCCCTCGCCCTGGCCGGGGTCGGCGACAAGGCGTCGGTGCCCGCGCTGATCGCGCTGCTGGGCGAGCTGCCCGTCGAACAGGCCTTCGAGATCGAGGACTACCTGATCGCCATCGCCGGCGACAAGGCCCCGCTCGAAGGCGTCGGCTCCGACGCCGATAGCCGCAAACGCGCCGTCGCCGCATGGGACGTCTGGTGGAAGGCCAACGGCAAGGGGATCGACCTCGCCCGCGTGGACCTGTCCCGCCGCGAGCTGGACTACGTGCTGGTGATCGAGAACTACAACCCCGCCACGAACAACGGGCGCGTCATCGAGCTCGACCGGACCGGCAAGGTGCGCTGGGAGGTCAAGGGCATCTACTACCCGATGGACGCCAAGGTCCTGCGCAACGGCAACGTGCTGCTCATCGAGAGCAGCGGCAACCGCGTCGTCGAGCGCGACAAGACCGGCCGGGAGATACCCGGCACCGGGCGCTTCTACAACCAGGCCTTCCACGTCGAGCGCGTGCGCAACGGCGACACCTTCATCGCCTGCCGCAACCAGATCATGGAGGTCAACAAGGCCGGCACCGCCATCTGGAGCCGCTACTACGGCGGCAACCAGATCCTCGCCGCCCGGCGCTTCCGCGATGGCTCCTACGCCTACGTCGATTACGGCGGCATGTACTACCGCTTCGACCGCGCCGGCAAGCAGCTCAAATCGACGCGCCTCTCCTTCGTCAACTTCAGCCTCAACGGCGCCCAGGTCCTGCCCGGCGACCGCGTGGTGGTGTCGGTCAGCAACTTCAACAAGGTGATCGAGTTCGACGCCGACGGCAAGCAGGTCTGGGAGTGCGCCGTCACGGCCCCGCTGGTGCCGTTCCGCCTGTCCAACGGCCATACGATCGTGGCCAGCAACTACAACATGCAGATCACCGAGATCGATCGCACGGGCAAGATCGTCAAGAGCATGACCGGGCTGGCGTATCGCCCGTTCAAGGTGACGAAGCGCTGATCGCCCTAGGTCGTCGCTTGCGGCTTGGCGTCTTCCGAGCGGGAAACGCCACGCCGCAAGCGGCAAACAGAGAGGCGTTTGCTCCGGACTACGAACTACGGACTACTGACTCTTTTGAGAGATCCCTCATCATGTCTCGCCGCATCTTTGCCACCCTGCTAGTCGTCTGCCTCGCCGGCAGCGTCGGGCCGCGCGCCCGCGCCGACGAGGAGGGCGCCGCGCTGCCGGACGAGGCTCGCCTCAAGGCGGCCGGCCTGGCGACCGACGGGCCCGGGCTGCTGACGTTCTTTCGGCTGCGCACCAAGGGCGAGGTCAGCGCCGAGAAGCTGGCCGAGCTGCTCGAACAGCTCGAGGACAAGGCCCCCGCCAGGCGCGAGAAGGCCTGCGCGGAGCTCGTCGCCATCGGCCCGCCCGCCATTCCGCTGCTCCGCCAGGCGGCGCGCGACGCCGACAACCCCGAAGTCGCCTCCCTGGCCCGGCGCTGCCTCCGGGCCCTGGTCGGCGACTCGGCCGGGCTGACGGCCTCCGCCGTGCGCCTGCTCGGCCAGCGCCGGCCCGCCGGCACCGCGGAAGTGGTGCTCGCCTACCTGCCCCACGCCGAGAACGATCGGGTGCTCGAACAGTGCCGCAACGTCCTCATGAGCGTCGCCTACACCAAGGGCGCCCCCGACCCCGCCCTCCTCAAGGCGCTCGAGGACGAACACCCCCTCCGCCGGGCGATGGCCGTCGTCGCCGTCTGTAGCCGGGGCTCCGCCGAGCCGCGCGCCACCCTGCGGAAGCTGCTCAACGACAAAATGCCGTCGGTCCGCCTGCGCGCCAGCCTCGCCCTGTCCAAGGCCAACGACCCCAAGGCGGTCTCCACCATGATCGCCTTGCTCGGCGACCTCTCCACGGAGCAGGCGCGCGAGGTCGAGGCGTTCCTGGGCGACCTGGCCCAGGAGCAGGCCCCTAACGTCCCCGTCGGCGAGGACGAAGTCTCGCGCCAGCGGGCGCGCGACGCCTGGGCCCGGTGGTGGCTCGACACGGAAGGCCCCGGGCTGCTGGAGGAAGTCAAGAAGCGCACGCTGACCGAGGCGATGCACAAGAAGGCGCTGGCGCTCATCGAGAACCTGGCCGACGACGCCTTCGAGGTGCGCCAGGAGTCGGAGATGGAGCTGCGCAAGATGGGCGCCGTCATCAAGCCGCTGCTCAAGCAGGCCCTCAAGCACGACGACCTCGAAGTGCGCACCCGCACGGCCAAGTGCCTGGCCCTCCTCGAAAAAGAGAAGGCCCCACCGCTGTCGGGCGTGACGGCCCGGCTGATCGCGCTGCGCAAGCCCAAGGGCGCCGTCGAGGTGCTGCTGGCCTACATGCCCTTCCAGGAGGACGACGAGGCGGTCCAGGAGCAGGTGCAGAAGGCGCTCAACTCCGTCGCCTACGAGGGCGGCAAGGCCAACCCGCTCCTGGTCAAGGCGCTGGCCGACAAGAACGCCTACCGCCGCGCCGGCGCCGCCGAGGCGCTGTGCCACGGGCCAATGGGCCCGAACCTGGCCACGATCCGCGGGCTGCTCAAGGACAAGGAGCCGATGGTCCGCCTCAAGGTCGCCCTGGCCCTTTCCAGCGCCAACGAGCCCGACGGCGTCCCCGTCCTGGCGGCGCTGATCGGCGAGGTGTCGGGGGAGCTGTCGATCATGGCCGAGGAGTACCTGGCCAAGATCGCCGGCGACTCGGCGCCCAAGCCACTGCCCGAGGGCGAAGACGGCCGCAAGAAGCGCAGCACCGCCTGGGCCAAATGGTGGGACGACAACAAGACGCGCGTGGTGCTGCTCGACCGCAACGCCCAGACCGACCGCGAGCCGTTCCGCAACCTGACGCTACTCATCCAGACCAACATGCAGAAGATCATGGAGGTCGATCGCAGCGGCAAGATGCGCTGGGAGATCACCGGCCTGCTCAACCCGTGGGACGCCTTCGTGCTGCCGGGCAACCGCGTGCTCATCACGGAGTACAGCGGCATGCGCGTCACCGAGCGCAACTTCAAGGGCGACGTCCTCTGGCAGAAGCAGTTCCCCAACTACCCGATGTACGCCGAGCGGCTCAAGAACGGCAACACGTTCGTGGTCTTCCGCAACCAGCTCCTCGAGATCACCCGCGGCGGGCGCGAGGTCTTCAAGATCGACCGGCCGAACGACGTCATGTCGGCGCGCAAGCTGCCCAACGGGCAGGTCGTGTTCGTGACCAACAACCGGCAGGTGATCCGCCTGGACCGCAACGGCAAGGAGCTGAAGACGTTCGCGATCAGCAACGTCGCCTACAACAGCAACGAAGTGCTGAACAACGGCCACGTGCTGATCCCACAAGGCTGGAACAACCGTACCGAGGAGTACGACGCCACCGGCAAGCTGGTGCGTGCCTTTACCTCGGTCCAGCAGCCGGTGCATGCCGTGCGGCTGCCCAACGGCAACACGCTCGTGTCGTCGTCGCAGTCGTTCCCGGCCTACAAGTTGTTCGAGGTGGACCGCGACGGCAAGATCGTTCACGAGATGGCGCTGACGACCTACACGTCGCGGGCGCGGCGGCGGTGACAGGCGAGCGGGCGCGTTAGCCCCCCCGCTCGCCCCGTGGAGGCGGAACCATGTTCCCGCGTCGCATCCAGGCCCTGCTCGCCGGCGTGCTGCTCCTACTCGCCTGCGATCGGGCCGTTGGCGAGAACTGTCTCTTCGGGCCGCGAGGCCGACTGCCCTGGCAGCCCGAAGAGGTGCGGATGTTCGTCGCCTTCCCCGAGGGCCCCCTCGCTGCCCTGCCCTCCGACGAGAAAGTCCTCAAGGACAGCGCCCTTCCCACCGACAACGCGGGCCTCCTCGACTACGTCCGCAAGCGCACCCTCGACGCCGCCGGGGAGGCGCGTTTGCGGAAATCGATCGCGAACCTCGGCGACGACGAGTTCGAGGTGCGCGAGAACGCCGTCGAGGCCCTCGTCGCCCTCGGCCTGCGCGCGCGTCCCGCCCTGCGCGCGGCCACGAAAGACCCCGACCTCGAAGTGCGTCGCAGGGCGGAGCGCTGCCTGGCCCAGATCGAGAAGAACGCTCCCAAGGCCCTCCGCATTAGCGCCGCCGTGGTGCGTCTCCTCGGCGAACGCAAGCCGGTGGGCGCCATTCCCGTCCTGTTCGCCTACCTGGGCTCCGCCGAGGACGAGAGCATCGCCGAGGAGGCCCGCCTCGTCCTGGAGTCGCTCGCCCTGCGCGCCGGCAAAGTCGATCCGGTGCTCGTCGCCGGCCTCGCGGACAGCTCTGCGCTCCGCCGCGCAGCAGCCGGCGTCATCCTCTGCCGGGTGCGCGCGGCGGCCCACCTGCCGGAAGTGCGCAAGCTGCTCAACGACCCCGACCCACAGGTGCGCTTCGTCGTAGGCCTGGCCCTGGCGGCGATCCGCGAGAAAGACGCCGTCCGCGCGCTCATCGCCACCCTCGACCGTCTCCCCCCGAAAGAGCGCGGGCGCCTCGAAGACTTCCTCTATCGAATCGCCGGGGACACCGCCCCGGCCCTGGGCAGAGGGGTAGATGAGCCCGCGCGGCGAAAGGCCCGCGAGGCCTGGCAGGGTTGGTGGAAGGCCCACGGCAAAAGCCTCGACGCCGAGGTTGTCGCGGAGAAGGCCCGCACCCTCGGGTTCACGGTCGTGCTGCTGCTCGACAACGGCCGCGTCGTCGAGCTCGACGCCTCCAACCGGGTGCGCTGGCAGTTCGATGGCCTCAAGACGCCGCTCGACGTCCAGCGGCTGCCGGGCGAGCGCGTTCTCATCGCGGAGCATGGGGGGAACCGCGTCACCGAGCGGAACACTCGGGGCGAGGTGCTGTGGGAGAAGAAGATCGACCAGCCGATCGCGGCGCAGCGCCTGGCCAACGGCCACACCTTCATCGCCACCCGCGACGGCGGGGCCCTCGAGGTGGACAAGGCCGGCAAGGAGGCCTTTTCCTATCACCGACCGTTCGGGGAGAAGATCATGAGGGCCCGCCGGCTCGCCAACGGGGACATGGTCTTCGTCACCGAGCTGGGCGTGGCGCGCTGCGTGCGCGTCAATCGGAGCGGGCGCGACCTCAAGAGCTTCGGCGTCGAGGTCACGACCTCGGGCGGGCGCATCGACGTGCTTCCCAATGGCCACGTACTGGTGCCGGAACTGCTGAACGATCAGGTCGTGGAGCGCGACGCCGACGGCAAGGCGGTGCGCACGGTCAAGGTGGCGCAGCCGATCGCGGCGAGCTACCTGCCCAACGGGCATTGGCTGGTGACCTCGATGACGCAGAAGCGCGCGGTTGAGCTCGATCGCGCGGGCAAGGAAGTCTGGGAGTACCGGCGCGACACGCGCGTGACGCGAGCCGTGAGGCCGTGAAATGAGGCGACGAGGAACGAGCCTTGCCTTTTCGGCGACGGGCAGGAACAAGCCTCCTTGTAGGACGGCTCTCCTGAGCCGTCCCTCCTTGTAGGACGGCTCTCCTGAGCCGTCCTACAGCAAACGAAGTCCTGCCGCTCGCCTTCGCAAAGAACTGGACCGATAGCCTGAGGAGAACCGTGCCATGCTGCGCCTCTGCTCCGCGACCATCGTCCTGGCCCTCGTCTGTCTGGCCGGCCCGCGGGCCGTCCCGGCGGGCCCGGAGGACTTGGCCTCCGACCAGGCGATCTTGCGCGCCTCCGGGGTGGGGGTGGAAGGCCCCGCGCTGCTGACGTTCCTGCGCAAGCGGACCCTGGGCGAAAAGGACCGCGACCGCATCGCCCGGCTCGTCAAGCAGCTTGGCTCCGACGAGTTCGAAGACCGCGAAAAGGCGAGCCGCGAGCTCGTGGAGGTCGGCCCCGTCGCCCGCACCCAGCTCCAGCTCGCCGTGCGCGACAAGGACCTCGAAGTGAGCCGGCGCGCCGCCCGCGCCCTGGACGAGATCGGCAAGAGCTCCAGCCCGCACGTCCTCTCGGCCGTGGTGCGCGTCCTGGCGCACCACAAGCCCGCCGGCGCGACCGAGGCGTTGCTCGACTATCTGGCCAGCGCCGACGACCCCGACGTGGCCGAGGACGTGGTGCGGGCGCTGGCGACGGTCGGCGTCAAGGACGGGAAGGCCGACGCGGCCCTGGTCAAGGCGCTGAGCGACAAGCTCGCCATCAAGCGTGCCGGGGCGGGCGAGGCGCTGTCCCGCGCCGGCGGGAAGGCGCATCGCGCCGCGGTGCGCAAGCTCCTGGCCGACAGCGAGCCCGTCGTGCGGATGCGCGTGGCGCTGGCGCTGCTGGAGGCCAAGGACAAGGAGGCGATCCCCGCCCTGATCGAGCTGGTGGAGAAGGCCCCCAACGAGGACCGCGAGCGCGTCGAGGAGATGCTGGCGCGGCTGGCGGGCGAGAAGGCGCCGGCGCCGCTGGCGACGGCCGACGCGGCGGCGCGGCGCAAGCAGCGCCTGGCGTGGGACGCGTGGTATCGCGACAACGGCGCCGCCCTCGATCTTGCCAAGATCGACCTGGGCAGCCGGTTGCTGGGCTACACGGTCATCGCCATGCGCGACATCCGTGGCCGGAACACCGGCAAGGTCTACGAGATCGACAGCACGGGCAAGGTGCGCTGGGAGATCACCGACGTCAACTACCCGGTCTTCGCCCAGGTGGTCAAGCGCGACCGCGTGCTGATCGCCGAGCAGACCTTCAACCGCATCAGCGAGCGCAACTTGAAGGGCGGCATTATCTGGCAGAAGCAGGTGACGACGGCCCTGGTGGGGGCCCAGCGGCTGCCCAACGGCAACACCCTGGCCATCGGGCGCAACCAGCTCATCGAGCTGGACAAGAACGGCAAGGAGGTGTTGACCATCAACCGCCCCGCGTACGACGTCGTGACCGCCGCGCGCGACCGCGACGGGCAGTTTGGCATCATCACGACCAACGGGCGATTCGTGCGCCTCGATGCGACGGGCAAGGAGCTGAAGTCGTTCCCGGTCGGCTTCCTCTCGTCGGGCTGGGGCACCAACGTCCAACTCCTGCCGCGCGGCCGGGTGCTCGTGCCCAACTACAGCACCAACAAGGTCATCGAGTACGACGACACGGGCAAGATCGTCTGGGAGGCGAGCGTGACGCGCCCCTCCTCGGTGCGCCGCCTGCCCAACGGCAACACCCTCGTGACCAGCCGGATCAACCGCAAGGTCATCGAGATCGACAAGAATGGCCGCGAGGTGTGGAGCAAGATGGTCGATGGCTACGCCCACTACGCGGACCGGCGGTAGCGACGTTTCCCTCACCCCCCCAACCCCCTCTCCCAAGGAGGGAGAGGGGGAGCCGGAAGGGAAGTGTCACCCTTCTCCTCAGCCGTCCACGTTTCCACTCCCCCTCTCCCTCCTTGGGAGAGGGGGTTGGGGGGTGAGGGATTCGCCTCTCACTGCGGCACGCACACCACGCGAACCCCCTGCGTCGGAGCGCGTTCGAAGGTCGAGCGGGCCGCGCGCCCGGCTGCCCGGCAGAGGTGGCCCACGTTCGTCCACGACCCGCCGCGCGTCACCCGCACCGTGCCCGCCGCCGGACCGCGCGGGTCCTTGCGCGGCCCGGCGTTGTACGCGTTGGCGTCGAACCAGTCGGAACACCACTCCTGCACGTTGCCGTGCATGTCGTACAGCCCCCAGGCGTTGGGAGGGTACGACCCGACCCGCGTGGTCCGTACCAGGTCGGGGCCGCGCTGCCCGCCGTTGTAGGGGAAATCGCCGTCGAAGTTGGCCTGGCTCGACGACGCCGACGCCCCGAAGCTGAACGCGGTCGTGGTGCCGGCCCGGCAGGCGTATTCCCACTCTGCCTCGGTCGGCAAGCGGTAGACGCGCCGCGCCGCCTTCTCCTTGGGCAGGTCCGACAGCTTCTTGCAGAACTCGACGGCCTCGTCGTAGGAAACGCGCTCGACGGGGTGGACCGTGACGTCCATGCCGGCGACCCTGCCGGCGCCTGGCCCCCCGGGCACGAAGTGGCTGGGGTTGCTGCCCATCACGCTCTGATACTGGGCCTGCGTCACCTCGTAGGCGCCCATCAGGAACGGCTTGCTGATCTCCACCGCGTGCTGCGGGCCTTCGTTGGGGATGCGCGACGGCTCGGTGGGCGGCGAGCCCATCGTAAACTTCCCCTTGGGAACGACGACCAGCTTCATCCCGATCGAGTTGACGATCTCGCGGCGCCCCGGCGGCAGACTGATGCCAGCCGGCTCGGACAGCACGACGACCCGGCCGGCCCTCTCGCCGCGCAGCACGGGCACCTGGCGCGCGGCCGGCCCGCCATCGTCCTTGGCGTCGTCGGGCACCTCGTCTTGCACGTAGCGAACCAGCGCGTCGAGGGCGATTGCCTTGCCGTCCTTGCCCGCGGCCTCGCCCCCCAGCCCCTTGAGCAGGTTGTGGAAGAAGACGCCCTGCTTGAGCCGGTCGCTCTCGTAGGAGTACTGGCCCGGCGAGCAGCTAAATAGCGCCAGTACGCCCTTCGGCACCTCGAGCTCCTGCGGCCTCGTCCTCAGCACCAGCCGGGCGCTCCCCCCCGCCGCCGGGCGCGCATGGCTGGCGTCGAGGACCGCCAGCCGCGTCTGCGCCTTGCAGTTCGCCAGCTCCTTGTAGACGTCGCTCAGCGCAACGAGGGTACGCTTCTCGCCCAGCTCGGCGTTCATGGGGCAGAGGTAACAGTCCTTGTCCCCCTCGAACTGAACGCCGTGGCCGGCGAAGGCGAACACGAGCGTGTCCTCCTTCTCGCAGTCCTCGGCCATGCTCTTGAGCTGCTCCTTGATGTTGCGGGCGGTCGGCAGCAGGTCGGCGTCGTGCGCGGCCGACTCGTGGGTCATCAGGACGACGCGCCGATACCCCCCGCCCTTGAGGGCCTCGGCCAGCGCGGCCGCGTCCTTGTCGGCATACTTGAGCGGCCGCAGTTCGTCCTTCTTGTACTGCCGCACGCCGACGACGACGGCGTACGTGCGGCCCTTTTTCTCCTCGCCCTTCTTTTCGTCGCCCGTGCCTGTCGATGGCCGCACCAGGGCGCCGAGCAGACCGATCAGGGACAGCAGAGGCAGCAGGCGGTAACGTCGCAAGGCGTCTCTCACGGGCGCTCTCCTCGTTGCGGAAGGGATTGGGAACAGCTCGACTCCCCTAACATACTCGCGGCAGCGGGGCGGTGTCATCGAAAATGTGCGTTCCCCGAAACGAGCCCTTCCCTTCCCTTGACAGCCCCTCTTCGCGTGCGATAATCCACTTTTCTCCGCCGCGCGAGGTCGCCGATGCCGGAAGGGCCCTCCGCCCCCACGAACGAGCCCTCCCCCCCACCCGTTCCACGGCGCTTTAGCTGGCCCATGCGCTTCTTCCTGGGCGTCATGTTGTTCTTCCTCGTCTACCGCCCCTTCTGCATCCTCTATCCCTGGAAGGATTGGCTCGAGCACCTACAGATGGACGACGCGCCCGCCCGCCTGGCCACGCGCGCCGAGCGCGAGAAGCTGGCCGCGAGCGCCTCCCCCGAGAAGCCCTTTCCCGTCACCGACAGCTTGCTGGGCACCCTCGATTCCGTCTGGGGCTTCTTCAAGCCCTGGCCCGGCGCGAACACCCGCGCCCGCATCCGCGAGCGGCGCGACTACGCCACCTTCGCCGTTTGCTGGGTCAACAGTCGCGCCCACTTCGTCGAGGCGCTGCTGCTCTACAACACCGAGTGGTCGATGTTCTCGCCCAGCGTGTCCACGCGCAAGTCGATGCCGCGCGCCCGGCTGATCTACGCCGACGGCTCCACGGACGAAGTCGCCAGCGACACCGAGCCCGCCGACCGGACGCACTACTTCCGCTTCTGCGAGTGCCGCGTCCTCAACTACCAGTTCAAGGTCCGCCCCGGCGCCAGCCTCTCCTGCGCCGGCTACTGCAACTGGTTGGCCCATCGCCACGCCGAGAAAGACGGGGCCCCGCTCAAAACCATCCGCCTCTACGTGGTCTCCTACGACCTCCCGGCCCCCGGGGTCGATGGCCGTGCCTACTGGCAAGACGCGCAGCCGGAGGGGGACGACGACTTCTACGAATACGACGTGGCGGAGCGACATGGCAGAAAGCTCGACGCCCCGTGAGGCCCCCCGCCTGTCGCTGTGGCAGCGCTTCTGGCACGTCCCGGTGCGCGCCGAGCGCCTCGCCCTGATGCGCATCTGCCTGGGGCTGGCGCTCCTCTCCGATCAGTTCCTGCAGGTGCTCCCCGCCTTCTCCTACCTGTTCGGGCCGGGCGGCACTTCTCCCGCCGGGCTGCACGAGGCCTGGCAGCTCGAATACTGGAACTGGACCATCCTGTTCTTCTACACCGACGACCTGACCGTCCTCGCCCTCGCCTTCGCCGCCTGGGTTGCCGTCGCCCTGCTCTGGACGGTGGGCCTCTGGACGCGGACGACGAACGTCGTGCTCTGGCTACTGACGCTGGCCTTCTTGTGGCGCAACCCCAACCACCTCAACGGCGGCGACTACGTGTTGATGGTCGGCCTGTTCCTGCTCATGCTCTCGCCGTGCGGCCGTGCCCTCTCCCTCGACGCGCGGCGGCGCCGGCACCAGACGGGACAGACCAGGCCGGCGTACACCGAGGCCTGGCCGGTGCGGCTCATCCAGATTCAACTCTGCACGCTCTACTGCTGCACCGGCCTCGTGAAGCTCAAGGGCGAGTGGGATTGGGACGGGCCGTTCCACCTGACGGGCACCTGGTGGGACGGCACCTCGGTCCACTACGTCGCCAACTTCCTGCACATGACGCGCTGGTCCTACGCCCAGCTCCCCGTGCCGTTCTGGGTCACGCGCCCCTTGACCTACGCCACGGCCTGGTGGGAGGCGCTCTTCCCCCTGCTGGTCCTGTGGCGCTGGACGCGCCGCCCTGCCCTGGCGTTCGGGCTGCTCCTGCACCTCGGCATCGTCCTCCAGGTCGAGGTGGGCACCTTCAGTTTCTTCACGATGGCCTTCTATGCCGTTTGGGTGCCGTGTACGTTCTGGCGGCGCTGGGACCAATTTTTCATCGCCCGGTCGCGGGACCGCGCTGCCCCACCCGGTCCCGCGCTACGCGGATAATGCGGTCGGCAGGAGCCCCGTCCCGCGTAGGACGGCTCTCCTGAGCCGTCCTTTACGCGGCAGGACGGCTCAGGAGAGCCGTCCTACGGGCTGGTTTCTCCTGCCGCTCACCGAAACGATCACTCTCCCTCCAGCGTCGGCAGCACCACCTTGCCCGCGTTTTGTGCCAGATGCTCCGCGAGGTCGGCCTCCAACTGCTGCACTCGTTGCTCGGCGCCCGGCTTGTACGTCCTCGCGCGGGGGCCCTGCTCGACCCAGCCGATGACCTGCCGGCACAGCTTCTCCCCGTCCGAATTGCCCGGGATCAGCTCGCGAAAGGGATCGCGGCAATCGTCCGGTGTGTCGTTGAGGTATTCAAACAGCGCCGCCGCCTGGAACAGCGTCACCTTGCCCGCGAGCACCTCCCCGGTGATCTGGCGCTTGGCCGCGAGGCGGCGGAACACGATCGTGCCGCGCCGCTCCAGGTTCGCCCGGCGCTCTTTCTCCTGGTTGGCGCCCTCGCCCCCACCAAACCCGAGGCCCGCAACGCTCAACCACTCCGGTTGCGCGGAGGAAACGCCCGCGAGGCCGACGGCCAACAGAACCAGCGTCAACAGAAAACGGCCCCAGATCGTCATGGTGCTCTCCTCGTCCAGCCGGCAACAGGGGGCGAAACCGATACCTCCTGGCAAGCGGCCCCGAGCGCGCGGCCGCGCCGGGAGCAGGAAGCTCAGGGGAGAGATTGAAGGCGGCAGCGTCGCGAAAGACCGCTCAGTCCGGGGGGGCCCTGGCCACGGGCGAACGAGGCGGCCAGGAGGAAGGCAGACTCAACTTGGCGGGCCGGGACCGAAACCGTTCAATCCCGGATAACCGTAGCAGCCCGGCGGGCGCCGGGAGTGTTCTTCGGATGAAGATTGCAAGATACGTTCACACTTGCATCCTATCCGCGCCGGCGCACGTTCTTGCGAACGGGTGAGAGGCTCAACGCAAGCAGCGTGCCGGGGCGGCGTGCCGCGACCAGGCAATGTCGCAAACCATTACCAGTTAATTAGATATGATTGGGAAACAGGAAAAGAGAAGGGCCGGGCCCCTTGGGGGTGCCCGGCCCTCTAGCAGAACGTGTCGAAAAGTGGGCAGGGCCTCACCGCCGCGACACGGCCGCCTTCTTCCCGAGCAATTCGTCGGCGAGGTCGTTGGCCTTGTAGACCTTGCGCAGCGCCTCGATGATGCCGGTCGCGGCGACGGCGACGGAGCGGCCCTCCTTGTCGTCGTAGCGGAAGTCCCACGCCAGCGACTGGATGTTGCCGTCGAAGATCAGGCCGACCACCTCCGCGTCCCGGTTGATGACCGGGCTGCCGGAGTTGCCGCCGATGATGTCCACGGTGCAGACGAAGTTGAACGGCACCTTCAGGTCGAGGTCCTTCTTCGCCTCCAGCCAGCGCTTCGGCAGCTCGAACGCGCCCTTGTTCTTGTGGGCGGCCGAGCGCTTGTACATCCCCGCGAAGTCGGTCTGGAACGGTATCTTCTTGCCCTCCTCCTCGTAGCCCTTGACCGTGCCGAACGACAGCCGCAGGGTGAACGTCGCGTCGGGGTAGGTCCTGGCGCCGTCGAGGGCGAACTGCACCCGGGCGACGTCGCCGTACGCCTGGCGCGTGACTTCATCTTCCGCCTCGATGATCCGGCGAACGGCGCGGGCTTCGGGGTCGATGAGCCGCGCCAGCACGATCATCGGGTCAGTCGATTCGTCGATGGCCTTCTTGCCGCCCTCGTAGAGGGCCTTGCGCACCTTGGCGTCGCCCAGCTTCGTGCCGTTGACCAGCTCGCGCGCCCGCGCTCGCGGCGACTTGCCGGCGAGCACCTTGCGCACCAGCGGGTCGGTGGAGCCCAGTTCGCCGGCCAGGTAGGTCAGGCTGTCGGTCAGTAGCGCGGTCTCGTAGGCGGGGTAGATCGGGTTGTCCGCGACCAGGTCTTCCTGAAGCGACTCGAGGTTGGCGTCGCTGTACTCGCGCAGCCGATCCTTGTTGGCCTTGGTGCGCTCCTCGCCGGCGCGCACCAAGGTCCGCGCGAAGCCGAAATACTCCGTGAACGCGCCCGCCCGGCGCTCGAGCAGCGTGTACTTCTTGATGTTGCTCGCCCGCACCTTCTGCGACGCGGCGATGCGCTGCCAGGCGCTCTTGGCGCCCTTGAGCTCTTCGCGCTCTTCGGCCGCCTTCTTGAAGCGCGCCTCTTCCTTGGACTTGAACGCCCACAGTTCGGGGCTCAGCAGCGCGGCCAGTCCGCCGATGCGCGCCTTGCGGCTGTTCTGCACGCCGAAGAACAGCTCCTTGGCCTGGCGCGCGTTCTCCTCGCTCCGGTCGCTGTAGGTGGCCAGCAAGACCTCCAGGCGGTTGAGCCGCTGGAGCATCGACGGGAAGCCGACGTCGCGCTGATACGCGAGGTCGGCGAGGGTAGCGAGGCGGTTGGTGCGGCCGGGATGGCCCGAGACGAAGACGAGCTCGTTGTCCGTGAGGTTCTTCGTGCTCCACTTGAGGTAATGGGGCGTCTTGGCGGGCTTCCCGCCCTCGTAGACGCGGAAGAAGGCCGCGTCGAGGTCGTAGCGCGGGTACTCGAAGTTGTCGGGGTCCCCGCCATAGAAAGCGATCTGCTGCTCCGGCGCGAAGACCAGCCGGACGTCGGTGTACTTCTTGAAGCGGTAGAGGTGATAGGCCCCGCCCTGGAAGAGGGTGACGACCTGGCTCTTCAGCTTGGTCTTGTCGGTCGATTCCTTCTCGATGGTGTTCATGACCGCCCGCCGCGCCTTGGCCGCGTCCTCCGGAGTGGTCCCCGGCTTGACCGCTTCGTTGACGCGCTTGGTGACGTCGGTCATGTTGATGAGGACGTTGAGCTCGATGCCCTCGCACTTGTGCTCGTCGGCGAGTCGCTTGGCGTGGAAGCCGTCGCGGTAGGGGTTGTAGCCCTCCTTGCCCATCTTCTGGAGCGAGTCGGCCGCGACGTGGTGGTTGGTCATCACCAGCCCTTCGGCGGAGACGAACGACCCGCTGCCGCCGCTGTTGAAGCGCACCGAGGAGAGCTGGACGTGGTCGAGCCACTTCTGTTCGGCGTCGAAGTTGTGGTTCTTCTTGAGCTGCTCCTTGGGCACGTTGTTGAACAGCCACAGGCCCTCGTCGCCGAACACGGCGGCGGGCTTCAGTGCCCAGAGGGCGAGGACGGCGGCCAGGAACAGGCCGGCACGGCATCCACAATGCATGAGAAAATCTCCTTGTGAGAGGAACGAAAGGTTCATTTAGGCGAGCGGCAGGAAAAACCCCCCCTGTAGGACGGCTCTCCTGAGCCGACCGGGCTGGGACTGGACGGCTCAGGAGAGCCGTCCTACGGGCCGTTTCCTCTCGCCGCTCGCCTTGGCCGCCGAGTTCCGCTCGGCGCGCCGGGTCATGCGCCGTCCCGCGGCCCGTCCTCTTCGGGCGGAGCGCGGAACAGCAGGCCCATCCCGACCAGGGCCAGGAAGCCGATCATCGCCAGGAACACGACCACGGCGAGCACGTCCAGCAGGTAGGGGCTTCCCAGGGCGGCGGCCTTCATTTCCTTGCCGAAGTCGATCGCTTCCTTGAGGGCGGGCGAAAACTCGAAGAAGGCCAGCATCACGCCCGCCAGGCTCCCGCCGGCGATGAGCCCCGACGAGAGCAGCACGCCGGGGCTCGACTCCGTCTTGGCGATGGCGGCCACCTCGGCCCGGGCGCGCCCCTCGGCGGACGTGTCTTCGCCCAGGGCGGCGGCCCGCGCCTGGCGCATTGCGTAGGCATCGACGGCCCAGCGCACCAGCCCGCCCAGGAAGATCGGCATCGAGTATTTCATGGGCACGTACACGCCGACCGCGAACGCCAACGACGACACCCCGCACAGCTCCAGCGTCACCGCGATGAAGGCGCCGATCAGCACCAGCGACCAGTTCAGGTTCCGGTCGAGCAGGCCGTTGATGATGATCCCCATCACCTGCGTCTTGGGCGCCTCGAACTTCATCTTCACTTCCGTCCCCGTCACCCGGTAGACGACGGCGCCCTTTTCGTTGACCAGGTACTCGCCCTCCGGCGCGTCGTCGCGATAGACGGGTTTCGCCTTCTTCTTGTCCACTTTGCTCTCCTCGCCCTCCTTGGGCTTCGCGTTCTTCCAGAGCAGGTAGACGATCAACTTGCCGTCCTGGCGCAGCGTCATGGTCTCCTTCAGCCCCCGGACGTTCTGGAGCTCTTCCTTCTTCAGCGTGACCGCCGGCAGGTCGTCTGTCACGATCTCGTCGCGCTGCTTGAGGCCCCCGGTGATGGTCGGATCGACGCGGTAGACCACCCGGCCCTCGGTGTCCACGAGGTACTTCTTCCCCTTCTGGGCCTGCGGCATCCAGACGTGGAACGTCTCGCCGTCGTGCTGCTGCGTGGGCAGCGCGCTCAGTTCGCTCAGTTCGTCCTTGACGTTCTCGGTGGGCAGGTTCCTCTGGGTGTAGATGGTGCCGGCCGAGTTGAATAGCAGCAGCGTCAGGCCGATGACCAGGGCGGACGTGAGGGCCCCGACGATGATGGCCCACTGCTGCAAGCGCGGCGTGCCGCCGAGCAGGAAGCCCGTTTTGAGGTCCTGGGAGGTCGTCCCGCCGTTGGAGGCGGCGATGCAGACCACCCCGCCGATGGACAGGGCCAGCACGGCGTCGGTCGGGCTGAGCCGGCCGAGGGCGAGGAAGATCAGGCACGTCAGCAGGAGCGTCGCCACCGTCATGCCGGAGATGGGGTTGGACGACGAGCCGATCTCGCCGGTCAGGCGCGAGGAGACGGTCACGAACAGGAAGCCGAACACCAGCACCAGCGCCGAGCCGAGCAGCCCGCCGACGATGCCGACTTCGTTCTGAAGAAAGAGGGTCAGCAGCAGCAGCAGGACGAAACAGCCGACGAACAGGAACTTGGGCGGGAGGTCGTCTTCGGTGCGACGCGGCCCGGCCGAGGCGTCGCCGCCCCCCATGGCCCCGCGCAGGGTGCTCAGCCCAGACGAAAAGGAGCGGACGATCATCGGCATCGTCCGGCACATGCTGATGATGCCCGCGGCGGCGACGCAGCCGGCCCCGATGAAGCGAATGTTGCCGTAGACCTCCTTGAGGGTGCCCCCCGCGGCCTCGGCGGTGAGGAAGAGCGTCGGCGCCAGCACGAGCCAGCCGAGGACGGCCCCGGCCATCATCACGGCGCTGATGCGCAAGCCGATAATGTAGCCGACCCCGAGCAGCTCCGAGGCCATCTCGCCCGACACCGCCGCGGCCTTGCTGAAGAAGCCAAGCGGCGCCGTGACGGTGCCGCGCAGCACGTTCATGCCGTCGGTGAGGAACTTGTGGAGGAAGGCGATGCCGAAGCCGACGAGCACCGTCAGCCCGCTGGTCCCGCCCTTTTCGCCGGAGATGAGCACCTGGGCGCACGCCGTGCCCTCGGGGTAGAGCAACTTTCCCGGCTCGCCGGGCTTGCCATGCATGTTGACGATGAAGGCCCGCCGCAGGGGGATCATCATCAGGATGCCGAGCACCCCGCCGAGGATCGAGACGACCATGACGCGCATCAGGTCGATCTCGAAGCCGATCAGCAGCAGGGCCGGCATGGTGACGCCGACGCCGAAGGCGATCGACTCGCCGGCCGAGCCGGTCGTCTGGACGATGTTGTTTTCGAGGATGGTGGTCTTCCGCGTGCCGAGCACCCTGGAGAAGGCCCGGAACAGGGTGATCGACAGCACCGCCACGGGGATGGACGCGGAGACCGTGATGCCGACCTTGAGCACGAGGTAGAGCGACGAGGCCCCGAAGACGATGCCGAGCAGGGCGCCGACGATGACCGCCTGCCAGGTGAATTCCGGCATCCGCGCGGAGTCGGGGACGTAGGGCTGGTGCCCGTCGATGGCCTCGAGGTCGGGAGCGCCGTTGACGGGCGTCATCGCGGGGGCGACCATCGCGGCGTCGTGAAGCGCGGCCGTGAGGCCCGGACGGTTCGTAACGTCAGTAGGGTCGGCCATTGCGGCGGCTCCAGGGACGACGTGGTCTCGCGAAAAACGTCCCAACTAGGTTCGCGGGTTCCGCGCGCGATTTCAAGCCCCACCGGGAGTTTCGCGTTCCGGTAGACGAAACACCCCCAGCTCCCCAGGCCCGCCGACGGCCAGGCCCTCACCAGCCGATACTCGTTCCCCGCCGCGTCGCGTTCCACCGCGCCGGGTGGATGGCGCTCGTCGAGCCGATGCACGATCAGCCACGTCGCGCCCGCCGGAGGAAGCGCGTCCCCCCGGTGATAGACAAAGGGCCGGTCGGCGACGCGCGGCCCGTAGAAGGCGCAGAACTTGGCGATGCGGAAGTCGTGGTCGCCCGTCACGTCGATCGTGGCGCCGTCGTCGTGCTCGGCGACGAAGGCAAGCGCCTCGTGGAATTGGCCGCGGCCATTCGAGACGAAGCGCAGCACTTGCCAGACGTTGCCCCCCACGACGGCCAGGAGCAGCAGCGTGGCCGCGACGCGCCCCACGGGCCCGCGGCGCCAGAGGTCGCCGAGCGAGTAACTCAGGAGGAGGAGAAGGAAGACAAACGAGATGAGAAAATAGCGCTCGAACAGGAAGGGCGGGCGCTTGACCAGGAACAGGGCGGGGGCCCCGACCGTGGCGACGGCGAAAAACACCCAGACGCTCTCCCCCTGGCGCGCCAACCACCACAGCCCCCAGCCGGCGCCGACCGCCGCGAGAAGGGCCCGCCCCAGCGCCCGGGGCCCCGCCGGCGGCCCGCCCAGCCCCAGGCCGAGCAGCCGCGTCAGCACCTCCCCCGTCGGCACGGGCGGGCCCCCGCCCAGCACCATGTGGCGCACGTCCACGAAATAGAGCACGAGGACGAAAGCGCCCGGCACGGCGTGGCAGCGGAGCATCGGCCCGACCTCGGCGCGCGCCCCCTTCCCCTGGCGGGCGAAGTGGCGCAGCGACCAGAGGAAGAGAGCCAGGTAGCAGTGCAAAAAGGTCAGGTGCGCCAGGAAGCCCAGGACGACCGGCAGCCAGAACAGTACCAGCCAGCCGCGCCCGCCGCGCTCCAGCCAGGCCCGCAGTGCAGCGAACGCCAACAGGGCGAAGGCGACCGCCAGCGAGTAGCCGCGCGCCTCGGCGGAGCAGAGGACCAGCCAGTAGTTGGAGGCCATCAGCAGCGCGGCGGCGATGGCCTCGACGCGGCCCCAGCGGCGGGCGATCCAGGCGGCGAGGGCGACCGCCGCCACGCCCGCGACCACGGAGTGGGCGCGATACCAGGCCCAGGGGGCTCCGTCGGGGCAGCAGAACAGATAGAGCGTGTTGAGCTTGTGATTGTTGTCGTGGTGGAGGGTGAAGAAGATGGACCACGCCGAGGCCGCGGCGCGGGCCAGCTCCCACGACCAGATCTCGTCGAACCAGAACTCGGCCGACAGGGCGGCGACGCGCAGGCCCAACGCGAGGGCGAGCGCGGCCAGGAGGAGGGCGCGGAACCACCAGCAAGGGCGTGGCTCGGCCGTGGGGGAAGCGTCGCTCATGGCCGGAGCCTAGCGGGCCGGACGAGCTCCGACAAGGGCAGAGAACGCTATACCTCCCGCGGAAGCCATCGACCTCGCCCGCCGCCCTGTACCTTTTCGCCGCTTTTCTCCCAGGCCGCGATCGTGCCCGACAACAACTGTCTTGCCCATCCCCCTTCTTTCTTTGTTCCCTTCGTTCTCTGCTGTTCAATCTCTTTGCTGGGCCCTGCCGTCGCCCTCTCGTCTTCTGTGTCCGCAAGAAACCGCCTCCGAAACCGACGTTGCCAGGGCCCGCGCCGCCCCCTTACCATAAAACGACTTCTACGCGCCACGCCGCCGCCGGAGACCGACCATGCTGGAGGGGCAGAACCTCGGGCCGTTCCTCATCGAGAAAGAGCTCGGCAGCGGCGCCATGGGCACCGTTTACCGCGGCCGCTACACCAAGACCAACCAGGTCGTCGCCGTCAAGGTGATGGCCCTCGGCCTCGGCAACACCAGCGCCGCCGCCACCGGCCGCTTCGAGCGCGAGACCGAGATCCTCAAGCAGCTCAAGCACCCCAACATCGTCCGCCTCTTCGGCGTCGGCAAGGCCCACGGCACGCGCTACTTCGCGATGGAGTACATCGAGGGCCAATCGCTCGATCACGTCATGGCCCGCCGCGACCGCATGAGCTGGCAGGAGGTCGTCGCGCTGGGCAAGCAACTCTGCGCCGCCCTCCAGCATGCCCACGAGAAGGGCATCGTCCACCGCGACCTCAAGCCGTCCAACCTCATGGTCCTGCGCGACGGCACCGTCAAGCTCACCGACTTCGGCATCGCCAAGGACCTCGACGAGACGCAGCTCACCCAGACCAACTGCACCGTCGGGACCGCCTCTTACATGTCGCCCGAGCAGTGCCGCGGCGAGCGCAACCTCACCAACAAGTCGGACCTCTATTCGCTTGGGGTCGTCTTCTACGAGCTCGTCACTGGCGAAAAGCCGTTCCGCAGCGAGAACGCGATGGAGATGTTCCTGATGCACGTGCAGGGCGAGTTCGTGCGCCCCGCCCGCCGCGTGCCCGACATGCCCATCTGGCTCGACACGCTCATCTGCCAGCTCCTGGAGAAGAAGCCCGAGCAGCGCCCCCTCGACGCCGCCACGGTCGGCGCCTCCCTCGACAGCATCCAGGAGAAGGTCGAGGCCCAGCAGAGCGCCGGCGTCGATGCGGCGCGGGCGCGGCTGATGGGCCGGGACCGTCCCGGCCCGCGCGTGCGCGCCAGCGAAGAGGACAAGGACGCGGCGCGCACCCTCCTGACGGGCAAGGGCAAGAAGAAGAGCAAGAAAAAGAAGGGCCAGTCGAAGCTCGTCTGGGCCCAGGCCGCCGGGCTGATCTTTCTCGTGGGGGGGCTGATCGCGCTGCTGGCGATCCTCCTCCGCCCGCCCTCCGCCGACAGTCTCTACAAGCGGGCGGACAAGTTGATGGCCTCGACCGACCCGAACAGCCATGCCCAGGCCCGCGACGGCCCCATCAAGGAGTATCTGACGCGCTACAGCAGCGTGCCCGGCCCGCAGACCGATCAGATCCGGCAGTGGGCCGAGGACTACGACGTGGCGCGCCGCGAGGAGTTGCTGGACCGCTATCGGCGCTGGAAGCAGAAGGGCGGGCTCAAGCCGGAGGCCCGGACGGAGTCGGACGAGCTGGCCTTCAAGGCGGCGCTGGCCGAGGAGGACGGCGATCGGCAGCAGGCGTACGAGCTGTGGCAAAAGCTGAAGCAAGACGGCACCCCCACGTGGGCAGCGCTGGCCCGGCGCCACGCGGCGCTGCTCGATCAGATCGGCTTCAAGGAGGCGCAGCTCAAGGGCCTATTCAAGACCTCGATCCGGGACCAGAACAAGGAGCCGGCCCTCGAGGGCCAGGACAAGGAGGCCTTCCTGGGGCTGCGCTACGAACAGTTTGGCGATCGGTTCCAGGCCGCCCGGGAGTACGACAAGCTCAAGGCGGCGACGGCCGGGAAGGTCGAACAGCGCTTCTGGTTTTTGTTCGCCGCCGCCAAGGTGCGCGAGCTCAAGGAAGGGCTGCGCAAGCTGGAGCAGACCGAAGAGGGGCGCAAGAAGATGGTGAGCAAGAAGGTCGCCGACTTCAAACAGGAGGTCGAGGAGGCGATCAAGACGAAGACGATCAAGAGGCCCGTCGGCGAGCTCAAGGCGTTCTGCATGCACGTCGAGGCGCTGTACGGCGAAGACCCGGGCTTTGCCGACGAAGTCAAGACGGTGCGGGACTTGCGCAAGGGGATCGAGAAAACGCTGGGGGGGTGATGCTTGCCGGGGCTGGTCCCCGGATCGAGCCCCCCGATTGGGATGGGGAGAAACATGCGGGTCGCGGTCAGGCCCCGCAGAGGGTGAGGCCCTGCGACCGACCCCGGCCTGGGGAACGAGTTGCGCGCTCCCGAAAGATTTGCCGCACCTCGGCGCGACGAGCTCGCTTCGTTGTCGCCCTGTCCAGCTCGGCACAGAAGGTGCAGGCCCAAGGGGCGTCATTGACCCAGCGCGGTTTCGGCGTGCGCCGTCAGGGCGACAACCCTGGCCGCCTTGCCCGAGGGACTTCTCATGAAACGAACGATCTCTTTCAAGCGCGCTTCCACGGCGGGAAGGACCTGCGCGAGAAGCCGTACTGCCTGTTCCGCACCCGGATCGATGCGGGCCCGGTGTTGTTGCGGCGGAGGGCCGAGCGCTAGCAGGCCGTCGGCGGGCTAAGCGCTGGCGGGGGCAAGGGGAGAGAAGGACCGCGAAAAGCGCCTGTCCGGGCGCGGCGGGGCCCTTACAATGCCCTACGTCGCGATCAGCGGAACAAAGGAGAACGTCGTGGGATACAATCGTTCGGGCAAGCGGCGGACGCAGCGGATGAAGCGGGCCAAGCGCGAGAACGCGCGACTTACGGCCAAGGCGCTGGCGGCCGAGGGGCCGGCGGAGAAGCCGAAGGGGCTCGTGGAGAAGGTGAAGGGGGTCGCGAAAGGGGTGGCGGAGGCGGTCGGCGGGGCGGTCAAGAGCGCGGTCGAGGCGGTGACGGGGAAGGGGCACTGACCGCGGCGAGAACGGCGAGCGGGACGGGGTTGCACGTTGAGCGGCGGCTGGAGCGACCACTGGTCGCTCGCGAGGTGGTGCTGCCCGTGGTCGCCGAAGGCGCGCGTCGCGTTGTCTGCGTCGGGGAGACGGAGCGCCCGCCGGGCTCGTTGAGGCTGGCGAGCAGGCCGCTCGTCGCGCCCTGGTTCAGCGCGGTGACGTCGCCGTCCGCAGCGGTCAACTGCGACGCTTCCCCCGGCCTCGTACGCGCTGAGCAGGGCTTTGCCGAGACGAGCCCGTCAAGGTTTGACGAACATGCCCTCTTCCGCCGTTAGCGACGCTTCGAAGAAGGGTGGCGGCCCCAACGCTTCTTTGAAGCGGCGCCAACCGGGGGCGCTCCCGAAAGATTTGCCCCACCCGTTGGAAGTGCGACATCGGGAAACGTGTTAGCACTACAGCGCTAGTATAGTGGTTTGTACAGTAGTTCTGCCGTCCCCGACCCCCAAGCAGCGCCCACCAATCGCCAAAAATACCTGAACAAACTACTGTACTAGCGCTGTAGTGTTAGGAGCGCGGCCGAGGGGCCCTCCGCAATTCCTCCTTCCGGGTTCTGAAAAAGCCCACGATCGTGGTAGGCTCGCTGGCGCTGCTTGTGGGGCTTGGCTCCTTGCTCCCTCCGGTGCGAACAACCGATGCAGGTGAACGACAAGTCCACCACCCGTTCCACTGGAAATGCCCGCCCTTGGGCTCGAGCAGCGCGACCGGCGGAGGTCGCTCGTTGTCGCTCACCGGCACCCAAAGAGAAGCGGCTCGCCGTCAACCCACGGGGTTGGCGGAGTGCCCGGGGCCCGTCAGCCGACGGTTGCGACGGGGCCGGTCGAAAGGCAGGTGAGGCCTGCGCGACAGCGGGCGCTCCAACAAAGTACCAAGAGGCGCTCGCTGTCTTCCAGAGGCGCTCGAGGAGGAAGGGCCGCCCGTCACCTTACGGACTTATCGGAGGCGCCGGGCCCGTCATCTAACGGTTGTTGCTGTGGGCTTGGCGGAGAGCAAGGCCGAGCTTTGGCCCGTTTTGGTGTGGGGGGGGTGGTGGGGGGGTTGGTTTTGGGTTTTTGGTGGGGGGGGGGGGGGGGTGGGGGGGGGGGGGAGGGGGGGTGTGGGGGAGGAGTTGGCTAGAGACTTGGTTGACGTAGCGGCGGAGGA
>JBBSEZ010000002.1:0-78368 GCA_038239195.1 Gemmatales bacterium
GCGACGCTTCGCAGAAGCGTAGTGCCGTGGGTCTTTCTGCCGGCAGACGAGGCGAAAACACTGCCGCGCCCGGCGCCAGAAGCCGGCGAGCCCGAGCCCGCCGGCGCGCAGCACGCGGCGATGGCCGCACCAGCAGGCGACGCCGGCGCCGACGAACAGCAGCGCGTCGAGGACGTGCGAAAGCGCTCGCAGCGCGGCGGGCCGGTCTCGGCGCAGGATCGCCAACCGCTCGGCATGGAAACGGACGTGCTGCCTCTCGTCGCGCAAAATCTGCGCGCAGAGGCGGCGCAGCACCGCCGAGCCAGTGGCGCGGCGCAGGGCCGCGTAGTAGACTAGGGCGAAGACCTCGCTCATCAGGATGACGAGCAGCGTCGGTTCGAGCCCGCCCCGGCTGCCGCACCAACAGAACGCCCGCGCCAGCCACGACAGTTCCGGGAGCACGGGGGCGCCCGCCAGTTCCAGAAAGCGGGCGAGGTCGCGCCCGTGGCGCTTCTCCTCCTCCATGAAGAGCCGATGCGCCTCGGCATACTCGCCATCGCCGCTAACCTCGGCGTGGGCGCGGGCGCAGCGGTAGAAGTGCCCGCCTTCCTGGGGCTCGCCCTGCTGGAACACCTGCAACGACGGCACGATCCGGTCGCGAGCCGCCGGCGTCAGGCCGGCCCCGCGCTCCCACGGAATGACCAGCAGAGCGCCCCTCTGCCGGAAGTAGTCGCACCAGCGGCCCGACGACCAGGGCTGCCGCCGTGCCGCCCCCATGCGCCTGGTAGGCCGTGAGGCGGACAGAGCGAGCATGGTTCCTCCTTGCCCGCGAGGGACTTTCTCGGAACAATGTCTTTGTAATGCAAAGCATTGATCGCCGCAAGAGGCCGGGAACTGCCTCCCGGCCACGCAATTACTTTTCTATGGAAAGTTATCGGTATCTCAAAGAAAAAATCAAGAGGAAATCGCCGCGACCGCGGGATGGGGCCCCGCGCGTCTTACTGATAGTGGATCGCGAAAGGCTTGTTCGTGATGAACAGCACCGTCGCGTCGCCCTCGGCCGAGGCGCCGTGCTCCATGACCATGCCTTCGGGGAACCACACGAAGCACCCGGGGCCGTGCTGGCCGGCGTGCGTGACCAGCGTTCCCTCCAGCACGTACATGCCGTGGGCGCAGGGGTGGACGTGGCGGACGTTGATGACCCCGGCGGGGTAGCGCACCAGGCGCACCTCCATGCCGGTGTCCGGGTCGATGACGAGCTCCTTGCGGTACAGGGCGCGGCCCAGTTTCTCGTTGAACCGCTCTTCCCAGGGCAAGGCGGCCGTGTCGATGGCGATCGGCGCTTGTGCGTCCACGCGCGTCTCCTCGTGAAGGGGGGGCCCACTGGGGCGATTCGACATTGTAGCGACGGGGCCGCGGCTGGCCGCTTCGGCCCTGTCGCTACAATGCTCGTTATGCGGGGCGCACCTGGGGCGCAGCCGGCAAGCTCGGTGACCGTCGGAGAAAGGCCCCTCTCATGAGCAGCGCTGAGCCCGAACGCGGGCGCCGGCCCCTGGACGTCTTCTTCCGCCCGCGCACCGTCGCCGTCATCGGCGCCACGGAGACCGCCAACAGCGTGGGCCGCACTGTCCTGTGGAACCTCCTCACCAGCCCCTTCGGCGGGGCCGTCTTCCCGGTCAACCCGAAACGCCCCAGCGTCCTCGGGGTCAAGGCCTACCCCAGCGTCAAGGCCGTCGGCGAGCCGGTCGATCTGGCGGTCCTCGTCACGCCCGCGCCGACCGTGCCCGGCCTCCTCGGCGAGTGCATCGAGGCGGGCGTGGGCGGGGCCGTCGTCATCTCGGCCGGCTTCCGCGAGGCCGGGCCGGAGGGCGTCGCCCTGGAACGGCAGGCCCGCGAGCGGCTCCGCGGCTCGCCGATGCGCGTGATCGGGCCCAATTGCCTCGGCGTGATGGCGCCGCTCAGCGGGCTCAACGCCACCTTCGCCCAGGCGATGGCCCGCCCGGGCAAGGTCGCCTTCCTCAGCCAGAGTGGGGCCCTTTGCACGGCCGTCCTCGACTGGGGGCTGCGCGAGAACGTCGGCTTCAGCGCCTTCTTCTCCCTCGGCTCGATGCTCGACGTCGGCTGGGGCGACCTGATCGACTACCTCGGCGACGATCCCCACACCCAGAGCATCCTCCTCTACGTGGAGTCGATCGGCAATGCCCGCGCGTTCCTGTCGGCCGCGCGCGAGGTCGCCTTCCACAAGCCGATCATCGTCCTCAAGGCGGGCCGCACCGACGCGGCCGCCCACGCCGCCGCCTCCCATACGGGAGCGCTGACCGGCAGCGACGAGGTGCTCGACGCCGCCTTCCAGCGCTGCGGGGTGTTGCGCGTAAACCGGATCTCCGACCTCTTCTACGTGGCCGACGTCCTCGCCAAGCAGCCACGACCCAAAGGGCCCCGGCTGACGATCCTGACCAACGCCGGCGGCCCCGGCGTCCTCGCCGTGGACGCTCTGCTCACCAACGGGGGCGAGCTCGCCCCGCTCGCGCCGGAGACGACCGAGGCGCTCGACCAGTTCCTTCCGCCCCACTGGAGCCACGGCAACCCCATCGACGTGCTGGGCGACGCCAGCCCGGAGCGCTACGCCCGGGCCGTGGAGATAGCGGTCAAGGCACCCGACAGCGACGGCCTGCTGGTCGTGCTGACGCCCCAGGCGATGACCGACCCGACCCAGACGGCCGAGCACCTCAAGGCCCACGCCCGGCAGTGGGACAGGCCTGTGTTTGCAAGCTGGATGGGCGCCGCCCAGGTCGCGGCGGGGACCGCCATCTTGAGCCAGGCCGGCATCCCCGTCTTCCCCTACCCCGACACCGCCGCACTCGTCTTCACCTACACCTGGCGCTACACCTACAACCTGCGCGGGCTGTACGAGGCCCCTGCCCTCCCCCTTGGCCCGTCCGAGCGTGCGCCCGAGCGCGCCCGCGCGGGAGAGGTCCTGCGTGCGGCGGGCGCGGCAGGCCGGACCATCCTCACCGAGCCGGAATCGAAGGAGCTCCTCGCCGCCTACGGCATCCCCACCGTACCGACGCACGTGGCAACCTCGGAGGCGGAGGCCGTCCGGAGGGCGGAGGAGATCGGCTACCCGGTCGTCCTCAAGCTCCTCTCCAAGACGATCACGCACAAGACCGACGTGGGCGGCGTCCGGTTGAACCTCGGGAGCGCCGACCAGGTTCGCGAGTCCTACCGGGCCATCGAGGCATCGGTGTGCGAGAGGGCCGGCGCCGAACACTTCCAGGGCGTGACCGTCCAGCCCATGATCCGGGCGGACGGCTACGAACTGATCGTCGGCAGCAGCATCGACGCGCAGTTCGGCCCGGTCCTGCTGTTCGGCAGTGGCGGACAACTCGTGGAGGTGTTCGAGGACCGCGCCCTGGCCCTCCCCCCGCTCAACGCGGTCCTGGCCCGGCGCCTGATGGAGCAGACGCGCATCTACACCGCCCTGCGCGGCGTGCGCGGCCGGGCGCCGATCGACCTGCCCGCGCTGGAGCAGGTCCTGGTCCGCTTCAGCCAGCTCGTCGTCGAACAGCCGCGGATCAAGGAGATCGACGTCAACCCGCTGCTCGCCTCGCCGGAGCGCTTGCTCGCGCTGGACGCCCGCGTGGTCTTGCACGGCCCAGAGCTTGCCGACGAGGAGTTGCCGTGCCCGGCCGTGCGGCCCTACCCGGTCCAGTACGTCTCGCCCCACGCGCTGAAGGACGGCAGCGCCGTGACCATTCGCCCCATCCGCCCCGACGACGAGCCGCTGATGGTCAAGTTCCACGAGGTGCTCTCGGAGCAGAGCGTCTACTACCGCTACTTCCGCCCCTTCAAGCTGAGCCAGCGCGTGACGCACGAACGGCTGGCCCGGCTCTGCTTCATCGACTACGACCGGCAGATGGCCCTCGTCGCCGAGAAGAGGGGGGCCCAGGGAGACGCGCCCGAGATCGTGGGGGTCGGGCGCATGACCCGCGTGCCGGGCACCGCCGAGGCCGACGTGGCGGTCCTCGTCGCCGACCGCCACCAGCGCGCTGGGCTGGGCACCGAACTGGTGACGCGGCTGGTGAAGGTGGCGCGGGAGGAGAAGGTGGGGCGGCTGATCGCCGACGTGCTGCCGCAGAACGCGGGAATGCTGCGCGTCTTCGAGAAGGTGGGATTTCGCCGCCGCAAGGGGGCGGACGATACGGTGGCGGAGGTCGAGTTGGTGTTGTGAGGCGGTGGCAACCGGAATCGCTTGACCTCGACGGGCGGGCCGGCTATACGCGGGCGACGATTCCCGATACCGGCCCCACCGCGCGTCCTGGTCCGTGGCCGGCTGCGGCACTCGGGCACCTCGGAGGGGCCCTTCCGATGACAGCTTCGCGGGGTTTGCCCCCGGCCATGCCCCGTGCCTTGCTGCGCGTGCTCCTGGTCGTCGGCACGACCCTCGGAGCTCTGGGCTGCCGGATGACCGACCTGCCGCTCTGGGAGCTCCCGCCCCCGACCCCCGACGCCTGCAAGGTCGAGCGGGTGCGCGATCTGGTCTATTTCAGCGGGCCCGGCGCTGACGCCCACCGCCACCGCCTGGACCTGTTCCTCCCCGTGGGGAAGGCCGATTGTCCTGTGGTGCTGCTGGTCCACGGCGGGGCCTGGATGAGCGGCGACAACCGCTGCTGTGGCCTTTGCTCCTCCGTGGGAGAGCTGCTCGCCAGCCAGGGCATCGCGGCCGTGCTGCCCAACTACCGTTTGTCGCCGGGCGTGAAGCACCCCGAGCACGTCCGCGACGTGGCCAGGGCGTTCGCCTGGGCCCGCGACCACGTCGCCGACTACGGCGGGCGCCCCGACCGGATCTTCCTCCTTGGTCACTCGGCGGGCGGGCACCTCGTCTCCCTGCTGGCCACCGACGAGAAGTACCTGCAAGCCGAGGGGCTGCGGGGGGGCGACGTCAAGGGCGTCATCTCCGTCAGCGGCGTCTACCGCATCCCGGCGGGGAAGTTGGAGGTCGCCCTCGGCGGCGCGTCTCCGCTCGCCGTCGGGCTCGACGAGATGACACCTGTCCGCGGCGAAGGTGGCTGGGGGATCACCCGGCGGCTTGGCCTGCCAGGCATTCCTCTGAGCGTGAACGTGTTCGGCCCGGCCTTTGGCGAAGCCCCGGAAGTCCGCCAGGATGCTTCGCCCGTGAATCACGTCCGTCCTGGCCTTCCCCCCTTCCTGCTCCTCGCCGCGGAGACCGACCTTCCGACCCTGCCGGAAATGGCGGAAGAGTTTCACCGTGCCCTGTCCGCGCAGGGTTGCGAGTCGCAGCTGATCCGCGTCAAGGATCGCAACCACAACTCGATCCTGTTCCGGGCCATCGAGCCGCGCGACCCGGTCGCCGCTGCGGTGCTGGAGTTTATCCGCCGACACACCGCGGGCGGGTAGCGGGGCCGGGCCCGATGCAATCGCGACAAATCAGGGGGGGAGCGGAGTGTGCCTCACCCGTGTATCCGCGACGCGGAGCGGAGCGCGTGCGCTGCGATTCGCTGTCCAATCGTGTCGCCGCGACGCGGAGCGAAGCGCCGCGGGCTCCACTCTGAAGGCCCCGCGTCGCGGCTAGCGTGAGTTGCAGGGAAAGGAGGCCAAGTTGGCTGGCAGCCCGTCACGCTCGGTTGTAACACCTCCCCCCGATGGCCGCAATCGGAGCGCCCGGCCTTTCCCCGATCGCGAAACGGCAAGCAAGAAGTTGGGCCCTCCCGCGCCCGCAAATCCCGCGGCGCCGATTTACAGCGCGAGAGGACCTTGCTAGACTGGAGCGGCTGACAACCCTTCCGCGATGCGCGAGGAACGTCGCATGTCCAGGGCCATCGTCGATCCTGCCGAGCTTCGGCGTTTCGCCCAGAGCCTGAAGCACTTCAACAACGAGATGGGGCATCACCTGTCGGTCCTTCAAGGGCAGTTCGTCGGCCTCGGCGACACCTGGCGCGACCAGGAACACGACAAGTTCGCCCAGAAGTTTGCCGACACGGTGCAGATCCTCACGCGCTTCATGGAGGCCTCGCAGCAACACATCCCGTTCCTGCTCAACAAGGCCGAGCGGATCGACGAATACCTCCAACAACGCTGAACGATCCATGAGTCAGTCCGCTCAAGTCCACTCGATCGACGTGCTCGGGCGGCTCCATGCCGTGCTGGCGCGCTTCGGCGTGGACGCTCAAACTGCTCTGGGCGAGGCCACCCTGGCGGTCCTCCGCGCCTACCAGGCGCTGGAGGAGCGGTTGAAGTTCTGGCAGCGCGAAGTCCAGCGGCGCCACGAGGAGATGGCCCAGGCGCGGGCCGCCCTGAGCCACGCCCGGGCCATGCACGACGGCCAGCACGTCGGCTCCATCGAGCAGGAGATTGCCCTGCGCAAGGCCAGGGAACGGCTGCGCGAGGCCGAAGACAAGGTACTCGTCGTGCGGCGCTGGCAACGAGAGCTACCCGAGCTCGTCAAGGACTTTGAAGGACCGGCGCGCGCGCTGTCGGGGCTCCTGGAGGGCGACCTGCGCCAGGCGCTCGTTCTCCTCCAGAACAAGATCGGCGCCCTGGAGGGCTATCTCTCCATCTCCTCCCTCGGCGACGCGGTGCCCGCGCCTGCCCCCGGCCTTCCCACAACGCCCGCGCCGAGTGGCCTCGAAACGAAGGAGCCCTCATGAGTCTGAACGGTGCCGCCGTCGAGCTCACGAATGCCCTCAAGACCGCCGGCCTCGCCTGGGATGAAGCCAAGCAAGGGTGGAAAGACGTCGTGAGCCTGGACTTCGAGGCCAACCACTGGGCGCCCCTGGCGGGACAGGCCCGCGCCGTCGTGCAGGCGATGGACCGGCTGGCCCCGATCCTCGCCAAGGCGCTGCGCGATTGTTCGTGAAACGCGAGCGGCAGGAAAAGGCATGCTTGTAGGACGGCTCTCCTGAGCCGTCCATGCCTGGACGACGGCTCAGGAGAACCGTCCTACAGCAAACCAACTCCTGCTGCTCGCCGAAACCAAGACATTGGAGGCCGCGACGGTCTCTCTTGCCCGCTTGCTACAGGCCCCTTATGAGTACACCTTCTCCGATCGCTCGCCAACGCGTTCTCTTGCACGAACTGGCGAGCGTCGCCGCCGAGAAGGCCCTCGCCGAGCCGGCCCTCGCCAGGAGCTTTCTCGCCGAGAGAGAGTCCGCCGACAAGGCGCACCAGGAAGCGTGCGACAGCGTCCGCCAGCGCATGGCCACGGTCGAGGAAGCGCTGAGCCTGGAGCTCCGCGAGACCCGGGAGATGATCCAGGCTCGCTGGGCCGAGGAGCAGGAGGCCGCGCAGAAAGAATCCGGCGCGACGCGCCGGGAACTCACCGACCGGTTCGACGCGGAGAAGGAGGCGGCCGAAGCGGGCATCCAGGAGGCGCACTGGGCCGCCGAGGCCGTCCGCGAAGGCGCGAACAACGACGCGGCGACGCGGCTGCGCGAGAACAACGCCCGCCTGGCCAAGCGCATCGACGAGCTGTGGCCCCTCCACGAGGAGGCGCGTGCCCTCCTCAAAGGGTGGAACCAGCCGGTCAGCGAAATCGAAGAATCGGCACGGACGACCCCAAGGCCCGACAAACAGTCGTTGCGGAAGATCTCGGAGTGCATCGGGGAAGTCCACCGCCGTCTCGCAGGGCTCAAAGACCTGGTCGTGCCCCGCTTTCTCAAAGGCGACCGGCTGCTCGGGCTCACGCTCCTCGCGTGGTTGGTGCTGGTCTTCCCCCTGGGCTGGCTGTCGGCCCTCCTCCTCGACATGGGGAGCAACCTGGCGGCCATCTTCGCGTTCGGCCTTGTCCTCAGCACCGTGCTCTCGGCGCTGGGCTGGCTGATCGCGCGCACCGTCATCGAGAAGGTGGCGCGGCGGCAGGTCGCGGCGTTGTACCGGCCGATGTGCGAGGCGCTGCTCGATGCCGAGGCCACGCGGCAACAGCTCCTCCGGCGCTACCAGAGCGAACACGACCAGGTGGTCCGCGACGCCCGGGAGCTCTACGAGCGCGAGCTGGCCAAGTCCCTGCCCCGGCAGAAGAAGCTCAAGGACGTCGAGCGCCGACGCACCGCGGAGCTCGCTCGCGTGGAGGAACAACTTCAGGCGCAACGGACCAGCAGCGAGCAGCGCCGGGCCGACGACCTCCTCACGGCGGAGCAACGCCACAGGCTGGACCTCACGCGAGCCGAGCAGGAACACGACGCGAGACTGGAGCAGGCAGAGTCTCGGCACAAGGCGCAGCGTGAGCAGATCGAGACGCGCCACCTCGCCGAATGGCAAGCGTTGGTCGAGAAGTGGCAGCGGGCCTTGGCGACAGTGCAAAAGAACGTCGCCGAGATCAACAGCGAGACCGACGCGCTGTTCCCGCCCTGGGACGATCCGTTCTGGAACGACTGGCGGGCGCGCTCCGCACTGCCGCCCGTGATGCGATTCGGCTCGTATCGCGTCCAAGCCGAGGGCGTGGTGGACGCCGTGCCGTGGGCGGACGACCGGCCGGCCCCGGCGGCGCTCGACTTCGCGCTCCCGGCCTTGTGCGCCTTTCCCGAGCCGTCCTCGATCCTGTTCCACGCGCACGACGAGGGGAAAAACCAGGCAGTCGGGGCGCTGCGCACGATCATGTTTCGGCTGCTGACCTCGGCGCCACCCGGCAAGGTGCGCTTCCTCATCGTGGACCCGGTTGGGCTCGGGCAAAACTTCGCCGCCTTTCTCAACCTGAGCGATTACGACGAGGCGCTGGTGGGGGGGCGAGCCTGGACGGAGGCGGTCCACGTCGAGCAGCGACTGGCCGACCTGACGGCGCACATGGAGAACGTCATCCAGAAGTATCTGCGCAACCGCTATGCGACGATCGAGGAGTACAACGCCCAGGCCGGCGAGGTGGCCGAGCCCTACCGGGTGCTGGTGGTGGCCAACTTCCCGACCAACTTCACTCCCGAGGCGGCGCGCCGGCTGGTGAGCATCGCCCAGAGCGGAGCGCGCTGCGGCGTGTCCACGCTCCTCAGCATCGACACCAGGCAGGAGCTCCCCAAGGGGCTCGACCTGGCCGACCTCGAGCGCTGCGGCACCAATCTCGAGTGGGAGGATGGGCGGTTCCGCTGGCGCGACGACGACTTCAGCCCCTATCCGCTTGCCCTCGACCAGATGCCGATGGAGGGCGACGACTTTTGCAATCGCATTCTTCATCAGGTGGGGGAAGGCGCGAGGAACGCGCAGCGCGTCGAGGTCCCCTTCGAGTTCATCGCGCCGTCCCCGGCGGAGTGGTGGACCGGCTCCACGCGCCAGGGGGTCAGCGTGCCGCTCGGCCGGGCGGGGGCCACGCGCCGGCAGCTCCTCGAACTGGGCAAGGGGACGTCGCAGCACGCGCTCATCGTGGGCAAGACGGGCTCGGGCAAATCGACGCTGATGCACGCCCTCATCACCAACCTCGCCCTGTTCTACTCTCCCGACGAGATCGAGCTCTACCTGATCGACTTCAAGAAGGGCGTCGAATTCAAGACGTATGCCACCCACGAACTGCCTCATGCCCGCGTGGTGGCCATCGAGAGCGAGCGCGAGTTCGGCCTCAGCGTTCTGCAGCGCCTCGACGCGGAACTGAAGCTCCGCGGCGAGCGCTTCCGCGCCGCCGGGGCGCAGGACGTCGCCGCCTATCGCCTGGCCGTCCCGGAGGCGCGGGCGCCGCGCATTCTCCTGATCGTGGACGAGTTTCAGGAGTTCTTCGTCGAGGACGACCGCATCACGCAGGAGACGGCCCGGTTGCTCGACCGGCTGGTTCGGCAAGGCCGGGCCTTCGGCATGCATGTATTGCTAGGCTCGCAGACGCTCGGCGGGGCCTACAGCCTGGCCCGCAGCACCATCGACCAGATGGCGGTGCGCATCGCGCTCCAATGCAGCGCGGTCGATGCTCATTTGATCCTGAGCGACGACAACTCGGCCGCGCGCCTGCTGTCGCGCCCGGGCGAGGCGATCTACAACGATGCCAACGGCCTCGTCGAGGGGAACGATCCCTTTCAGGTGGTCTGGCTGAGCGAGGCGCAGCGCGAGCAGTATCTCACGCGCGTTCGCGAACTGGCGGAGCAGCGCCCGTCGAAGCCCCGGCCGGCCACCGTGGTCTTCGAGGGAAACGCCTCGGCGGACGTGAGCAGGAACCACCTGCTCAATCGGTTGCTAGCTGGGCCGGCGCCGCTTCCCGTTGCGGACGAGGGGCCGTCCTCCCGGGCCGAGGAAGCCTGGCTGGGCGAGGCGATGGCGCTCGACGAACTGACCTCGGCGACCTTTCGGCGCCGCAACGGCAGCAACCTGTTGATCGTGGGCCAGCAGCCCGAGACGGCGCTGGGGATGCTGGCGACAGGGGTGATCGGCCTGGCGGCCCATTCCCCGCCCGCAGCAAACGGCGCTGACCCGATGCGACGGTTTACCATCGTGGATGGACACCAGGCCGACGCGCCGCGAACCGGGGCCCTGGCGCGTTTGCCCGACGTGCTCCCGGAGCCGGTGCGGGTGGTCGGCTGGCGGGACCTGCGCGACGTCCTGGCGGAACTGAGCGCGGAACTGGATCGGCGCCAGAAAGGCGCCGGCGCGGTCCCCCCGGCCGTCTATCTGGTCCTCTACGCATTGCACCGCATGCGCGACCTGCGCCGGCAGGAGGACGACTTCGGCTTCTCGGGCCGCGGGGAAGAGCAAGCGGCGTCGCCGGACAAGCAGCTCGCAACGCTGTTGCGCGAGGGGGCGGGGCTGGGCATTCACGTGCTGATCTGGTGCGACACGCTCAACAACTTGCAGCGGGCCATCGACCGGCAGGCGCTGCGCGAGCTCGCCATGCGGGTGGTGTTCCAGTTGAGCGTGAGCGATTCGAGCAACTTGATCGACAGCCCGGCGGCCAGCAAGCTGGGGCTGCATCGGGCGCTGTTCTCCAACGAGGAAGACGGGCGGCTGGAGAAGTTTCGGCCTTACGGGGCGCCATCGGAAGAATGGTTGGCTCGGGTGCGCGAGGAGCTCGGGCAGCGCAAGCCACTCTCCCAGACGGCGGAGCCGCAAGGCGCTCCGGTCCCTTGAGCTCCCTCTCTCGGCAGGGTATCATTCCGTTATCCGCGTCAACGTGGACGTCCCTCCTCACGGGCATGCCGTGGAAAGGCCCGCTCCTCCTTTCCCGCCTGTCTCTGGATGCAACCAACCATGGCCGACCATGAGGTTTCGCCCCTGTCGCCTCCCAGCAACGAGGACCTGCGCATCGCGGCCAGGCAGTTCGAGTACGCCAACCGGGCGGCGGTAGGCGGCGACTTCGACCTCGCCATCCAGTGCCTGCGCACCTGCTGCAAGCTCGTCCCGGGCAACCTCTCCTACCGGCAAGCCCTCCGCAAGGCCCAGAAGAACAAGTACCAGAACAACCTGCGCGGCAGCCTGCTGGCGCCGCTGACCACCTTGTTCGCGCGGGCCCGGCTGTGGCGCGCCCGGCACCGAGGGGACTACCGGGCAGTGTTGGAGCACGGCGAGGCGATCCTGTCGCGGGGCCCGTGGGACAAGGGCGCCCAGTTGAGCATGGCGGAGGCCGTGGCCGCCCTCGACCTGCCGCTGATGGCCATCTGGGTGCTGCAACAGGCGCGCGAAAAGAACGGCAACGACGTCCAGATCAATCGGGCCCTGGCCCGCCTGCTGGAGGAGCAGGGGCACTTCCTCCAGGCCATTCAACTGTGGGAGCTGGTGCGCAAGGCCGCACCGCAGGACGCGGAGGCGCAGAACAAGGCGCGAGAACTGTCGGCCACCGAGACCATCGCGCGGGCCAAGTACGAGGACGTGGTGACGAAGGAGGCGCCCGGCGCGGTTGCCGCCAAGTCGCCGGCCGCGCCGGCGCCCCCGCCCGAGAAGATGACGCCGGTCAAGAAACGGGCCGTCCGAGAGGAGAAAGCGCTCCGCGAACGTCTGGGCGCCACCCCGAGCAACCCGGAGCATTACCTGCAACTGGCCGCGCTGAATTGCCGCAACGGGCACCTCGGGGAGGCCCGCGCCATCCTCGAGCAGGGCCTGAGCGCGACCGGACAGGCGTTCGAGCTGACGCTTGCCCTGGCAGACCTGGAAATCGAGCCGTTGCGACAGTCTCTCGCCTGGGCCGAGGAACAGTTGCGGGCCGAGCCCCACGAAGAGAAGCTGGAGAATGCCTGCGGGAAGCTTCGCGCGGAGATCAACGCGCGCGAACTGGCCTGCTATCGGCAGCGCGTGAAGCACGATTCGGCGGACAACAACCATCGCTTCGAGCTCGGCGTGCGCCTGCTGCGAGCCGGGCAGATCGAGGAAGCCATCTGCGAGCTGCAGGCGGCGCGCTCGGAGGCTCGGTTGCAGTGGAAGGCGCTGATGCACCTCGGCCATTGCTTCAAGGCGCGCCGGAATTGGCCCCTGGCCAGGCGGAACTTCGAAGAGGCCCTGAAAGGCATGCCCGAGGGAGAGAAGGCCGCTCGGAAGGAGTTGCTGTTCTCGCTGGCCATCGGGCACGCCGACGCCGGGGAACTGCCGCGCGCGATCGAACTGGCCCTCGACCTGGCCAACCTGGATTACGCCTACCGCAACATCGGGCGGCTGCTCGAGGAATGGCAGGGCAGCGTGGCGCTGAAAGCGACAGGGAAGTGATCGAAGCGATGCTCGGGCCAGAGCCTCGACTGTTGGAGGTGTGTGTGGGAGGGATCATCCTCCTTGACCGCTCGACCGCTTTTCTTCTATCGTGTTGATAGTTCAGCCCATTCCCAGGTGCCCCCATGCCACCCCTCACCCGAACGACCGATGGCAAGGCCCGGGTCAGCCTCCCGAAAGCCTTCGCCAACACCACGATCATCATCGAGCAGGTCAGCGATACCGAGCTCCGCATCCGCAAGGCCCCGGTCATTCCCGAGGACGAGCTCCGCTTCTCTGAAGAGATTGCCCGTCCGCTCTCGGACTGCGACCGCGACCTCTTCCTCGCTTTGCTGGATAACCCGCCGCCAGTGAACGAGTCACTCAAGAAGGCGATGGCGGAGGGGAAGGGGCCCCATGGCTGAGTGGGTGATCGAGCCCTTCGGCCCCGAGCATGAGCGCGACGCCTTCTGCTGCGGGAAGGCCTCGCTCGACACCTTTCTCCGGTCGCTCGTCAGCCAGTACGAGAAGCGGCGACTGGGGCGCACCTACGTCGCCGTCCAGCCGCCTGCGAAGATAGTCCGAGGATACTACACCCTGGCCTGCGGGGCCGTTTCCTACGACAACTTGCCTCCCAAGGCCGCGAAGAAATTGCCCCGCCATCCCGTCCCGGCCATCCTCTTGGCCCGGCTCGCGGTAGACCAAGCGGCTCAGGGACAGGGACTCGGCCGACGGTTGCTCGTGGACGCGCTCCGGAGGTGCCTCAGTCTTGCCGCCCAACTCGGGGCCCATGCCGTTGAGGTTGAAGCGATTGACGAGCAGGCCAGGACGTTTTACCAGAAGTATGGTTTCGTCGCCCTCCAAGACAACGACCAGCACCTCTACCTGGCACTCGTAACCATCGAGGACGCTCTCGAGGGCCAGTAAGGGCGCCGCCCCCTCTTCAACCAGCCCCGCAGCGCCATCCTTACTCCGCCGGCCCGAGCGTGACCTCGACCGTCTCCTTCCGGCTCCGATCCCGCAGCACCTCCACCCGCACCGTATCGCCAACTTTGTGCTTCGCCAGCACGTCGAACACGTCCTTGGCCTTCTGCACCTCCTGCCCGTCGATGCCGGTCACGACGTCGCCGACGCGAATGTTCCCCTCGTCGTCGCGGTAGAGCCCCCGCAGCCCCGCCTTCTCCGCCGGCCCGTCGGGCTTCACCTCGCGGATCACCGCCCCCTTCAGGCGCGCCGACGCCGCGATCTGGTCGGGCAGGAACTCAAGGCCCAGGCCCGGCCGGGTGATCCGCCCGTGTTTGATGAGCTCCGGCACCACCCGCCGCACCTCATCGACGGGGATGGCGAAGCCGATTCCCGACGACGAGCCCGACTTGCTGTAGATCGCCGTGTTCACACCGATCAGCCGCCCCGCGGAGTCCAGCAACGGGCCGCCGGAGTTGCCGGGGTTGATCGCGGCGTCCGTCTGGATGGCGCCCTTGATGGGGCGGTCCTCCTCCCGCGACAGGATCTCCCGGCCCAGCGCGCTCACCACACCCGTCGTCAGCGTCTGGTCGAGCCCGAACGGGTTGCCGATCGCATAGACCGTCTGCCCCACTTGCAAGTCGTCCGACGTGCCGACGAGGATCGGCACGAGCTTGTCCTGCGGCGCCTCGATCCGCACCACGGCCATGTCCTTGTCGGGGGCGGTCCCGACCACCGTCGCCTTGTAGGTCTTCTGGTCCGCGAGCGTCACGCGAAGGGCCTCGGCGCCGGCGACCACGTGGTAGTTGGTGACGACGTGCCCGCCCTTGTCCCACACGAAGCCCGACCCGGTGCCCGTGGCGGCGACGCGCTGGCTGCGAAAGCCATAGGGCCCGGGCGCCGCCGACAGCGTCGTGATGTGAACGACCGAGGGGCGCGTCTGCTTGTAGACGGCGATCCGGCTCTTCTCCAGCTCCGACAGGTCGCCGCGCGGCGCGACCGCCCGCGGCTCGGCCCATTGTTCGCGGTCGCCGCCGCCCGCCCGCTTCCAGACAGAGCGCACGAGGAGGCCCCCGCCGACGAGCAGGGCGCACAACATCAGCAGCGTCAGCAGCAAGGGCAGCACCGAGGAGCGAGCCCGGGGCCGCGGGCCCGAGGGCGGGAGCCAGGGATAGCGGTCGTCGTAGGACATGGTTCGAGGGGGTTGGAGTTTGGGGCCCCAGGTGGGGCCCCCTCTTGCTTGTCGTTTCGCGCTTTCACACCGCCAGCGCGCTCTGCAAGCGCTCCCCGACTTCCGGCAGCGTCGCCTGGAGCGCCTCCTCGATGCGCTCCGCCAGCGTGAAGCGCATCTCCTGCCGCACGTTCTCGGGGAGCTCGCGCAGGTCGGCCTCGTTGTCCTTCGGCAAGACGACGTGGCGGATGCCGGCGCGGCGCGCCGCCAGCACCTTCTCCTTGATTCCGCCCACTGGCAGCACCAGCCCGCTCAGGGTGATCTCGCCCGTCATGGCCACGTCCGCCCGGAGCGGAACGCCGGTGTACATCGACGCCAGCGCCGACACCATCGCCACGCCCGCCGACGGCCCGTCCTTGGGGACGGCACCTGCGGGAACGTGGACGTGGGCCCCCGCCCGATGGAACAGCTTCGGGTCGATGCCCAGCGCCTCCGCGTGCGCCCAGACGAACGACCGCGCCGCCCGCGCCGACTCCTTCATCACCTCCCCGAGCTGGCCCGTCAGGCGCAGCCCGCGCCCGCCGTGCAGCAGCGTCGCCTCCACGTACAGCACGTCCCCGCCTGCCTCCGTCCAGGCCAGGCCCGTCGAGACGCCCGCCGGGAGCTGCTTGCGCGCCCGCTCCGGGCGGACGCGCTCCTGGCCCAGCAGGTCGGGGAGGTCGTCCGGCGTCACCGTCAACCGATCGGCCTTCCCCTCGGCCACGCGCCGCGCCAGCTTCCGCGTCACGCGGCCCAGGGCCCGCTCCAGTTCGCGCACCCCGGCCTCGCGGGTGTAGCGGGTGATGATCCGCCGCAGCGCTTCGTCCGGGACGTCGAGCTGCTCGCCTCGCAGCCCGGCCTCCTTGAGACGGCGCGGCAGCAGGTAGCGCCGGGCGATCTCCATCTTCTGCTCCTCGGAGTAGCCCGACAGGCGCAGCACCTCCATGCGGTCGAGCAAAGGCCGGGGGACGGGGGCCAGGTCGTTGGCCGTCGTGATGAACAGCACCTTCGACAGGTCGAACGGCAGGTCGAGGTAGTTGTCGCGGAACGTGCCGTTCTGCGCCGGGTCGAGCACCTCTAGCAGCGCGCTGGCCGGGTCGCCCCGGAAGTCGCGCCCCAGCTTATCGACCTCGTCGAGCATCACCACCGGGTTATTGACCCCGGCCCGCCGCAGCGCCTGAATCAGCCGGCCCGGCATGGCGCCGACGTAGGTGCGCCGATGGCCGCGCAGTTCCGCCTCGTCCGACATCCCACCCAGGCTCAGGCGCTCGAACTTGCGGCCCAGGGCCCGAGCGATCGACTGGCCCACCGACGTCTTGCCGACCCCCGGAGGGCCCACCAGGCACAGGATCGGGGCATTTGCCTTCGGGTTGAGTTTCAACACCGCCAGGACTTCCAGGATGCGCTCCTTCACCTCTTCCAGCCCGTAGTGGTCCTGGTCGAGCACCTCCCTGGCATGCGTCAGGTCGATGTGCTCCGCGCTCGCCTTCTTCCAGGGCAACTCGAACAACAGCTCCAGGTAGGAGCGAATGACCTGATGGTCTGGGGCCGCGGCCGGCAGCCGTTCCAGCCGGTTCAGCTCGCGCTCCGCCTCCTTGCGCACCTCCTCGGGCAGGTCGGCCTTGGCGAGGCGCTCGCGCAACTCCTCCGCCTCCGCCTTTTCGGGCCCTTTCTCTCCCAGCTCTTCGCGGATGGCCTGCATCTGCTGGCGCAGCACGTACTCGCGCTGCTGCTTGGACATCTCCGACTCGACCTGGCTGGCGATCTGCTTGCGCAGCTCGAGAACCTGGGCCTCGTGGCTCAGGTAGCCGTGCAGCAGGCGCAGCGCCTCGGCGCGCGTTCCCGCCTCCAGGAGCGCTTGCTCCTTGGCCACGTCGAGGCTGAGCATCGAGCCGAGCAGGAAGGCGAAGCGCAACGGGTCTTGCGCCTGCATCGCCAGTTGCTGCACGTTCAGCGGGGCCTGGACGTTGGCCATCTCCAAGACGCGCGCCGCCATCTCGGCGACGGCGCCGTGCAGCGCTTCGACCTCGGTCCCGCCGTCCTCCGGCAAAGGCACGACCTCGACGCGCGCCTTCAGGTACGGCTCGGTCTGCTCGGCACCCAGGAGGCGCACGCGCTCGATGCCTTGCACGATCAGTTCGACGATCTCCTCGCCGTTGGCGTTGCCGCGCGCCATCTTCTTGACGACGCAGCGCGTGCCCACTTCGTAGAGTTGATCGAGCGTCGGTTTATCGGCGTCGGCCTCTCTCTGGGCGACGACAACGAAGGTCTTCTCCTCGGCCGTCAGCGCCGCCTCGACGGCGGCCAGCGAGTGCGGTCGGCCGACCGACAGGGGCATGAACAGGCCGGGGAACAGGACGGTGTTCTTCAGCGATAGCACCGGCAGCGTGCGCACTCCGCTCGCGGGCAGGTTATTTTCGGGGGCAGTCACGATCGGCCCTCCTCTTCTCGTTCCGTTGGGGAGTGGATGCAAACCAGCAGCAGCCCGTCGCGGTACTCGGTCTTGATCTCCGCGCGCCTCAGGTCACACGGCAACTCCAGGCTGCGCTCGAATCGGCTGTAGGCGATCTCCATCTGGTAGTATACGGCCCCGGAAGGCGCGCTCCGGTCGCGGCGCACGCCGCGCAGGGCAAGCCGGCCGCCCAGCACTTCGAGGTCGACGTCCTCGGCCTGTACGCCGGCCAGCTCGAACTTGACCAGCCAGCCGTCCGGAGTGCGCAGGACGTCGGTGGGGGGGCGCCAGGGCGCCTCCCGGTACGCTCCCTCCTGTTCCCGCGCGTACGGCAGGAACAGGGCGTGCATCACGCGAATCAGGTCCCGAGACATGGCTCGAACCTCCTTTAACTCAGCGCCCCGGCCGGCACGGCGGGCTGTTGCGGGTCGAACGTCAGCGCGGCCTTCTTGGAGTCGAAGCCGACGCGCACGTGCTGCCCGTCGCGCACCTTTCCTTCGAGCAACAGCCGGGCCAGGGGCGTCTCGATTTCGCGCTGAATCGTCCGCTTCAACGGCCGGGCCCCGTAGGCCGGCTCGTGCCCGACGCGCACCAGGTGTTCGCGGGCCGCATCGTCCAGCTCCAGCGCGATGTGCCGGTCGGCGAGCCGTTGCCGCAGGTGCCCGAGCTGAATGTCCACGATCTTCTTCAGGTGCTCCACGCTCAGCGCGTGGAAAACGATGATCTCGTCCACGCGGTTGAGGAACTCCGGCCGAAACGCCTTGCGCATCTCGTCGAGCACTGCCACCTTCATGCGGTCGAAGACCTCGCCCACGTACGAGCCCTGGTACTGGAGAATGCGTTGGCTGCCGATGTTGCTCGTCATGATGACGATGGTGTTCTTGAAATCGACGGTCCGTCCCTGCCCGTCCGTCAGGCGCCCGTCGTCGAGCAACTGGAGCAGCACGTTGAAGACGTCGGGGTGGGCCTTCTCGATCTCGTCGAACAGCAGGACGCAGTACGGGCGGCGGCGCACAGACTCGGTGAGCTGCCCGCCCTCCTCGTAGCCGACGTAGCCGGGCGGGGCGCCGAGCAGTCGGGCCACCGTATGCTTCTCCTGGTACTCCGACATGTCGATCCGCACCATCGCCTTCTCGTCGTCGAAGAGAAACCCGGCCAGGGCCCGTGCCAGCTCCGTCTTGCCCACTCCCGTCGGGCCCAGGAAGATGAACGAGCCGATCGGCCGGTTGGGGTCCTTCAGCCCCGAGCGCGCCCGCACCACCGCCTGGGCCACGGCCGTCACCGCCTCGTCCTGGCCGATCACGCGCTCGTGCAGGTTGTCCTCCAGGCGCAACAGCTTCTGCACCTCGCCGCCGAGCAGTTTCGACACGGGGATGCCGGTCCACCGGCTCACGATCGAGGCGATGTCCTCTTCGTCCACCTCCTGTTTGACGAGCTGGGCCTTCCCGCTCACCGCCGGGGCCACCTCGAGCACCTTGAGCTCGCGCTCCAACTCCGGGACCTGCCCATACTGAAGGCGGTTCGCCGTCTCCCAGTCGTAGCGGGCCTTGGCGTCGTCCAGCTCTTTGCGCAGTGCGTCGAGTTGCTCGCGGAGCCGAGCCAGCCGTTGCGTGTCCTTCTTCTCCTCCTCCCACTGACTGCGGAGCGTCCCCGCCTTCTCCTTGAGGTCTGCTAGTTCCTTGTCCACCTTCTGCAAGCGGTCTTTGGAGGGAGCGTCCTTCTCCCGGGACAGCGAGACCTTTTCGATCTCCAGTTGCATGACGCGCCGCTGTACCTCGTCGAGCTCCACGGGCACGGAGTCTATCTCGGTGCGCAGCTTGGCGGCCGCCTCGTCCACGAGGTCGATGGCCTTGTCGGGCAAAAAGCGATCCGAGATGTAGCGATTCGACAGTACCGCGGCGGCCACCAGGGCCGAGTCCTTGATCGTGACCTTGTGGTGCGCCTCGTAGCGCGACTTCAGCCCGCGCAGAATGGAGATGGTGTCCTCGACGTTGGGCTGATCGACGAACACCGGCTGGAAGCGCCGCTCCAGGGCAGCATCCTTCTCGATGTGCTTGCGGTACTCGTCGAGGGTCGTGGCGCCGATGCAGTGCAACTCGCCGCGCGCCAGCATCGGCTTGAGCAGGTTGCCGGCGTCCATGGCGCCCTCGGCCTTGCCGGCGCCGACGACCGTGTGCAGTTCGTCGATGAACAGGATGATCTGCCCCGCCGACTCCTGCACCTCCTTCAGCACCGCCTTGAGGCGCTCCTCGAACTCCCCGCGATACTTGGCCCCCGCGATCAACGCGCCCATGTCGAGGGCGACGATGTGGCGGTCCTTCAGCCCCTCCGGCACGTCGCCGCGCGCGATGCGCTGGGCCAGGCCCTCGACGATGGCGGTCTTGCCGACGCCCGGCTCGCCGATCAGCACGGGGTTGTTCTTGGTACGGCGCGACAGCACCTGGATGACCCGGCGAACTTCTTCGTCGCGCCCGATGACGGGGTCGAGCTTGCCCTCCCGGGCGAGGGCGGTCAGCTCGCGCCCGTAGCGCTCGAGCGCCTGGTAGGTCGATTCAGGGCTCTGCGTCGTCACGCGCTGGCTACCGCGCACGCCGCGCACCGCCTCCTCGACGATGGCGCGGGTGGCCCCCGCGTCCTTGAGCATCCGGCCGACGGTGCCGACCTCGTCGATCAGGGCGAGGACGAGGTGCTCGACGGAGACGAAGGAGTCCTTCATCTCCTTCGCCTCCTCCTCGGCCTTCATGACCACGCGGTTGAAGCGCGGACCTGGGCGAGGCTGGTCGTCGGCGCCGCTGACACGCGGCAAGCGGTCGATCTCCTGGATGGCGCGCTGGCGCAGGGCCTCGACGCCCACCCCCGCCTTGGAGAGGATGGCGGATGCAAGCCCCTGGTCCTGGTCGAGCAAGGCCAGCAACAGGTGTTCGCCGTCGAACTGCTGCTGCCCCTTGCGCGCGGCGAGGCGCTGGGCAGCGAGGATAGCCTCCTGGGCTTTTTCGGTGAAACGGTTCATGTCCATCAAGGGCCCTCCTTCACTCAGGGCCGGGGCGAGCGGTTGAACGGCCCTCTATCGGTATTCTAGGCAGATAGGTGTTTCGGATTGGTCGAGTGGGAAAGAGGCAATCGCGGTGCCAAAGCCAGCGCCGGGAGCAACTGTCATAAACAGTTGACCAGGAAGAGGTTGTGTGAGAGAGAAGGTAAACGGAAGGACCGAGACGCGGCGAGGGTGACCGTTGAGGCAGGTCGTGAGGGGCAATCTGGCAGGTGGAAGGACGTGGCTGGTCTTGACGCTCGACCAGCGATGGGACAGCATGAAGCAGCCTTGGCAAAAGGGCGCCGTTGCCCGTAGAACAGCGACCGCGGAGGGAGAAATGGCCACCCTGGCTCCGGGACCGATGGAAGGGCAGGAACTGCCCGACCACAAACAACTTCCCGAGACGGACGGCGCGATCGTGCGAAACTTCGCCGAACATCCTCAGGCAATGCTGCTGACCGACACGCTCCGCCCGGTGCTCGACCGGCGCCACCCGGACGGCCAATATGCGATCGGGCAAGACTCGGGCATCTACTTCCGCAGCGCCCCCCGGCCGCTGGACGGCTGCAAGGCCCCCGATTGGTTCTACGTCCCCGACGTCTCGCCCCTACTGAACGGCGAGGTCCGGCGCTCGTACGTCCTGTGGCAGGAACTCATCGCCCCCTTCCTCATCGCCGAATTTGCCACGGGCGATGGTGAAGAGGAGCGCGACCGCACGCCGCGAACGGGCAAGTTCTGGGTCTACGAGCGCGCCATCCGCGCCGACTTCTACGCCATCTACGAGGTCGATCCCGGCCGGGTGGAGCTCTACCGGCTCGTCGATCGACGTTACCAGCGCATCAAGCCCAACCGCCGCAAGCGCTTCCCGATCGAGCCGCTCGGCATCGAACTGGGCATCTGGCGAGACCGCTACCAGAACCAGGAGCTGCCCTGGTTGCGCTGCTGGGACCACCACGGGCTGTTGCTGCCCACCAGCGAGGAGCGCGCGGTGGGCGAGAGCGCTCGCGCCGACGCCGAACACGAACGGGCCGACGCCGAGCACGAACGAGCGGAGCGCCTGGCCGCTCGGCTGCGTGCCCTCGGGGTCGATCCCGACGCCCCGGAGTAACGACCTCGCCCGAGAAGGGCCGGCGAACGAGAGACCGCGATGCCGCTCCTGAATCACTTCGTCCCCCCGTTCAGCATCACCCACCCCTGGCGAGGCTTCCACAGCGCCTGGGCCACCAGCCTCACGCGCCAACTCAACGAGGGCGTGTTGCCGGAGCGCTTCTGGGCCATTCCCAACATCGACCTGGGTGGGTCTTTCGAGATCGACGTTGCCACCCTGGGCCAATCGTCCCCCGAAGAAGGGGGGGGAGGCGTTCTGGCCTGGGCGCCCCCCGCGCCGCCTGTCACCCTTCCCATCGATTTCACCCACGTCGATACGGTCGAGGTCCAGGTATTCGCGGACGAGGACGGCCCTCGACTGCGCGGGGCGATCGAGCTCGTCAGCCCCTCGAACAAGGACCGGCCGAGCCAGCGCCGCGCGTTCGCCGTCAAGTGCGCCAGCTATCTCCAACTGGCGGCGGGCGTCGTGGTAATCGACGTCGTGACCGACCGCCATGCCAACATGCACGAGGAGTTGCTGCGCGCCCTGGACCTCGGCAACGGCGCCCCCTGGCGCTCCCCAACGAACCTCTACGCGGTGGCGTACCGCACCGCCACGGCGGAAGGCGCCTCTCGCTTCGAGGCCTGGCCCGAGGCCCTCGCCGTGGGCGCCGTTCTACCCAGGCTGCCCCTCTGGCTTGCCCCCGAGCTCTCCGTGCCCGTCGATCTCGAATCGGCCTACCGGGCGACCTGTGCGTTGCTCCGCCTCCGACCCTCGCCCCCATGAAGAATAGAGATTGCATCATTTCGAGCGCTCGCCGCCAAAATTCCATTGCCAAGTGGAGCGCCGTCCTCTACACTGCCAGGGAAGTGTGGTGATCGGGGCCCGATTTTCCCCCAACTTTCACCCCCCATGACGCCGGACCTGCTGCTACCGCTGCTCGACTTGCTTCTCCTGACCGGAGACAGTCCCTAGGCGCGCCATCAGCATCCTGCCAACGCGAGCTGACCGCGGCCCTGGGGCCTTCATAGTCCCAGGGCCGTTTTCGTTGTTCCGACGCGGACGCCCATGTTTGGTTCAGGTGCGGTCGGCGGCCCGTGGCCGCATTGAAGTGATACCACCCTCAGGGAGGGGGAGCAAAGGCCCGGCCTTCTCCACGGGCCGCCAACCGCACCGCATCTGAGGAAAGCTGAAAGCGATGACCATGCAAGCCCCTGCTACTGAACGATTGATCATATTTGATACGACTTTGAGGGATGGTGAACAGTCGCCGGGCGCCAGCATGACGCTCGCCGAGAAGCTCCAGGTCGCGCATGCGCTCAAGGACCTCGGCGTAGACGTCATCGAGGCAGGCTTCCCCATCGCCTCGCCCGGCGACTTCGAGTCGGTACAGGCCATCGCCCGCGAGGTCGAGGGCCCCATCATCTGTGGGCTGGCGCGCTGCAACCCCGACGACATCGACCGCGCCGGCAAGGCGGTCCACGACTGCCCCCGGCCGCGCATCCACGTCTTCCTCGCCACCAGCGCCATCAATCGCGAGCTCAAGCTCAAGATGGTCAAGACGGAGATCGTGCGCCGGGCCGTCGAGGGCGTCAAGCGGGCCAAGGCCCTCTGCGACGACGTCGAGTTCTCGCCCGAGGACGCCGCCCGCACCGAGCTCGACTTCCTCGCCGAGGTCGTCGAGCGCGCCATCGAGGCCGGCGCCACCACCCTCAACATCCCCGACACCGTCGGCTATGCCGTCCCCAGCCAGTACGCCGCCGCCATCACCCACCTCAAGAAGCACGTGCGCGGCATCGAAAAGGTCGTCCTGAGCGTCCACTGCCACAACGACCTCGGCATGGCCGTCGCCAACAGCCTGGCGGCCGTCGAGGTCGGCGCCCGCCAGATCGAATGCACGATCAACGGCCTGGGCGAGCGCGCCGGCAACTGTGCCCTCGAAGAGGTCGTGATGGCCCTCCGCACCCGGGCCGACTACTTCAAGCTCACGACGAACATCCAGACGCGCCGGCTCTACCCTACGAGCCGGCTGGTGTCGCACGTGACCGGCATCCAGGTCCAGCGCAACAAGGCGATCGTCGGGCAAAACGCCTTCGCACACGAGGCGGGGATCCACCAGGACGGCATGCTCAAGGACCGCTCCACCTACGAGATCATGCTCCCCGAGGACGTCGGCCTGCCGCAGACGGAGCTGGTGCTGGGCAAGCACAGCGGCCGGCACGCCCTGCGGCAGCGCGTCCTCGACCTGGGCTACCACCTGAGCGAGGAGCAACTCAACAAGGTCTTCGAGGGCTTCAAGACGTTGGCCGACCGCAAGAAGATCATTTACGACGCCGACGTCGAGGCCCTCGCCGAGGCGCAGATCCACTCCGGGCCCGCGGTGTGGGTGCTGGAGGCCGTCACCTGCAACGCCGGCTCCGCCACCATCCCCTCGGCCGCGGTCTGCCTGTGGCACCAGGATGGCACCATCCTGCGCGATGCGGCCCTGGGAGATGGGCCGGTCGATGCCGTCTTCAAGGCGATCGAGCGCATCACGGGCATCGAGGTGACGCTGACGAACTACCGCGTGCGAAGCGTGTCGGTCGGCGAGGACGCTCAGGGCGAGGCCCACGTCGAGGTCGAGTACAACGGCAAGGCGCTGAGCGGCCGGTCCGTCAGCACCGACATCATCGAGGCCAGCGCCCTGGCGTTCTTGCAGGTCATCAACCGCATCGCCCTTCGCAAGGCCGCCGGCGACCGCATCCGCGCGACCGAGGCCCCGCCGCGCGAACCTTCCCCGCTAGCCGCCGTGAGCGACGTGAAGGAGCCCGCGGCGGTGTCGTGAGCAACACCCAGGGCCCACCCGTTCCGGCCCCGAACCGCGCCGCCGCTGTCGCTGTCCTCGTTTGGAGTGACAAGCCGCTCCCGAGGACCGTGGCAATGTCGAGCTTGATCGTTGAAGTTTGCCGCGTGGAAGAAGTCCTTCTGCACCCGAACGCCGACCGCATGTGCATCTGCACCGTGAAGGGCTGGCGCGTCTGCGCGGGCCGAGACCAGGAGACCGGCCGCAACCAGTTCGAGCCGGGCGACCGCTGCGTCTACGTCCCGCCCGACGCCGTCCTCCCTCCCGAGCTGGCCGACCGGCTCAAGGTCACCAGGTATCTCTCTCCGCTCGCCAAGAACGCCGACGGCGTGCGCGCCCCCGGCGGGCGGGTGCGCGTGGCCCGGCTGCGCGGCGAGCCGTCCTACGGGCTCATCCTGCGCCCGGAGGGCCCGGCGCTCGAGGTGGGCGACGACGTGGCCGCGCGCTACGGGATCACCAAGTGGGAGCCGCCGCCGGAGAGCATCGACGGCGAGGCCGAGCGACCGCACCCGGCGTTCCACGCCTACACCGCAATCGAGAACTACCGCAACTTCCCCGACCTCATTCCCGAGGGCGAGGAGGTGGTGTTCACGGAGAAGATCCACGGCAAGAACTGCCGGCTCGGCCTGATCGCGACGCCGGGCGTCGAAGGCGGCTGGACCTTCATGGCCGGCAGCCACGGCCAGCGCCGCAAAGAACTCGACGCCAAGGGCCGCCGCTCGCAGTTCTGGGAAGTGCTTACCGAGCCGGTGCGCGCGCTCCTGCGCCACGTGGCGCAGGAGCCGGGCCCGAAAAGTGTGGTGCTGTTCGGCGAGGTCTACGGCTGTGGCGTGCAGGACACGTGGTACGGCCTGGAGAACGGCCGGTTCGGCTTCCGGGCGTTCGACCTGAGCGTCGATGGCAAGTACGTCGATTTCGACGCGAAGACGGCGCTGTTCGCGAGGTTCGGCGTCGAGGCGGTGCCCGTCCTCTACCGAGGCCCGTTCCGCAAGGAGAAGGTCGAGGAACACGTCTCCGGGCCAACGACCCTGTGCGCCCCGGACAAGGCAGGCAAGTTCAAGGGCCGCGAGGGCATCGTGATCGCGCCGGTGCGCGAGCGAGCAGTCACAACCCCGACGAACCTGTTCGACCGCGTGGTGCTCAAGGCGATCAGCTTCGAGTACCTCGAGCGCAAGGGCGGGACCGAGGACCACTGACTCGTCGGGCAGATACCAGACGCACGCTCCTACGCGGTGCGCTTCCGCCCTTCCCTGACACCATCCTGAATCCGAGAGGCCGGCGGGGCCTCCCTCCGGGCGACCGCCGGCGCCTCTCCCCACGTTTGCAGCAGCAGGCCCGCCAGGAACACCAGGCCGGCGATCGGCTGAGGCCCCAGGAGGCGGTAGGGGCTGTACCACGGCCCCACACACCCCATGAGTTGCACGGAGAAGAACAATGCGTAACTCGCCAGCATCAGGCCCCGCACGAGTGGAGGGACGATGCGCGGGCGCCTCGACACGGTCCCTTCGAGGCATGACTCGCACGGCACGACGGATAGCTCGTGCGGTTCATCGGGGCCCTCCGCGCGCCGGCCCCAGGTCGAAAGCACGCCCAGCGCCACGCACGGGAGGAGGATCAGGTACGTCGCCGCCTCGCTGGCCGGCCCCAGGACCGTCATCCACGTGCATCCGAGGCCGAGGGCCAGCGTCAGCGACCGCTGCTCGGATCGTCTCGCCCGCGCGACCCAGCAGATGGCGGCGAACGCCAGGCCAGCCGCCACCTCGATCAGCCGGTAGGCATGGAGGGGGATCGGCGTCGCCCAGACGCGGAAGAGCAGTTGCAGGTCGATGTTGGTGCATTCCAGGCTCCAGCCGGAGCGGTCTTCCCGCGCCGCGTAGCGGAACCAGAGCTGGTACTGGCGCAGCACGTAAGCGGGCTCCTGGCACGCGAAGGGCAGCGCCAGCCCGACCGCCAGAGCGAGCAAGAACCGCAGGCCGAAGCGGCGCGGATGGAGCACGGCGAGCAGCAGGCCGGCCGCGATCGGATACACCTTCAAGAGAGCGGCGCAGGCCATGCAGACCGCGGCCACGTTCCAGCGCCGCTTGCCAGCCGCCGCAAAGGCCCCGAGTACCAGTCCGATTACCATGGCGTTGGCCTGACCGTTGCCCAGGTAGGCCGCCGCCGGGAGCAGCAGGAGGAGCAGCAGCGCCGCCCGGCCTCGCCCGAGTGGCCTGCGCGAGGCAACGATGCCGACCGCGCGGGCCATCCCCAGGGCCCCGCACAGCAGCGCCGCGACCAGGATCGCTCGCCAGAGGGAATCGGCGACCTTCTGTGGCAGCGGACTAAAGGGCACGAAGCCGACGGCCACCGCCGGGCTGTAGCGGTAGAGGCCGTGCCCCGCCCCGAGGACCTCTGTGGGGTAGAGGTCTGCCCCTTGCACCCAGTTGCGGCCCCCGGTTTGATAGACCGGGAACAGGGTGCGTTCGCCAGGCCCCAGCACCCACAGGCGGGCCCCGATGACGACGAGCGCCACCGCCCACAGGACGATCGCCCACCTTTCCACCCAGAGTCGAGAGAGCCACCAACCGCAAAGTTGCTTCCTCATCGCCGACCCTCCGCGCAAAGCATGGTTGCGAAGAATAGATCGGCCGTGGAGGGTGGCGAAGTTGAGGCAATTTGCGCTTCGCGAGCCCTTGGTCCTTCGTGCTTAGTGCTTGGCAAAGAGGGCCCACGCTGTCGTCTGTCTTTGGTAAGCACTAAGCACGAAGCACGAAGGACGAACTCAGCGCGATCGCACGAAGTAGGTCATCCCCTGCCCCGGGGCCTCCCCCAGCCGGCACAGGCGGTCGAAGCGATTGCGCTTGATGACCTCCAGTAACTGCCGCGCCTCGTCGGGCGTGCTGCCGAACTGCGCCACCAACTGCTCGCCGGCACACAGCGCGTAGCGCCCCTTGACCTGCTTGACTGCGAGGGCGTCGGGCTGAAACGTCTGCGCGGCCGCGCCGAGCATCACGCCGCGCGGCGCCTGCCCATTGGTCAGGTAATAGGAGAAGCTCCCGAGATGCCACTGTTCCGTGAACCGGTAATGGCGCACGGCCGACAGCGCCAGCCGCGCCTCGTGTTGGTTGGTGCCGAAGCTCGCCAGGACCACCGAGCCCGACGCCAGCTTCCAGTCGCCGTTCTCCTGGCGCAGATCGACCCGTCGCCAGTCGAACGGCGTGCGCTCGGCGCTGGCCCCGACCTTCTGGGCCCCGCCCAGGGAATGCCCGAAGTGCGGTTCGCCGCGCCAGGCGGCCCCCTGCTCGTCCCTCTCGTTCGCGTGCGCCAGGCCGTGCCCCGGCGTCGCCAGCGGTTGGAGGGCCGGCGTCACCAGGCCATCGAGCTTTGGGCCCCCCGAGTTGCCGTTCGCCTCCTTCGGGAGCTCCGGCGCGCGCGACTGGCGCGGGAAGTGGGGGGCCTCCAGGCGCCGGCTGGGCGTGGCGCCGGGCCCCTGGGTGCCGGGCAAGCCCGCCTGCGGGTTGACGCCCGACCGCCCCAGGAAGACCATCATCGCCGGCGCGCCGGGCCCGAGCACGCCGATCTGGGTGAAGCCGTACTTGCGGACCACCGCCAGCGCCTGCTGGGCCTCGGCCGCCTGCTGCCCGAAGTTGAACAGCACCCGCTGCGCATCGCGCAAGCACCATTGACCCTGGACCTGCTCGACGCGCAGCCCGGCGGGCACCAGGGGCAGGATGCGCAGCCCCGGCGCGAAGGCGTGCGGCGCCTGGCCGTCCACCAACCAGTATTCCATGACGGGCCCCACTCCGCCGACGATGCCGTACTGACTGAGGTGCAACGACCGGATCAAGCGTAGCGCCTGGCGCGCCTCCTGCTCGCGCGGCCCGAAGTCCTTGAGCACCTGGCCCCCCGCGCTCAACTGCCAGTGATGGCTCGACCACTGGAGCCGCACGGCATCGGGGTCGAAGTTGCGCAGGTTCTCGGCCAGCGCCGGCCCCTCCGCGCTCGCGCTGGAAGGGGGCGCAGCGACGCCCCGCGGCCCGGAGGTCGGCACCGGGGCGGGTCGGTCGCTGAAGGCCGAGCGCGGACCAACGAGGATTGGTGCCGACGGCGACAGAGGGGAAGGCGAGGGGGTGCCCGTCCGCCGATCGCCAAGGGTGGGGCTGACGAGCGGGGCGGGCGGCTGGGCACGCGCCGGGAACGCAGCCAGACCACCCGCCAGCACCAGGACGAAGCGACGCATGGGGCCCTCCTCTCTTGCCGCTCCCAGCCCGGGCGCGCCTCGGCGGCACTTGGGGCAAGGTGTGCGGATCATTCCTTCTCTATCGGCATCGGGGCCGGAGAACGTGAGGGGACCGTTGGCGCAAGCCCCATCCGCGACCGGGTCAAACTCCGATAAGCAAGGAGTGAAACGGACAGCCAGGGAAGTTGCGGAGGGTGGGTTGGCGGGGCGGCGCGGAACCGCCAGGCCTTTCCCAAACCCTCCTTCCTGCGCCGCAGGCCACGTCGCCCCCGTCCTCCGGCTGTTGGCCTTTACTTCCGCAACGCGATTGGTTGAAATCGCGCCCCCTACGGTTGTCGGAGCAGGCAGGCCTCGCGAACGCCTCCTGATAGGTGTGGGTGGCCCAGCCCCTCACGCCCGCTTGAGGGACCGAGCTGCCCGAGCCCGCGCCAGGAGGAATGAGCCGTCCATGCCAGCGACCCGCTCCCTTTGCGTCATCGCCGACGACTATGGAATCGGCCGCGAGACCTCCCGCGCCATCCTGGAACTGGCTCAGCACGGGGCCGTGACCGGCACCGTCTTGCTGGTGAACGCGCCCGACGCCGAGGAGTCCGTCCGTGCCTGGCAGAAGGCCCAACCGCCCGCCGACCTCGGCTGGCATCCCTGCCTCACCCTGGACGCGCCGGTCGCCCCGGCGGGGCGCGTGCGGAGCCTGGTCGGCCCCGACGGCAACCTCTGGCCGCTGGGCAAGTTCCTCACGCGCCTCGCCCTCGGGCTCATCCGCCGCACCGAGATCGAAAGAGAACTGCGAGCGCAGTACGGGCGGTTCCTCGAGATGGTCGGCCACCCCCCCGCCGTCGTCAACTCGCACCAGCACACCAGCCTGTTCCCTCCCGTGGGCGCTTGCCTGCGCCGCATCCTCGCCGAGGGGCCTGTGGTCCCCTACCTGCGCCGGGTGCGCGAGCCGTGGTCGCTGCTCGCGACCGTCCCGGGGGCACGCATCAAGCGCTTCGGGCTCACCCTCCTGGGCCGGGTGGAGGCGTCCCGGCAACGGCGGGCCGGCTTCCCCGGCGCCGACTGGCTGGCCGGCATCACCGACCCCCTCTGGGTGAGCGACGATCGATTTTTCGCCCGCATCCTGCACCGCGTCCCGGGCCGCGAGGTCGAGTTGATCTGCCACCCCGGCCATTACGACGAGTCGCTCGTTGGCCGCGACTGCACCGCGGACGACGGCCTCCTCCAGCGCCGGATCGACGAGGAGCGCCTGCTCCGCCAGCCCGCCTTCCTGGAGGCGTGCAAGGAGGCCGGCTTCGCCCTCGTCCGACCGTCCGGCTTGCTCGCCCGCCTCTGTCCCGCGAGGCACTCCTATGCGGCCTGACGTCCTCCCAAGCTGGTCGCCCGCCTTGGAGAGGCCAGCCTTCCACGGTCGGCTCTCCCTGCGGAGGGCGGCAATAGGGGGGGGCGGGCCCCTCTCTTTCCAGGCCCCTTCTCGCATCGTCCGGCGCGCGCCCGGGATGGCCTCGGATAGCCTCGTCAAGGTTGCCGTGATGGTCTGGGCCCTCGCGTTGCTCGCGGTGTGCGCGCGCAGCGCGATCGACCCGCACAGGCGCTCACTGTACGCGACCTGGGCTGCGGCCGGCGGGAACTGGGTCGCCGGGGCCAACGCCTACGACACGCCCCAGGGCCCCCACTTGAGTTCGTACCGCTACGCCCCCCCTGTGACCGCCTTGCTGGCGCCCTGGTACTACCTCCCCGAGAGGCTGGGCAACGTGCTTTGGCGCCTGGGCAACGCCGCGGCCGTTCTTGGCGCCTTCGCCTGGTGGCTTCGCAGCGCCGCCCCCATGCATACGACGCCTCGGCAACGAGGACTGCTCTACCTTCTCCTCGTCCCACTGTCTCTGAACAACCTCAACAACGCCCAGTCGAACCTGCTGCTGGCCGCCTTGCTCCTCGCAGCGCTTGCGGCGGTCGCCCGGGAGCGCTTCTGGGTGGCGGGCCTCTGCGTGGCCTTCGCCGTCGCCCTGAAGGGCTATCCGCTCGCGGTGGGCCTGCTGATCCTGGCCGCTTACCCGCGACGCTTCGCCGCGCCCCTGCTCTTCGGCCTGGCCGTCGTCGCTGCCCTGCCCTTCCTGCTTCAGGGGCCCGAGTACGTCGCCCAGCAGTACCTGAACTATTACGAGGGGCTGCGACACAACGAGGCACGCCGCCACTGGCCCAGTCACGTGGCCTACCGCGACCTCTGGCTGCTCCTGCGGGTCTGGCAGGTGCCGATCAGCGCCCCCGCCTACCAGGCCGTTCAGGTGCTGGCGGGAGCGGGCTGTGCCGCCGTGGTGGCCCTCGGCCGCTGGCGCGGGTGGTCGAGCCGGCGCGTGCTGGAGATCGTGTTCGTGCTCGGCACCTGCTGGATGATGGCGTGCGGGCCCGCCACGGAGTCGTCCACCTACGCTCTGCTGGGCCCCGCCCTGGCGTGGTGGCTCTTCCGCGCCGGACAGGAGCGCAGCCCGGCGCCGAGGGCTTTGGTTCAGACGGCGGCGGGCCTGCTTTTGCTGTGCGTCCTGTCCGGCCTTACGCCGCACGCACCGCGCTTCCATGCCCTCGCCCTGCACCCCCTTGCGGTGCTCTTGCTGGCAGGGAGCTACCTCCTGGCGGGGGCCCTCGCCAGCGCGTCGAACGTCCTGGCCGCACCGAGCGCCGCTTTGGAAGGATGAAGGATGAACCGGACAGAGCGGCCTCTCGATTCATCCTGCATCCTGCATCCTTTTGAAGAGGAGAGGCCAATGACTTCGCCCCCGCGCAAGCTGAGCATCGTCTGCCCGGCGTACGAAGAGAAGGAGGTCCTCCCCGCCTTCCACGCCGAGTTGTGCGCCGTGCTCGACACGCTGGGCCCCGAATACAGCATCGAGATCGTGTACGTCGATGACGGCTCGCGCGACGGGACCCTCGAGGTGCTGCGGGAGCTCGCGAAGCAGGACCACCGAGCCCGCTACCTGTCGCTGAGCCGAAACTTCGGCAAAGAGGCCGCCTTGACCGCCGGGCTGGAACACGCTCGCGGCGACGTCGTCATCACCCTGGACACCGATCTGCAACACCCCCCCGCCCTCATCCCCACCCTGCTCGAGCGCTGGCGCGAGGGCCACGACATCGTCTTCACCCTCCGCCAGGACGACCCCCAGCTTGGGCCGTTCAAGCGACTGACTTCTCAGGCCTTCCACCGGTTGATGCGCTGGCTCAGCGACAGCGAGGTCTCGACCGACGCCTCCGACTATCGTCTGATGTCCCGCAAGGCGGTCGATGGCCTGCTCTCCCTTCGCGAGACCCATCGCTTTCTGCGCAGCATGGTGAGCTGGCTGGGCTTCCCGGCCACGACGGTCCTGTTTCAGGTAGCCAGTCGGGGCGGCGGCGTCTCGAAGTTCACGCTGGGGCCCCTCCTGAAGCTCGCCTGCGATGGCATGCTGTCGTTCTCCAAAGTGCCGCTGCGGCTGTCGCTGCTGGCCGGCCTGGTTGTAGGCCTGCTCGGCCCGCTCGTCGGGGCTGCGGCGCTGGCGACCGCCCTGCTCGGCGCACCGCTGTTCCCGGCGGGCGTGGGGGCGATCCTCGTCGCGGTGTTGGTCGTGGGGGGCCTGGTCCTCTGTGGGCTGGGGATCGTCGGCGAGTACGTCGGGCGGATTTACGAGGAGGTCAAGGGCCGACCCCTCTACCTGCTCAAGGAAGCGCTGCCCTCGGCCGACCGACCGGCGGGGCTTGCCTCCGCCGACCGGGCGAGCCCGGGGGGCCCGCGCAACGTGTCGGCTGCCTGACCCTGCTCGACCGAAGGAGGCTTCCGTGCGCATCAGTTTCCTCGCGCGTCCGCTGTCGAGGCTCGAAAAAGCGGGGCTGCTCGCCCTCTTCCTCGCCTTCGCCGGCTTCGGCGCGCTGGTGCTCCAGCGCTCCGCCTTCCTCAAGCGCCGCATGGGGGACACGGGCGTCTACCTGCGCGCCGGCTGGGCGGTCAAGGCGGGCGGGCACGACCTCTACCGCGTCACCTGCGACAACCGCTGGCACTACTGCTACCCCCCGACCTACGCCGTCCTCATGGTCCCCCTCGCCGACCCGCCTGACCGCGACGCCGGCCTCGCCGCCGCCACGACCGCCGGCCTTGTCGGCGGCCCGGGGGGAGCGGGCCCCTTGCTCGCGGCCACTGCGCTGGCCGCCAGCCCCCTCCCCTTCCAGCCCGGGCCGCCGGGCGGCCTGCCCTACCCTGTCTCGATCGCCGTCTGCTACGCCTTCAACCTGCTGTGCCTCGCCCTGGCCGTCCATCTCCTGGCCGGCGCCCTGAGCGAGTCCTCGCCCAGCCCCGGCCTGCGACGGTTGTCCGCCGGGTCGCGCGGCTGGTGGGCGATGCGCATCCTCCCCGTCCTCGTCTGCTTGCCGCCGATCGGCCACACCCTCATGCGCGGCCAGACCAACCTCCTGCTCCTCCTGTTCGTCTGCGGCATGGTTGCCTGCATGCTCCGCCAGCAGCCGGCCCGGGCGGGCGCCTGGCTGGCCGGCGCCATCTGCCTGAAGATCTTCCCCGCCTACCTGCTTCTCGTTCCCCTGCTCCGCCGCGACGGGCGATGCCTGGCCGGCTGTGCCCTCGGCCTGGTCGTCGGGCTCGGCCTGGTCCCCCTTGCCGCCATGGGGCCCCGGCAGACGGTCGCCTGCTACCAGGATCTCGCCGAGGTGCTGATCGCCCCGGCCCTCAACCTCGGTGGGGACTCGTCGCGCGCCAAGGAGCTCCTCGAGGTGAACGCCACCGACAACGTCTCCTTCCAGAGCGCCCTGCACAATAACCTGTACCCCATCCAGGCGCTTCGGCCAAGGGTCGCTTCCCCGGCCGTGCGCAACGCCCATCTGCTCCTTGGCGCGGCGCTGACGCTGCTGACGCTGCTCGTTGGGCGGCGGGCCTGGCGCGGCACGGGGCCGGAGTTGGCGTTGATGATCGGGGCGCTGGTGCTGGTGATGCTGCCGTGTAGCCCGGTCTGTCACTCGCATTACTTCGCCCTCTCGGTGGTGATGGTGATGGCCCTGCTCGCGGTGGCGTGGGAGCGCGACGCCATCACCCCGTTAAGTTGGGCCCTCGTAGGCGTTTTCGCGCTCCAGGGGGCCGGGAACGCCCTGACGCACCTGCCCGCGCTGGAGCGCTTCAAGGACGCCGGGGCGGCGCTGGGCCTTGCGCTGACGCTGTGGGCGACCGGCTGCGTCGTGATGCTGCGCCGGCGCCCCTTGCCGGCGGCGCAGGCGGAAGCCGCCCCTGCGCTCTCGCGGGCGGCCTAGCCGGCGCCGGCCTCGCACTCCACCTCGGGGCCCTTCGCGGCCCGTTCCCCGCGAGCTCGCCTGTCATTGCGTTCCGCACGGAACATGACCGCAAAGTGAGCTTGTGCGCCACGTCGAACCCGGTATAGCGGCGGCACAACTCAAGGGCGGACCAGGATCGAACAAGGAGGCGTTCCCATGAGCCCTACTGCGCAGCAGGGCGAGCAGTCGTCTAGGGGCCCGACGGTCGAGGAGCGACTCGAGCGGGGCGAAGTCGTGTACTACCCCGTTTGCCCGTTCGCCCTGCCGGAAGGCGACGATCGGCAATTCCTCCTCGAGCAGCAGCTCCGCAAACGGGTGCACAAGAACATCAGTTACAACCCCCACACGGGCAAGGCCGGCGGGTTTCTCCCGCGCTCCCCCCGGCAAGCCGAGCGACTGCGTCAGATGCTGGAGTCCTTCTCCGCCACCGCCACCGAATGGCTGGGGAAGGCCTTGCCGCGCTATCCCAAGGGATGGGCGCTCGACCGCGTCAGCTACCGCCCGGAAGAAGAATCGACGCGGCAGTTGGGCCAGCGGTCCCGGAACGACCTGCTCCACGTCGATGCGTTCCCGAGTCGGCCCACCAACGGCCATCGCATCCTGCGCCTCTTTGCCAACGTGAACTTGACCGAGCCGCGCGTCTGGATCACTTCGGAACCGTTCGGCAAGTTGCTCGCGCGGTACGGCAAGGAGGTCGGCCTGCCCGGCCGTCAGAAGGCGCCCTGGGGCGCGTGGCTCAAGGCAGGCATGCTGCGCGTCTTCCGACCGGGCCAGCCGCCTCGCTCGGCATACGACGCCTTCATGCTCCGCATGCACGATTTCCTCAAGGCGAACGAGGACTTCCAGAAGCACGTCCCGAAGCAGGTGTGGAAGTTCGCGCCTGGCTCCGCCTGGATGGCGATCACCGACACCGCCAGCCACGCTGCCCTGAGTGGCCGGTTCGCTCTGGAACACTCGTACTTCATCGCCCCCCACGCCCTCGCGCTGCCCGGGGAGTCGCCGGCCGCGTTGCTGGAACAGGCGTGCGGCCAGCCCGTCCTGCGTCGGGTGGCATGAGATCGAGAAAGCCGCTTGCTTCGGGCCCAAACGCGAACTAGGGTCTAGCAGCAAACGAGCCCGCCAGCTTTGGTGGCGGTCCTCGGGGGGCGAGCTCGAACGTCTCGCTCGGATCACAACGCCTTTCATCCTCGAAAGGGCAAACTCCGCGAAAGCGGAGGACGCAAAGCGACAGACCTTGCTCGCGACGGGCATGGTGGCTGCGCTGCCGAAGGGCTGGACCTCTGGCGAACCCACCGTCCATCCCGCGACTCACGGCTGCACGATGCGGCACGGGGCCGTACCGATCCGAGGCTGGGAGCAATCCCGGTACGTCTGAGTTCGCCCTTGCTTTCCCTCCGTGGAATGGGTCAGATGCACCTTACTTGGCACCGCGCCGCTCAGGCTGGTTCCTTCTTGGCGGGCGGGTGCAGATTGACCCACCCGCCCTCTTCCATGATCTTCCGAATGTCGTCCCACCCGATGGCTTTCGGCGGTGGTTCACCTGACTTGGCAGGCGGCGTATACGGGATACTACGGATGGGCGTCTCGTTCGGTGGGATGGTGAGATAACGCCCCTCGGCCAAGTAATGCTTCATCTTGTCGATGTTCTCGTCCCCCGGCCTCTGGTCGGTCTTCAGCGCGGCCAGCGCCGAGAAGTCGGCAAACCTGTACAACGGTTCGCCCGACGCGGCATGCTGTACTTCCTCGTACCGCTTGGTGTCAGCTCGGTACGTGGTGTTCCATCCCTCCGGCCGGTAAACGAAGATGAGAGCGCCGACCGGCTTTGAACCACTTCCCTGCGGCCCAACAAACATCACCGTGCCGCGCGCCTTTCCCTCGAACTCGACAAGGTTGACGCATCCCATGAGGTGGCCATAGGTCGCGGGATGCGCGTCTTTGAACACGACTGGAACGGTGAAGGCTTCGGCGGAAGGGAAGTTCCGCTTGATCTCGTCGAAGCCTTTGAGCCGCTCCCCCGGGGGCGGGTAAATGTGGGCCTCCTCGATCATCAGGTTCCCCAGGCGCTTACCGTGGTATCTGGTCGGGCTCTTCCTGGGGTAGCGGTCGCGTATCTCGATCGCGGCCCTGGCTACAGAGTTGGTGCCGTTGAGCAACTTGATCTGCGAGGGCGAAACCCACGGGTCAGGCAACTTGCTCAAGGATGCATAAACCGTGCGGAACGCCTCCCCGACCTTGTCGGGGTTGACCGCTGGGGTAGCGAGGTATAGGTGCCACATGCCCTCTTCACTGGCCTTGACCCAGAACGCCGCGCGGGCCTCGAACCCGTCGCGGATGAGTTGATCGACGAGTCTCTGGCCGTCTTCGATGCGTTCTTCTACCAGAAGATCTGTATCCATTTGAATACCCCGTGCGGGTCAGCAGTGATGGCGCCGTGCAGACGTGCTTCCCTCGAAGCCTCTCCTCGATCTCGCCTTGCCCCAAGCGACCTGGCGCGGTATCCGGGGGTCGCCCCGCGGGGGGAAGACCGCGAAGGCCTGGCGCGAGCCTGGGAACGGCCCCGGTTCGCGCCTCGTCCTGGATTCTCCTCCTGCGCCGTCTGCTTCCTGCGTGGAGCTCACCGTGCCACGGCCTGGCCGCCCTGCCCGTCTCGGTTGGAGGCCGAAGCATGTTTCGCCGTCTGTTTCTTGTCCTCCTTTTTCTCGTTTTGCCAACCGCCGCCCGTGCCGGCGCGCCAGGCGCTGGCCCACGCCCCGGGATCGTCTTCATCGCCGGCGGCATCGGCGGGCTGGACCCCCTGCAAACGTGGGGCCCGCTCGCCTTCGAGTGGTCCGGCGTCCCGCACGAGGTCTACGTCTTCGAGTGGACCCACGGCGTCTGCAGGCCTTTCCTCGACCTGCGCGACCACGATCACCTGATCGCCCAGGCCACGAAGCTGGCCGAGCTCATCGCCCAGGTCAAGGCACGCGCCCCCGACTGCCCTGTCTACCTGGTCGGGCACAGCGCGGGCGCCGGGCTGTGCCTCGCCGCCGCCGAGCGCCTCCCCCCCGGCACCGTCGAGCGAATGGTGCTGCTGTCCGCGGCCGTGTCGGCCGGCTACGACCTACGCCCTGCTTTGCGGGTCACGACGCGCGAAATCGTCTCCTTCCACTCGACGCTGGATCGCGTGCATCTCGACTTCGGCACCACCGTGTTCGGCACGGTCGATGGGGCCCACTGCTCCGCGGCGGGACTGAACGGCTTCCGCCCCCCCGAAGGCCTCGACGAGGAAGGCCGCTGCCTGTACGCGAGGCTGGTCCAGGTGGGGTGGGGCCCGGAGCGCATGCTCGAGTTCCAGGGCGGTTGGCACCACAGCACGACGATGCCGGTCTTCCTCACCTTGCAGGTCGCGCCGTGGCTGATGCCGCGCCTTCCGGGGTTGGATGCCGCCGCTCCCATGCGTTAGACTGTCAAGGGAGGGGGAGCTGGGGCGTGCCCGCCCCGTCCCCGAGTCGTCTACCTTGCAGGAACCATCCGACGCACGGCCCGACCAACCGAGGTGCTGAACCATGAGCGAGCCCACTTTTCTGCCCGACGCGGGCGTGACGACGAAAACCAAGCCCGTGGACGAGACGCGCACGCGCCGCTACCCGCCCTACCACGTCATCGTGGACAACGACGACGACCACTCCATGGAGTTCGTCATCGAGGTGCTGTGCAAGGTGCTGGGCTGCCCCGTCGAGCGCGCCTACCAGTTGATGCTGGAGGCCCATACCTCGGGCCGGGCCGTCATCTGGACCGGCACGCGCGAGGTCGCCGAGCTCAAGGCCGAGCAGGTCCACACCTTCGCCGAGGTCCACCGCGACGGCCGCCAGCTCGGCCCCCTCGGCTGTAGCGTCGAGCCTGCGCCGGGCGCCTGAGCAGAGGAATTAGCCACGGATGAACACAGATAAGATAGAAGAGGAAAGAGCCGGGAAGGCGTCGGCCTTCTCCCTCCCCTACCTTTTCTTCCATCTGTGTTCATCCGTGTTCATCTGTGGCTAATTCCTCTTCTCTTCACATTGCCCCTCTTTCGTGCTATTTCTGTTCGTGGCGGTGCTCCCTTCTTGTGTCCCGCAGCGTGAGGGCCGGAGTCATGGTCATCGAACCGCTCGCCATCGGCGTGTGCAGCTGGTCGCTCCAGGTCAAGAACGTCTCCGAGTTGCGACGCCTGCTCGACCGGCTCGGCGTCAACGTCGTGCAGCTCGCCTGCGGCGACCCCCACCACGCCGCCTGGGACGAGGGCGACGCCCTGCCCGAGGCCGTCCACGCCGCCGACTTCCAGCTCACCGGCGCCATGCTCGGCTTCCCCGGCGAAGACTACACCACCCCCGCCAGCATCCAGAAGACGGGCGGCTTCGGCGACCCCAAGACGCGCCCCGAGCGGCTGGAGCGCCTCGAGTGGGCGCTGCACCGCACGCGCGCCCTCGGCCTGACCGACCTGATGCTCCACGCCGGCTTCCTCCCCGAGCCGAACGACCCCGACCGGCGGCCTTTCCTCGACACGCTGGGCCAGGTCAGCGCGCTGGCCGCGGCGAAGGGCGTGACGATCGCCTTCGAGACGGGCCAGGAGACCGCCGACCTGCTGCGCCGGACGCTCGACGATCTGAAATGTCCGAACCTCAAGGTCAACTTCGACCCCGCCAACATGCTCCTCTACGACAAGGGCGATCCACTGAGGGCGGTGGAGGTGCTCGGCCCCGACATTCGCAGCGTCCACGTCAAGGACGCCAACCGGCCCCGGGTGCCGGGGGAGTGGGGCGAGGAGGTGCCCCTCGGCCAGGGCCAGGTCAACATCAAGGCGTTCGTCCAGGCCCTCCAGAAGGTCGGGTATCAGGGGGCCCTGTGCATCGAGCGCGAGGTCGGCGACCAGGAGGCGCGGCTGCTCGACCTGGCGCACGGCGTTCGCCACCTGCGCGAGTGTCTGGCTGGGTGAGCCGAGCCCGCTCCCAGGAGCTTCACCATGAGCCCTCGTCCTCCCATCCCGGACGTCCAGGAAGCGCTCCTCCGATCCATTGTCGCAGGGCCCGAGGACGACGCGGTGCGAATGGTGTACGCCGACTGGCTCAAGCGCCGAGGGCCTCAAGCCTCCGTGTTGTCCTGGTTCCGCTCAAAAAGGCGAGCGGCAGGAAAAAAACCTCCCTGTAGGACGGCCCTCCCGAGCCGTCGGGACGGCTCGGGAGGGCCGTCCTACAGGAAACCAACTCCTACCGCTCGCCCAACTGGTGGGGAAGGGCGAAACGGGCCTTCTTATTCGAGCCTGGCCCGGTGCCGCGCTGCGGTCCGGCGCAAGTCCTCCTCCGTGCCCAGATAGACGAGCTCCGCCGTGACGGTCAGTTCGATGCAGCCGCGGCCGCGCAGCAACCCCTCCCCCCGGGCCGTCGCCTCCACGACCAGCGCGTGGTGCGTCGAGCGAGCTCGCCGCAGCCCGCTCAGCAGCGAGTCCCGCTCCCGGGCGAACTTCGCTTGCAGGCCCGGCCCATGGGCCTTCCCCGCAATTTCGATCAGGCCCTTGTACGATTCCTTGACCTTCTCCTCCGAGAGCCAGGCCCAGTCGCGAGGCACCGTGGCGACCGAGTAGGAAGAGTTGCCGCGCTTGGCGGTACACGCCACCGAGTGGCTGCGGACGTACCAGCCCGGCGGCGGAGAGTACGTAACCTGCTTGCTCTCCTTTTCGGTGCTGCCCACCTGCATGGAGATCGTGATGACCTGGAGCCGGTGCGCATCTCCCACCCGCGGCGCCTGCGCCACGGCCGCCCGAGGGACCAGCAGCGCGGCGGCGACAAAGGCGGCGCCCGCCCAGGTAAATCGTCGCTCGTTTCCTCTCGGTTGCGGCATGATCGTCCTCCGTGGGGGGCCGCGCTCGGCGTGCGTCCTGTTGGTAGGCTGATTGTACGCTCGCGCGCTCGGAGGGGGGCCCTTTGAGGAGGCCCCAAACGAGGCGGTGCGGTCGCGCCGCTGAGAAGATGTGCGGTCCAAGTAAGGAGGGGAGGCGTGCCGGCTCGGGCCGACGAAAGGATGAAGGGAGATGGCAAGCTCCTCCCCTGTCCCTTTCCTCGCCCCAGGTCGACAAACGACCGAGATTTTGTTTGACCGTGCGGGGCGACGCGGCGTATTCTCCCAGTGGGAAGGGACCAGGGCCCTCGATGCCCCCCAAGAGGGAAAACCGATGAAGCGCGCGCCCCTCTGCACCACCGCCGCCCTCCTCGCCGCGCTGCTCGCCCTGCCGTTCGCGTTGTCGCTGCCGGGCGCCCCCGCGCCCGTCCGGCCGGCGAAGGGCTTTGCCAACAGCATCGACATGAAACTGGTGCTCGTCCCCGCGGGAAAGTTCCAAATGGGCGCGCCTGCGGGTGAGGGAGGCCGAGGGGCCGAGGGCCCGGTCCACGAGGTGGAGCTCACCCAGTCGTTCTACCTGGGCGCCTACGAGGTCACGCAGGGGCAGTTCCAGAAGGTCATGGGCACCAACCCCAGTTGGTTCTCGCCCACCGGCGTTGGCAAGGGCCAGGTCGCCGGGCTGGACGCCACCGCGCTTCCCGTGGAGAACCTGACCTGGGAGGAGGCCTCTACCTTCTGCCGGAAATTGTCGGCCCTCCCCGCGGAAACGAGGGCGGGCCGGGCCTATCGCCTACCCACCGAGGCGGAGTGGGAACATGCCTGCCGCGCCGGCACCACCACGACCTTCGGCCTCGGCGCCACGCTCGGGGTCAACGAAGCCAACTTCGGCAACCGGGTGCGGCGGCCGGAGAAGGTGGGGTCGTACAAGCCGAACGCCTGGGGACTGTACGACATGCACGGCAACGTCTGGGAATACTGCGCCGACCACTACGAAGACGGATACTACGCCAAGAGCCCGAAGAAAGACCCCAAGGGGCCGATCGCCGGTGGGCCCGTCGTCCGCGGCGGCGGCTGGGAGGTCGAGGCCCGGAGTTGCCGCAGCGCCACCCGCAGTTATGCCAGCCAGGCTCGCTATTACGCCATCGGCTTCCGCGCGGCCTGCACCACTTCCCGGGCCCGCTGAGGCCCGCGCGCTGGCCCCGCCAACCCGGCCCACCTCGGGCCCCTTTCCTGGGGTCATTTGCATTGTCCCCTTTCCTGGCCTAGCCTCTTCTAGCCGTGCGTTCCGCCCTGGCCTCGACGCCTTGGCAGCGCTTCCCACCAGAACACGCCCCCCGCTGGGCCCTCCGATGACTGGAGACGCTCGATGAAGTCTGCCCCTGCCGAAGGGCTGCTGCTTGGCCACGTCGCCCCCGATACGCACGCCGCCACCAACGAGCGCGTCACCATCCGCGCCTCGCACCACCAGCGACGTCGCATCCTGCGCAACCAGTTCGTCACCATCATCGACGCCCTGGCCCCCCAGACGGTCTTCCTCGGCCGGGTCGTCGGGGGCCCCTTCTTTCCGCCCCCGGCCGGCGAAGGCGGCGACATCCTTGCCGAGGTCGAGGTGCAGGGCGAACTGAGAGACAACCGCCCGCACGACACCAACAACCGCCCGGCGACCGGCTCGGCGGTCCACGAGCTCCGCGCCGACGACGTGCGCGCGATGCTGGGCCTGGCGGGCGACATGGTGCTGGGTTGCCTGTCTGGCCGGGACGACCTCGGCGTTTCTCTCCAGAGCAACAGCAAGGACGTGCTGCCGCGCAACGTCGGCATCTTTGGGACGGTGGGGTCGGGCAAGTCCAACTCGGTCCAGGTGCTCATCGAGGAGGCGTCCGCTGCCGGCTGGGCGGTGATCCTTCTCGACCTGGAGGCGGAGTACGTCGAGATGGACCAGCCGACCGCCCGGCCGGGCCTGGACGAACAGCTCCTCCGCTTCGGGCGCTACCCGCGCGGTCTGGACGACTTCCACGTCTATCACCCGGTGAGCTGCCCCAGCGACCGGGCCGGCAGCCAGCCGTTCACGCTGCGCATGGCCGACTTCGACGCCAGCATCACGGCCGAGCTGCTCCAGGCGACCCAGGGCGAGCGGAACGCCCTGGTGGACTGCATCGATCACTTCCAGCAGAAGTTCCACACGCAGATCCGCACCAGCGAGGTCGAGCGGCAGAACGAACTGCTCGACGCCTCGCCACAGGCCAGGTTGCCCTACACCGTTCAGCTCCTCCGCAGTCGGGCCGCCGAGCGCTCGCCGCGCAACACGGAGTCGCTCGACTACGTCGGCCTGGCCAGCAAGCTGCAGTTGCTGCTCCATTCGGGGAGCTTCGACCAGCCCAACCTCCGGGGCCTCGGCCCCGCGGAAATGCTCAAGCCAGGCCGGGTCAACGTCATCGACGTGAGCGTGGCTACCGACACCGTCAAGAACCTGGTGACGGCCGACCTGCTCCGCAAGGCGTTCGCCTACAAGATCGCCAACCCCGACGCCCCGCCGTCGTTGCTCGTGATCGAGGAGGCGCACTCGTTCATGAGTCGGGAGAGGGTGCATGCCATGCAGGCCACGCTTCAGATGCTGCGGAACGTGGCCCGGCGCGGCCGCAAGCGCTGGCTGTCGCTGGCATTTGTGAGCCAGCAGCCCGGCCATCTGCCCCCGGAGATCTTCGAGCTGTGCAACACGCGGCTCGTCCACACGCTGCGGAGCACCCACAACCTCGACAGCCTGATGGCGACGACCGGCGACGTCACCCGCGAGCTCTGGGCGCGCTGCCCGCTGCTGGGCACGGGCGAGGCGATCCTCAGCACTCCGCAATTCCATCGGTCCGTCGTCGCCACGATTCGGCCCGCCGCCAGCAGCCGCCGGTTCGTGCGCTGACGCCCGAGGGCTCCTTGACCCGGCGCGCCGGTCTTGCGACAATCCCGCAACGCCTGGCGTTCGTGGCGCTGTCGCGCGAGCCAGCCCAGGCGCCTTCAGAAGGCGGGAGCAGCCGATGACGTTTGATCCTTCGCCGGCGCAGCCCTTGCCCCCGGTGCGCTGCCGCGGCATCCGCGGGGCGACGTTCGTGCCCGAAGACACGCCCGCGGCGATCTGGTCGGCGACGCGCGAGCTGCTGGCCGCACTCGCCGAGGCCAACGGCATCGCCACCGAGGACATTGCCAGCGCCTTCTTCACCACCACGCCCGACCTGCGCTCCGCCTTCCCCGCGCGCGCCGCGCGCGAACTGGGCTGGGCCGACGTGCCGCTGCTGGGGGCCACCGAGATGGACCAGCCCACGGCGCCACGGCGCTGCATCCGCGTGCTGCTGCACTGGAACACGGCCCGCCGCCAGGACGAGATCGTCCACGTCTACCTGCGCGGCTCCGACGTCATGCGCGCCCAGGACCCGCCGAGCCACCTGGCGGGCGGCCCGCCGGTGAGCGAAAAGCCGGGCTGACAGGGGCTCAGCGCAGCGGCCTGCCCTTCAGGGGAACGCCGTTCGTGTCCAGCACCTGGAAGTGATGGATGCCGGACGGGCGGGCGTTGGTGTACGTCCACGCGAGCTTCTTGTCGCGCGTGACCTCGAGGAGCTTGATCTGCCCCGCGACGGCGTGGTGACTGGTGACGACGGTATTGCCGTTGGGCAGGCGCTGCACGCCGCAAGCGTCGTTGATCGGCTTGCCCGGCAGGTCGTCGTTGCTCAGCTTCCACACCGTGTTGCCCTTGCGGTCTACCTCGATCACCAGGTTGCCCAGGGTGCAGCCGATCAGGGTGTTGCCGTCGTCCAGCCGGATGGCGGTGAAGGGCCAGTGCGGCGTCTTCGCCTCCCAGACGACCTTGCCCCCCGGGGCGTACTCGCGCACCACCTTGTCGAGCAACTGGGGCACGAGGTAGTTGCCGTTGGCCAGCTTGCGCGCCATGCGCGTCTGCAAGTGGTGGTCGCGCGTCTGGGCTTGCAGCAGAACCTCCACCACGATCTTGCCCTTGCGATCGATCTCCACCAGGCGGGGCCGGTTGCCCGCCTCGGTCAGCAGGACGTTGCCGTTCTCCAGAGGCTGAACGGTGTTGACCTCCGACTGGGTGCCCTTGAATTCGAACAGCATCTTGCCGGCGCGCGTGACCTCGACCGCTGCCCCGCCGGGGTAGCGCTTGCCCTTGCCGAGGGCCAGCAGAACGTTCCCCCCGGGCAGCACCCAGCCATCGCGCGAGGAGTGCGGGTACGTCCAGGTCGCCTTGCCGGTGCCATCGACGAGATAGGTCTCTCCCCCACAGGCCAGGAACGAGTGCGTTATTTTCGCCTTCGGCGCCTCCGCCGGGGTGGCGGCCAGACAGGCGAACGTCACCGCAATGGTCGAGAGGGCCTGGAGTGTTCGGATCATGGTTCGTCTCGTCGGCCGGGAGGAGAGGTTCGCAGCGCCCCATTCCGGCGCGTCTGCCAGGGGGCGCCGTCTTCCTTCGGATTCTATCGATCTGCGCGGCGGCGCGCAGACGGCCGACGTTGGCGCTACCTCCCGGTCAAGGCGAGCGGGAGGACTTGGTTTGTTGTAGGACGGCTCTCCCGAGCCGTCCTACAGGGAGGCCTTTTCCTGCTGGTCCAAGTGGGCATACGGCGCGAGGGTGCGCAAGCGCCGGTCCTCGACCGGCCCGCCCACAGTGAAGTGATACAGGTCTTGCCACTCGTCCCCCGCCAGGCCCAGGAGCCGATGGAAGACGTCGTCGAAGTAGCAGCCGATGCCGGTGCCGCGCACGCCGGCCGCCTCCGCCTCCAGGTAGAGAACGTGCCCCAGCACGCCCGCCTCCCAAAACAGCCGCCGATACCACCACGCGCCGCGCGTGCGGATCGTGGCGCCGAACGCGGCGATCATGCCGAGGCTGAACGCCCCGTCCGCCGCGACGTCCTGGTGGCAGCTTCCCACCCGGGCAGTCTCTCGATAGTCGCCCTCCTCCAGGAGGTAGAGCCGCAGGTGTTCGGGGCAGCCGTTGGGCCGGCGCCACAGAAACGTGGATCGACAGGCCGCCTTCAGTTGTTCGTGAACCGCGGGCGAGCGCTCGAACAGGTACAGGCCCGGCGCCAGCCCGCCGACGCGATGGACGAAGAGGGCGGCGTGAACGAGCGGTGCCCACGGCAAGCAATCCCATGGAGCGAGGCCGTCCCGCGGCAGGAGATGGTCGAGCATGCGATAGAACGCGGCGTTGTCGAGGGAAGTGCGGCCATCGAGGGCGAGGCAGCTGCGGCGCTGGCGGATCAACGTCGCCGCGGGGACGGTGGGCGATGCGGGCTGTAACGGCGGCAAGGCAGGCGCCGGCGCTGGGAGCTCCCTCTCGCGGGCGGGCGCCCACGTCGCCTCCTCCACGCGGTCGATCGCCTCCCAGTGGACGTGGCTGGGGCTGAGTCGGTTGGCGCTGCCGAGCCAGGGATTGGTAGCGGGCGCGGGAAGGCGAAGCAGTGAAGTCAGGGGCGACGGCCCAACGAGGACGAGCGCGGCGGGACGTTCGCGGTCCAGCGCGGGGACTTCCGCGAAGCCGGCGCGGTCGAGGCCTAGCCAGGCAGCCACGGCGTCGTCGCCGAGGTGGTCGAGCAGCTGGGCCGACCAGCCGAGCGTCGCCGCAGCGTAGCGAACGGCGGCGAGAGCGTGGCCCACGTCGTGCTGGCAGTAGCGGTAGGCCCTGGCGCCATACTTCCACGCCTCGCGCCAGAGGATCGACGACAGCCCGATCAGGAACGATCGCGCTGGCAGCAACTCGGCAAGGCGCGCGGCCTCGTCGGCGGGGAGAGCCCAGCGCTGCTCCAGGGCGTGATCGCGGCTGACGTAATGGTAGGCGCCCGCGTCGATGCCGGGCAGGTTGGGGAGGACGGCGTAGCCCTCGGTCGGGTGGAGGTTGCCGCTGGAGGGGTTGCAGCGGAGGGCCCAGCGCGCGCCGCGAAATTCCTTCCACGCCGACAGGCCCAGCGCCAGCTCGAAAAGGATGGCGACCGAGTTGACGTCCACCCGCCGGGTCGGGACCGCGCCGGGCTCGGCGAGGTCGGCGTAGGACGTGCCCAGGGCGTCGGCCAGGAGGGGGAGGGCGACGGTGGGTGCGCCGGCGAAGGTGCGGAAGGGATCGGGCTGGTTGGCCCAGTCGAGCTGGTCCGGGGAGGGGGCGTAGCGCTGCGGGTGGTGCTTGCTGAGTCGGTGGTAGGCGAGGACCTGCTCGATGTTTTCCTCGCGGCCGGTTGGTGGCGGATCGTCGATCGAGTCTATCACCGCATTCCCCGCGCGAGAAGGAGGACGAAGGTCGTCTCCTTCATGATAGGGGGACGGGGCCCGGTTCGCTAGGAATGCTGAGTCGCGCGGCGTCCTAGGCCGTTCGGGTCGGGTCGGCGGGGCCAACAATAGATTGCATTGCGCGCCCGACACACACGCGACAAGCCCGAACCGACCACCTGGCGCTCGCCCGAGCCGAAGAAGATCCGGCCCAGCATTGCTGTGAACCGTCACGGATGGCCGACTCGCCGAAGGATCGAGTCCCAGACGTCCGCGACACCGAGCTTGGTCGCCCACTCCTGGAGGTAGGCGCGGTCAATTTTCTCCGCCTGGATCTTGAGCACTCCGGCAATGTCGCGCAGGTGTTTCTCGGAGCCGCCTTCCTGGTAGTATTCCATCTTGCGCAGGATCACGTCTTCAGGTGATGCGAACCAGACGTCGATACTGGACGTAACTGGGATGCGGCGACCGCGTTGTCGGCGACTCCGCTCGAACTCCGACAACTTGGGAATAATGACGTCGATCTTCAACCCCGTTGCCGGGTGGAGAATGTTGAATTGGAAGCGGTTTCGGATCGCTTGACGGACAGCGTCGGGGCTGACGTAAAAGTCGGGGACTGGGAAAATCGCACAGAAATCGTCCACCCGTTCCGACGGCAAGTCGATCACGACGTCGATGTCGTTGGTAAATCGAGGTTCTTCGAATGCCCCGCTCGCCATCGATCCAGTGACCAAATCATCGATCCCCAGCTCTTCCAGGGATTTCGCCAGCAGGAGAAGCAGCTCAGAAGGCTCCACGCGACATCCTCCGCGCAACCTCTCGCCGGCGCTCTTCTTCCGTCCACTCTGGATGAGTGTGGCGCACCACCGCCCCGATCATGGCGAAGGCCATCTTCCACATGCCAAAGACGATCGCCAGCCGTTCCGCGGGCGTCTTGGCTTGCAACACCGGCACCATGCAGTCGTCCATGATTTCAAACCGCGGGTTGACCGGCTTCATGAAATCCTCGGATGATACGGGGCCCAGGCAGTGTTCGACCTTCTTCTCCCCCACGGCGACGATCCGGTGGTTCAGTTTTCTGGCCCCACGATAGCCTTCGGGCCCTTCAAGTGCCTTCGATGGCCCGCGCGAAAGCTGGCGACGTCCAGGTGGGGAAGCTCACGCATTCTCCAGGCTGGCAAGCAATTGCTTGAAATCGTGGCGGCCGCGGAGCGGTTTGAGGTCGGGGTCTGTTAAGAACAACTCCAGTGTCCGGTGGCCAGCCTTCACCGCCCGACGCAAGCAGGTAATAGCCTCGGCAGGGCGACCGAGCCGGGCGTGGTAGCAGCCCATGTTATACAGCATGACGCCGCTCATCTCGCTGGCGAGCAGCACGCGGTCCGCCGTTTGGAGCATTCGTAGCGCCGTCTCGTTCTGCCCTAGTTTCGAGGCTGCGAAGGAAGCCTTTTGGTAGTGCCTTGCCTTGACGACGCCGAGCTTGAACGCCCCCGTGTACCCCTTCAGGGCAGCGTCGTAGTTCTCAAGATTGTAGTGCCACTCGGCGTAGAAGAGCCGTGCCAGTTGGTAGTCCGGGAACGCCTTCATCAGTTCCATAAGCTCTGTTGCCGCGTGGTCCGAGCCCGCGGTCGCCGCTGCGGCAATGCGCCTGAGCTTCTCACGAGGGCCTACCTTCTCGATGTCCCAAAACACGTCGCGGGCCTGTGGCCGCGTCACCCACCACAGTACCCCGGTGAGCAACCCCAGCGCGGCCGTCCACGCTAGCGGAGGGACCACGTCGAACACGAGGCGCGCCGTGGCGAGATAAAGGCTGAACCCTTGCTGCTTCTGGGCCTCGAAGTCCAGGCCGAAGTGCTTCAGGACGGAGGACAACCCGGGCAGCAGGAAGGTCACTGCCCCGGACAGGGCCACCCAGGTCCGCTTCACCACCCTCACGTCAAGCTTCACCTCGGCCAGGGAGGCGTGGTCCTGGCGGATCGACAAGACCGCCCCATCCACCCGGCCAATTACGCGAGGGACCACGCGGAAGGTAAGCGTCAAATCACCTTGGCCGAGCCTCGCCACCACCTTCGGAGGGTGACAGTCGCAGCCGGGCAGGATCGGTTCGATCTCGATGGGAGATTCCTTATCGACGTGGAATGGTCGGCTGGTGCGTTGGTCCGTGTCCTTCTTGCTGACCTTCTCGACCATCTGTCGCGTGATGAGGACCAGAAGAGGATACATCCGCTCGGGATTCATTTTGCTGTAATAGCGAACCGTGGCCCTTCGCGCGACCACCTGCTTCTCCTTGGCACGAGGGCTCGGGCCCTCTTTTTTCAAGGGAGCGTTCGCGGGCTCCTCTTCCTCCTCCTCGTCTAGGTCGCGCTCCGGCTCCCTCTCAAGGTCGAGATCGAGGTCGGCCTCGTCCTCTGACGGTGGCGGCTTGGCCTTGGTCTTGGTCTTGCGCGGCTTGGCGACCGTTGCGGCGGCGTCGTCGGCGTCCTCGTCGATCGTCACGACCTGACTGCCGCTGACGTCCTCTTCCTCTAGCGACAGGTCGAAGTCCGAGCCCTCACTGTCGGCCTCGTCGAGCGCGACCGCCTCCGAGCCCGACTCCTCGTCGAGGCCCGGCAGGTCGATGTTGGTCTCTTCGAAGGCGTCCTTGCCCCCCTCGGCCCCATCGAGGCCGCCGGAGAGCTCGCCCTCGGCGTCGAGCGTCAACTCGAACTCGCTGTCGCTGCCCACCTCAGTAGCGCTATCGCCCTCGGCTTGAGCCGGGGGCGCCGCGACTGGTGGGGAGCACAGCAGATCCAGTTCGACGGGCTGCTCGGTGATAGGGAGCTGAAAGCGAACCCGTCCCTCGGGAGGTAAGGGTAACCCAAAGTAGGCTAGATGCCAGTCCTGATCCTCGGCGGGCAACCCCAGCCGCGCGAGCAGCTGGTGGACAAGTTCGCCGATCCTCTCATCCGGCGAGACGTTCTCCAAGGTGAGCACCGTGCCGGGGAGGGACTCGACCCTGACTGCCAGCCGGCATTGGTTGGGGCTCGGCGGGGCCTGATCTGTTGCGAACGCCCCCCCAAGCCGCGTCCACACCTCCGCAGTATGAGCCGAGTCGGGTAGCCGATTCCAGGCCTGGCTCGCAACGAGGAGGACGCCAGCACCGCTCAGGTTGTTGTACTGCCGCTCGACCTCGTGGATGTCCTCGTTCACCTCGCGGACGGTGGTCAAGTCCACGAGGAAGTAATTTGGGTAGCGCTGCTTCTGTGCATCGTCGTTGGGCACGAGTCCGCTTGCGGCCCGTGCAGTGAACACGATCCGCATGCGATGGGTGAACAAGAGCGGTTCGCCGGGCGCCAACCCGTCTTGAGCAATGCGACCAGCTGTCACCCGAAACTTGCCAGGCAGCTCACCGCACCGTAGGTCGTCGATGAAGAAACGGCGCACGTCGTTGAGCGTGTCGAACTCCATCGTGCTGAGCTTAACGATTCGCATGATCGTACAGCGCGGTTATGCGCTGCCTGACGAACGGGACTCGGCGGTCGCCTTGGCAGGCAGCGGCAGGTCCGGCAGCCCCGCCTCACCTCAACGCAGCGGACAGGGCCGCTTGCAGTCTCAGGACTTCGGCATCGCGGATCATCCACGAGCAGTTACTCCAGACGCACTGCAAGCGCCACCCCCCGACGCTCCAGAATCGTGTGTCGCCAGAGCCGGCGAATCCGGGCGGAGATCGCGGCCTGGAGCTCATCCGACTTTTCGTCCGGGCAGGATGCCTTGCGCCACCGCGCGAAGGCGTCGGCGACGATGTCGTGCATCGCTTCGCCGAAGGAGACGGCGCTAACCAGAGCGCGGGCGCCCTTGGCGAGCAGCGCCCCACCCACGCAGGGGAACAAGACGCGAAAACCGGGCGTGTCAGCGCCCCCCGGTCCGTGCCGGCGTCGGCAGCAGACCACGGAGAGTTCTACGGCGCGCCTACGGCCCGAGCAACTGCCTCTCGGGTGCGATGCACAGATGCTCAGACAGGCCTTGGAGCGCCCAGGATCGAGCGCTATCCGCACGTCGCCCGCTGGTGCAGCCAGTACGGCCGGATCGAGCTGGGCTACGAGTGGCAGGACAAGCTATACGCGCGAGCCATCCACGAGGGCGGGCTTGCCTGGGGCGGCGAGGGACCGTATCCCACCATCGACGCCGCTCTTCGTGCCCTGGACGAGGGCATCGAGGACTTCATGGAGAAGAACGGCTGGGAATAGCTGACACGACTGGGAGATGATGCCGTGGCGAAAAAGCGACCGAAGCAGGGGGCCTGGTTGCCCTCCTCCCGAATATCGCACCCGGCGGCGGACGCGGCCGTCAAGGCCCAGGCCGATGCGAAGGCCAGGAAGTTCGTCGAGGAGGTCCTCAAGCCCCGGTTCGTCGAGCCGCCGCCGGAGGAGCCCCGCTTCAACTACGTCACCGACGTCGCGCTGAAGTGGCACGGCTCGACGCTGTTCTTCGTCAAGGTCTACGCCTGCCCCGGCCCCAACGCCCTGGCGCCGAGCTTCGAAGATCGGTTCGCCCGAATGACGCACGCCGGCGGGGGCAGGTTCGACTTGTCGTTCGTGCGGCACACGGGGCAGTGGGTCGAGTTGTATCAGGGGCAAACGGTCGAGGAGTGCCTGGAGTCGATCGAGAACGATCCGTGGTTCCAGGCATGAAGGCATGACGAACGCGATCTTGCTCGGCGGGGCGCAGGACCTGTCCGCGCCGGTCGGGAAGCTCGCGTCTCGAAAGCCGAGTACCTGCGCCAGACGACGCGACACCCTCACCTCAACATCGGCGCGTGCGACACCTCCACGCCCGACAGCCCCTCTGGAAGCCCGTCTTCCCCCGCCGCCAGCTCGCTCTGCTCCACCTCGCGCACGTGCCCGGGAAACGCCGCCTGTAGCCGCTCGACGAGCAGCCCCACGTCCTCGGCGGGCCCGCGCACCATCAGCCCTACGCGCCCGTCGGGCATGTTCCATACCTGCCCCACCAGCGTCGGCAGTCGGAGCGCCAGGTGCCGGCAGGTCGCCCGGAAGCCCACGCCCTGCACCTGCCCCGCGAAGTAGATCTGGTAGGTCGGCATCGCCCGCCCTCCTCTGTCTCCCCTCGCCATGGCCTGCCGTCGAGGCGAGCCGCCGTCAGAGCACCTCGACCAACGGCCTGCCCTCGGGCATCAGATAGAAGGGCCTGCCTCCCCATCGAGCCCCTCCCGGGCCGCCGATCTTCGCCGGCCTCCCTCTCTCGCGGTTGCCCAGCACGAGCGCCTCGCCAAGCAGGCTGCGGTCGTGGGGCGCCCGAGACCAGCTGCACAGGATCGCCGCGAACTGACGGCGTAGGCCGAGAATCGAAACGCCGCTTGCCGTTCCAGAAACGCTGCCTGGCGTGCGGCGTTTGCCGGCAAATCAGTGGCCGCGGCCGGGCCCTTTCGGCAGCCGAACGTCCCAGGCCAGGCCCAGGCGCGACATCACCCAGATGACGTACCATGTCGCGTCCACTTGCCACCAGAGCAGCCCATGTCGCGCCGAATAGGGGAACGCATGATGGTTGTTGTGCCAGCCTTCTCCTCCCGCCAGCGTGCCGACGAGGAGGCTGTTCCGACTCCCATCTCCCGTCGCGTGGTCCTGCGTCCCCCAGACGTGGCCCATCGAGTTGACCAGATAGGTCAGGTGCTGGACGACGAAATGCCGGTACAGGCCGCCCCACAGGAAGCCCATGAGCGCACCTTCCCACGTCCCCAAAGCGGCACCGCAGGCCAGGGCGGGAAGAAGCAAGCCGAGCAAGTACCAGAAAAATGCGTAGCGGTCGATCCAGACGAGGTCGGTACGACGCAGCAGGTCCCGGACTTCGCGAGGATCGTAGGTGTAACGGTGGTGGATCTGCCAGCCGGCGTGCGAGAACCAGAGCCCAAACAGCCGCGGGGAATGGGGGTCGCCGAGCCGATCGCTGTGGCGGTGGTGTTGGCGATGCACACAAACCCAGAACAACAGCGACGCCTGCCCGGCCATGCAGCCAAGGATCGCCAGGAGCCAGGCGACCGGCGCATGCGTTTTGAAGGAGTGATGGACGAACAAACGATGGAAGCCGAGCGTGACGGCGAGGCCGGTCGCCGCGCCCATGAAAAGGGTGGCGAGATGGATCTCCAGGGGCATGCCGTTGCGAAAAGCGAGCGCGATGGCTGCGATAAATCCGAGGAAAGGAATCACGTGATTGGGCACGCCCCAGTACCAGGCGAAGCCTATCGCTCGCGAGGGCAATGACTCGCTCGCGTCGAAAGAGGGCAGCGAGGGGGCGGGATCGTTACCGTCGGCGGAGAACGTTTCCGAAGGTGCTTCGAGGGACATTTGTAGGCTCGCGAGGATTGCAGTACATCACACCGAGGACGCATTCAGAGGCTAACCATTCCCGATGGCCTCTGGGGCCGAATTTCTGCGAAACCAGGCGAAAGGGGACAGAAGCGTGGGGCCAATTGCTGGTTTTCGCCGGGAAACCTCACCGATAGCCTCGAAGTTGCAAACCTCGCGCCAAGCAGGAGGGCCGGGACGTCGGCATCGGCCCCTCCTCGACGTCTCCTCCCCCTCGCCGCAGCCCGCCATCATAACAGTTCGAGCAGCGGCCTGCCCTCGGGCATCAGGTGGAACGGCCTGCCCTCCCGGTCGAGCGCCTCCAGGTCGGCGATGCCCATCGCGTGGTAGAGCGTGCGGGCGACGTCCTCCGGCCCCACGGGCTTGTCGGCAGGGTAGGCCCCCACCTTGTCCGAGCTGCCGTACGTCTGGCCGCCCCTCACCCCGCCGCCCGCCAGCAGGACCGACATGCAGTGCGTCCAGTGATCGCGCCCCGCCCCGCGCGGGCCCCCCGAACGCGGGTCGCCGATCCTCGGCTGCCTTCCCATCTCGCTGTTGACCATCACGAGCGTCTCACCAAGGAGGCCGCGGTCGTGGAGGTCCGCCAGCAGCGCGGAGAAGCAGCGATCGAATTCGGGGAGGAGCGCCTCGCGCAGGCAGGTGAAGTTGCTGCCGTGCGTGTCCCACCCGCCACCGCTCTTGCACAGGCCCTCGAGCTTCGCGTCCTCCTTCCAGAAGACGGTCACGAACGGCACGCCCGCCTCGACCAGGCGCCGGGCCATCAGCAGGCTCGTCCCGTTGACCGTGTGCCCATAGCGCTCGCGGACGGCCAACGGCTCGCGGCCCAGGTCGAAGGCGCCGCGCCGGCGGGCGCCCCCGAGGAGGGCGAACGCCTTCTCCTGCTGCCGGCTCAGCACGTGCTCGGGCCCGCGGGCGTCGGCGTTGCGAGCGGCGCGGTCGAGGGCACTCAGCAGCGCGCGCCGGTCGGCCAGGCGGCGCGGGCCTACGTTGCCCTGGAGCGTGAGGGCGGGCAGGACGAAATCGAGGGGCCGATCGCGGTTGGCGAGAAGGTAGGTGGCGTCGTGTTCGAGGCCGAGGCGGGCGGCGAACTGACCGGGCCGGGTGTAGGCGGGGAAGCCCGGCTTCTGCGGCAGCGTCAAAAGGGAGGGCAAATAGGGGTGGGCCGGGCGCTTGGCGGCGACGACGGAGCCGAGGAACGGCCAGTCGGTCGGCAACGGCTTGCGGTTGTTGAGCAGCTGGCGGAAGGTCGGGTCGGGCGCATGGCCGGTGAGGTTGTAATAGTAGCCGGCGTGATGGTCGCCGGTGCCGCGGTTGGAATGGCCCAGGGATCGAACGACGGCGAGGTGATGGGCCTGCCGCGCGGTGAGCGGGAGGTGCTCGCACAGGCGAACGCCGGGGGCCGAGGTGGCGACAGGCCGAAAGGGCCCCCGGAACCCAGTGGGGGCATCGGGCTTCATGTCCCAGGTGTCCACGTGCGAGGCGCCGCCGCTGAGCCAGATCAGGATCGTCGAACGGGCGGGCGGCCGGCGCGTCGGGGCCGGCGCGGCGCGCACGAGGCCCCGCAGGTCGAGCCCGGCAAAGCCGAGCCCGCCGGCCACGAGAAAGGCTCGACGACTGAGAGCGCCCTGAATCGGCCCGTGGTCCGGATGCATGGTGCCTGCCCCTGTGTGTGTATGGGGCGATTCTCGCCTGCGGGAAGGGGGCCGTCAAGGCCCGTGCGGAGGGCAGTAAGGTAAGCGGCAGGAGTTGGTTTGCTGTAGGACGGCTCTCCTGAGCTGTCCGGACGGCTCCGGAGAGCCGTCCTACGGGGAGTCTTTTTCCGGCCGGTCACCTGAAGGGAAACGCCCACGACGGGAAGGCCGCGGGCTCGGGAGACAGCGAAACGAGGGCGATCAGGGCCGTTTGCTGTAGCGCTTGGTGCGCCGGCCGAAAACGGGGGTGGCGGGCTTGAAGGCCTCCGGTTTCTCGGGCCTGGCGCGGGGGACGTAGGACTCGAAGCCCTCGATGCGGTCCTCGGGAATTTCCTTGTTGATGTAGGCCTCGATGTCGGTGAGCTGCTGGCCCTGTTCGGGGGTGGCGAAGGCGATGGCGATGCCGTCGGCCCCGATGCGGCCGGTCCGGCCGATGCGATGCACGTAGTTCTCGGTGTCGATGGGCAGGTCGTAGTTGATGACGTGGGAGATGTTGCGCACGTCGATGCCGCGGCCGACGACGTCGGTGGCGACGAGAAACAGGATCTTGCCGTCGCGGAAGCCCTTCATGATGCGGTTGCGCATCGGCTGAGGCAGGTCGCCGTGCATCGCCGCGACGCGCTGGCGGTGCTGGCGGAGCAGGCGATAGAGGTCCTCGACCCAGCGCTTGCGCTCGCAGAAGATGATGCACTGGCGCGGCTCGTCGCGGTCGAGCACGCGCAGGAGCAGGTCGAACTTGCGGTCCTCATCGACGGTGAAGTACGACTGGCGGATGTTCTCGACGGTGATCTTCGCCGGCGAAAGGTTGATGTTGAGCGGATCGACCATGTAGCGCTGCGCCAGCCGCAGCACGGGCGGCGGCAGCGTGGCCGACAGCAGGAGCGTCTGGCGCTTGGTGGGGCAGCGCCGCAGGATGCGCTCGATGTCGGGCCGGAAACCGATGTCGAGCATGCGGTCGGCCTCGTCGAGGACGACGTAGCGCACGTGGTCGAACGATAGGGTGCCGCGCGACAGATGATCGAGGACGCGCCCGGGGGTGCCGACGACAATGTGGCAGCCCTGGCGCAACAGCGTGAGTTGCTGGCGGAAGCGCTGCCCGCCGTAGATCGGGACGGTGTGGCAGTTGGGAGACGGCGCCAGCTTGGACGCCTCCTCGGCGACCTGCACGACGAGCTCGCGGGTCGGGGCGAGCACGATCGCCTGGGGCCCGGGGCCGGTGTGGTCCTCGCGCCAGGCGTTCAGGAACGGCAGCAGGAAGGCGGCGGTTTTGCCGGTCCCGGTCTGGGCCTGGCCGATGACGTCGCGGCCGGTGAGGGCCTCGGGGATGAAGGCGGCCTGAATGGGGGTGGGCTCGCGGTAGCCGATCCGCTCGAGAGCGGCCAGCAGTTCGGGGGTGAGTGACAAGGTGTGGAAACTACTGGGAGTTTCCACGAGCTGTTCGGTCGTCAAACAGACCTCCATTACACGACAGACGTTGTCGCGCGGACATGCGAAGGATTTTTTCTTCTCCACCCGTTAGTTTAAGGCCGCGCCGGAATCCTGTCCAGTGCCGTTCGAGCGCGCTCGCATCGAACGCGCCGCGAAGGGGCCGGCCGTAACGATGCTCCGCGTCCCTACGCTTTCCGCGATCGGGCCGTACAATACCGCCAATTCGCGCCTCCTGCCGGAGACAACCATGAGCAACGTCCCTCCCGATCCGCCGCGCTGGCCCGGGCCCCCGCCCGAAGGCTATGCCCTTCCGCCCGAGGGCTATGGCCCCCCGCCGGCTGGGGGCTACGGCCCTCCTCCGCCCTATGGCCCACCCAATGACCCCTACGGGAGAGGTTTCGGCGGGGGCCCCGACCCCCAGGCGGTGCGAAATCGCGTCCAGCTCCCCGCAATCGGGCTCCTCATCATCGCCGTCCTCAACTTGCTCGGCGGGGGCTACTGGCTCCTCAACGGTTTCGTCGTCTTGCAGACGCCCCCGGAGGAATTCAGCCGCCAGATGGCCCAGAGCAACCCGCAAGCGCCGCAGCAACTTCAGCAGCTGGGTTGGACTGCGGAAGGCGTGGTGCGAACCGCCGGCTACGGGTTCATCGGCGCGGGTGGCGGGGGCATCTTGCTGGCCCTCCTGACCGTGCTGGGTGGGGCGCGCATGCTTCAGCTGCGCTCCTACGGGCTGGTCCTGCTCGTTTCCATCCTCAACGCGATACCTATCCTCTCGACGACGGCCTGCTGTGGCATCGGCGAGATCGTCGGGCTCTGGTCCGTCGTCGTCCTGCTCAACGCCGAGGTGCGCGCGTCGTTCCGCTGAGAAGAGCACGTTATCCCGGCCGACCCGCTGCGGTTGTCTTCCCGGGCCGCGAGTGCGAGCGAGCGGTTGCCCCGCTCGCCGTTCGCGGCTTCGCCTTGGACCGACCTTCTCTCATGAGCCCGGCGACGGTCCGGGTCGAGCAATGACCAAACAACTCATCACCGTCGGCCACAGCCCCGACCCCGACGACGCCTTCATGTTCCACGCCCTCGCCCACGACAAGATCGACACGGGCAACTTCCAGTTCCGCCACGAACTGCAGGACATCGAGACGCTCAACCGCCGCGCCCTGCGCGGCGAGCTCGAGGTGACCGCCGTCAGCATCCACGCCTATGCCCACCTGCTCGACAAGTATGCCCTGCTCCCCAGCGGCTGTAGCATGGGCGACCGCTACGGGCCGATGGTCGTGGCCCGCCGTCCGATGGCCATCGACGAGCTGAAAAGTACGAAAGTCGCCATCCCCGGCACGATGACGACGGCCTTCCTCGCCCTGCGGCTGCTGTTGCCGGACGGCGTTGCCTACGAGGTGCTGCCGTTCGACGAGATCCTCGACGCGGTCGAAGCGGGGCGCTTCGACGCCGGCCTCATCATCCACGAGGGGCAGTTGACGTTCCAGAACCAGGGCCTTCACCTGGTCGTCGATCTGGGCGTGTGGTGGCAGGAGCGCACCGGGCTGCCGTTACCGCTGGGCGGCAACGTAGTGCGGCGCGACCTCGGCGAGAAGACGATCCGGGAGATCAGCCGGCTTCTGAAGGAGAGCATCCGCTACGGGCTGGACCACCGCGAGGAGGCGCTGACCTACGCCCTGCGGTACGCTCGCGACATGGACCGCGCGCTGGCGGACAAGTTCGTCGGCATGTACGTCAACGACTGGACGCTCGACTACGGCCCACGCGGCCGGGCGGCCGTCTGTCGCCTGCTGGAAGAGGCGCACCGGGCGGGGATCATCGACAGGCCGGTGGCGGTGGAGTTCGTGGAATGAACCGCGAAACGACAAGCAAGAGCGCCAAGGCGCTCTTGCTTGTCGTTTCGCGCCCTGTCGTCACTTCGGCATGACGCCAAAGTCTCCCTGGAGGGTGCGCCATCCGCTGTGGATGTGGTTGGCGACGTTCCCGGCCGAGTCGCGCTGCTCGTTGAGGAACTCGATCACGAACGTCGGCCCCTGCACCCGGTAGGTGTAGGGCTTGCCCGGCGTCCCGTCGCCTCCGCCCATCGCGAAGTACACCTTGTCGAGACCGCCCTTCTTCACCGAGGTCAACTCCTGCGCGGCCACCTCCGGCGCCAGCCGGTTGGCGTAGCCCTCGATCAGTTTCATCAACAGCCCCTGCTGCGTCTCCGTCATCTTCGCCCCCGGCAGGCCCACCGGGGCGCCCACGTTCGGCTTCGGCGTCCCCTCCTGAATCTCGGGGAAGCCCTTGGCGCGATAGGCCGTCTTCTTCTGCTCGGCGTCCAGCGCGGCGTACAGCGCCCGCACGTGGTCTTCCGAGCCGGGCAGGGCGCGCAGCCCCTTGCGCTTGCCGGCCTTGACCTCGGCAGGGTTGGAAGCGAACAGGGCGGGCGTGGCGGAGACGACCTTTCCGTTGTCGAGGGTGAAGTTGAGCGACAGGTGGTGCCCCTCGACGCGCCAGCCCCACTTGCCCGTCTTCGAGGGGGTGCCGAAGAGGCTGAGGAAGTACCACTCGGGGTTGCGCACCATGGCGCCGCGCTTCTCCAGGTCGGCGAGGAGCGACTCCAGGCTCATGATGGTCGTCGCCTTTTCGTAGCCCGCCTCGCTCGTCCCCGCCTTGACCAGGGCCAGCGTGAGCTTCTTCTGGTCGGCCGTCATCTCCTCCAGCGGCAGGCCCTTGCGCAGCGCCTTGCGCTTCGCCTGCTGCGGGGTGAAGAACCAGCGCAGCCGCTCCCCGTCGTCGAACGCGAAGACCGCCTTGGCCTTCTGCTCCTTGCTGAAGCTGGCCGCCAACTTCTCGGCGGCAGTGGCCATGCGGGGCACCGGCCCCTCGGCCTCCTTCGCCACGTAGGCCGCGCCCGCCAGGCAGGCCACCAGGCCGAACGCGAACAGTAACCGCTTGAGCGTCATGCGTGCCCCCCCAAGTCGAACGATCCTCGGCACAGTCGCCGCACCCGGGCATTCCATCGCGCGGGAGGCGCGGAGGCAAGGGGCGAGGAGGCGGAAACGCAGGTTGGTGGGGGAAGGCCCAAGGACGCGCGTTCTTCAGTGCCCCTCAAGCGCCGAGTGCTCACGGCCAGGGCTGATCGGGGCACCGGTGAAAACGGCGTCGGTCAGCGTGGGGTTGGAGCTCGCAAGCCTCAGGCTGGCCGGTGGGGCATTGTCGGCCATCGCCTCACCCGGCAAAAGAGCTTGACGAGCCGGCGCGGGGCCGATGTGATAGAGAGAACTTGTTGGGGTGAGGCAGGGCCAGACGCGAGGACGCATGAAACCGAACGGCGGCAATCGGGCCACCCCCATGGGCGAAAAAGGCAAGCGCGGCGTGCCGGAAGGCCTGTGGATGCGCTGCGGGGGGTGCAAGGCCACCATCTTCCGCAAGGAGGTCGAGGCCCGGCTCAACGTCTGCACGGAGCCGGGCTGCGGCTACCACTTCTATCTTCCGGGGCGCGAGCGAATCGCCCAACTCCTCGACGCCGACAGTTTCGAGGAGTGGTTCACCGACCTCTGCCCGTGCGACGCGCTGGAGTTCAAGGACCGCCTGCCCTACGCCGACCGCCTGCGCGCCGAGCAGGCGAAGACGTCGATGCGCGACGCGGCGGTCGTGGGGCGCGGGTTCATCCGCGGCCGGCCGGTCGTCCTGGGCGTGACCGATTTCGCCTTCATGGCGGGTAGCATGGGCTCGGTGGTGGGCGAGAAGTTGACGCGCGCCGCCGAGGAGGCCACGCGCCTTCACCTCCCGCTGATCTTCGTGTCGGGCTCCGGGGGCGGGGCCCGCATGCAAGAAGGCATCTTCTCCTTGATGCAGATGGCCAAGGTGTCGGCGGCCCTGGGCCGCTACGACGAGGCGGGCGGGCTGTACGTCTCGATCCTGACGAACCCGACGATGGGCGGGGTGGCCGCCAGCTTCGCCACCCAGGGCGACGTCATCCTGGCGGAGCCGGGCGCCACCATCGGCTTTGCCGGCCCGCGGACCATCTGGAACACCGTGCGCCTCGAACTGCCCGAAGGGTTCCAGACCAGCGAGTTTCTGCTCGAGCACGGCTTCATCGATCGCATCGTGGAGCGCAAGGACCTGCGCACGGAACTGGCGAAGATCATCGATTATTGTGAACACCAGTAGTGCTTGGTTCTTGGTGCTTAGTGCTTAGCAAAGACAGAATACGCTCGCGGTCTTTGCTAAGCACTACGGACCAAGAACCAAGGACTAACATGAGGAGCCTGTCCGTGGGCCTGTTCGCCAATTTGAAGAAGTGGTTCAACAGCAAGCCGAAGAGCTCCCTGAAGCGCATCGACCTGAAGAAGCGTTTCGAGCTGATGAACCGCACCGGGCAGGGCAGCATGTCCAAGGTCTGGCGGGCCCGCGACAAGAGCCTGGGGCGCATGGTCTGTCTGAAGCTCCTCGACAAGGAGAAGACCGCCAAGTTCGAGGCCCGGTTCTCCGGGGCCTCCAACAAGCCGCGGGAAGGCGCCATCTGCATGACGCTGCGGCACAAGAACATCGTCCAGACCTTCGAGCACGGGCTGTCCACGGAGGGGGAATACTATCTCGTCATGGAGCTGATCGAGGGGATGGGCCTGAACTATCTCGTCGAGACGCACAGCGAGCAGCTCAACGGCAACCGCATCAACTACGTGGCCCAGTTGGCCGACGCCCTGGAGCACCTGCACAATCAGGGCTACCTGCACCGCGACATCTGCCCGCGCAACATCATGGTGAGCAAGGACGGCCTGGTGAAGATGATCGACTTCGGGCTGGCCATCCCCAACCGGCCCGAGTTCTGCAAGCCCGGCAACCGCACGGGGACCCCCAACTACCTTGCCCCCGAGATCATCCGCCGGGTCACCACCGATCACCGCGTCGATCTGTTCGCGCTGGGCGTGACCGCCTACGAGCTCTTCACGTTCGAGCTCCCCTGGGAAAAGGCGCAGTCGATGCAAACGCTGCTCAGCCACATGAACAGCGCCGGGCGCGATCCGCGCGAACATCGCCCCGACCTCGACAAGGCGACGGCCGCGTTCCTGATGAAGGCCATCGAACGCGACCCGCGCGACCGCTTCCAGACCGCCGCCGAGTTCCGCGAGGCGATCCAGGCGCTGCCGAAGAAGTGGTGAAGCCGCCCTCCACCAAGGGAAAGGTGTCGTTGGGGCAGGGGCTCGCGGAAACGTGCTCTTCCCGAGCGTTGCCCGACCAACCTTCGTTGCGTCAAGCAAGGGCGAACAGCGCCGTCAGCGCCAGGGCGGCGGTCTCCACGCGCAGGATGCGCGGCCCCAGCGAGACGGCCTCCCACCCCGCGGTGAGGGCGAGGACCACCTCGTCGTCCGTGAAGCCGCCCTCGGGGCCCACCGCGACAACGACGGCGGAGGCGGCGCGCGCGAAGCCCGGGGCGGCGCCGGGGTGGGCCAGGCACCGGCGGGCGGGAAGAGACTGGCCCTGGCAGAACGCCGCCCAGTCGTGCAAGGGCCTCACCTCCATCAGCACGTTGCGGCCGCACTGCTTGCTTGCCTCGATGACGTGGCGCTGCAACTTCTCCAGCTTCGCATCGCGCGGCTGGACCACGCTGCGGGCCGTGGCAAGGGGAATAAAGGCCGTCGCGCCCAACTCGGTGAGCTTTTCGACCAGAAACTGCGCCCGATCGCCCTTGGGGAGGGGTGCGGCGACGACCAACGGAAAGGGGAGCTCGCGCCCGGGCAGTTCGACAGCGGTCACCTCCACCACCACTTCGCGCTTGCCGACCTCCTGCACGAGGGCGGGGAATTGCTGGCCCTCGCCGTTGAACAGGACGATCGGGTCGCCGGGGCGCACCCGGCAAACGACGGCGAGGTGGTGGGCCTCGGCCCCGTCGATCCGCACGGCACCGAGCGCCAGCGGCGAGTTGACGTAGAATCGATCGGCCATCCTTGCTATGTCCCTTCGTGGTTCGGGGCCGGGCCGTGGTGTGCGAGGCAGTGTAGCAAGTTGCACGCTCGGCCGCCAAGGAAGGCCCCGCGCAGGAGGGAACGCGCCATGTCCGCGTCGAGCGTTCGGAAATCCACGGCGGGGGGCGATGCGCTCCATCCCACGCGGCAGCAACTCGACGAGCTCGACGCCTTGCTACAGCGCATGCTCGCCCTTCCGGTCCATCCGTTGGAAGAGGGGGCCGTTGCGGCGGGCGATCCCGACACTCGCGCGGAGGTCGACGTGCCCCGGGAGCCGGCACTGCCTCTCGAGGCCCCCCCCGAACGCTCCCGGCCGCGGCCTTTGACGGGGAGCCACGGCGCCTCGTCGAGGGCCTGGGAAGCGCCTGCCGAGCGCTCCTGGTCGGCGCCTGCCTACCCCGCCTCCTACATGGTCGTCGAAAACGTCGTGCCTCCGCCCGAGGCAGCGGTGGAACCAGGCCCCGAGGCGAACCTGGGGCCGCGCATTTCAAGAGGGGTTGGCCGCGAGGAGCCTCCCGTGCCCGCCCCGCACGATAACGCGCTGACCGAGATGCCGGGACGAACCGATCTCCCCGTCCCCGTCTCCGCCGAGGAATGGGTGCCGCTGCGCTCGAGTTGGCAGCCCTCGCCGCACACCTGGGGCCCCCTCGCCGACACCTGGCAACACGCACGCCCAAAAAATGAGCGCCAGGAGCTCGATCAGGGGCCGCCCTCCCTTGCCCCGACGGCCTCACCCCCTCCCCTCCGCGCGGAAGCGCCCTCTGTCGTGCCGCCACTGGCCGCGCCGCCACCGGCCCGCCTGGAGGCAGGCCCTTCCCAGGCCCCGCCGCTGGGCGGCCTCTGGGAGGCCCTCGCCCCCCCCGGCGGGGGGCCCAGCCCAGTTTCGGAAGGACCGATCCCCCCTGACGGCTTGGGGGCCTCGGGGCCTTTGGGCGTACCCGCCCAGATCGCCAGTGCAGTCAGGCCCACCTCGTGGGGCGCCCTCCCGCTCGTCGCCTTCAACCGCGCCTTCGACCTGGCCCTGATGCCGTGGGGCCATGCCGGCCGTTGGCTCCAACGCCCGACGGGCCGGAACGTTCTGGGGTCGGTCGGCGTGCTTTGCCTGGCGGTGGCGGCCGCGCTCGCCGTCGCCGACGGGCTCGGTTGGACTTGGTAAGCGCCTCTCGCTACAATCTTGTTATTGCTTGCCCGCGTTGCCCAGGGGCCCGCCGACAACGCCAACCGAGTCACACCATGTCGATAACCGCGACCGCCCCTCCTCTGGGCCCCAAGACCGCCGCGCCGGCCCGCCCGACGTCGGTGTGGTGGGCCGGGCTGCTCAGCTACCTCGTGCCGGGGCTCGGGCAGATTGTCCAGGGCCGGATCGGCAAGGGCGTGCTCTTCCTCGTCTGCATCTACGCGCTGTTCTTCTACGGCCTCTATCTGGGCAGTGGGACGGTCAAGATCGGCGACGAGGCCCACACGGTCAACAGCAACGTCTTCCTTCCCGACACGGCCGACGAGAACGGCCCGCTCAGCCTCGGCGCCATCGTGCGGAACCTGTACAATCGCCCCCAGTACGTTGGCCAGTTCTGGGTCGGCGTCGTCGCCTGGCCCGCGCTGTGGCAATATGCCCACTCCGACCGGGAGGCGCGCCGAGAGGTCCGCGAGCTCGAAAAGCAGGGGGGCGCGGGGGCCGAGGCCAAGATCGAGGCCCTCCACGCTCGCCTCAAGAACGGCGACCCGACCTTCGGCAAGTTCCAGAGCACCCCCAGCGACGATACCATCAACGCCGTGCAGACCGCCGGCGACAAGCGCCTGGAAATCGCCTGGGTATGCACCGTCATCGCGGGCGTGCTGAACATCATGGTGATCTACGACGCCATCGCGGGCCCTGCCTTTCTCGCCGCCGATGCCGGCAAGGGGCAAGGCAAGCCGCAAACTGGAAAGGCGGTGGCTTGAGATGCAGCCGCACAACATCTATCTCGTCGATCTGCCTCTGATGATCGTGCTCATCAGCCTCGTCTACAGCGCGACGCGCTTCGACCAGTGGTCGGCCATCTTGCGCGAGGCGGCCATGTGGGCGCTGCGCCTCACCGCCTTTCTGGGGGCCATCGGGCTGGCGCTCTACCTCGTGAATCGGTTCTGAGCCGTGGGGCATACCTTCCCTCTCGTTGGGGCCACCATGAGCGAGCAGGCCCCTCTTCCTGGCCCGCCCCAACGTCCCGAGGGCCCCGCTCCCCCGCGCGCTTTTCGCTGGCAGGCCCTCTTCCAGCAAGCCGAGGGCCCGGTCTTCGTCCTCGACCGCCGCCGCCGGATTCGCTTCGTCAACCGTGCCTGGGAAGCGCTCGCGAGACTGACCGCCGAGGAAGCGCGGGGCTTGATCTGTCGCCGCCGCCTCTCCGACCGGCCCGTCGGCGCCTCTCTCGAAGACGTCGTCGCCTATGCCCTGGCGCCCCCTCCCGAAGTCCTCCAGGGCCAGGTTGGACAGGCCCGCCGCTTGCTCCCCGCGTCGGCGGGCTTCCCGCCCGCCTGCTGGGACGTCGAGTTCTTCCCGCTGAGCCGGTCCCCCGTGAAAGGGGGAGGAGAGGGAGCGTTTATCCTGGGGCGGATCGCGCCCGTCGTGCTTCCCGCAGCGCCAACGTGGCCGCCCCTGCCCGAGAAGTTGGTGGCGCTGCGCGCTCGCGCCGTGGCCCGCCTCGGGCCCGGCGCGCTGGCCAGCGAGGTGCCGCGGATGCGCCGGCTCGCGGAACAGGTGCGTCTCGCCGCGCGCGTGCGCGTGCCCATCCTGCTGGTGGGCGAGCCGGGCACGGGGAAGCAGGCCCTGGCTCGCCTCATTCACGCCCAGAGCGCCGACCGGGAGAGGCCCTTCGCCGCTCTCGATTGCGAGCGCTTGCCCCCCAACGCCCTGGCCCGGGCCCTGTTCGAGCAGCGGCCCGCGCTGGGGGCCGTCTACCTGCGCGAGCCGGCGCGCCTGCCGCGCGACCTCCAGTCGCGCCTGGCCGAAGTGCTGACGGCCAGCGCGGAAAGCACCGAAGGGCCGCGCATCCTCGCCGGCGCTTCGGCGCCGCTACTCCCGGAGGGGAAAGTTGGCCGCGTCGTCGAGGACCTGGCCTGCGCGCTGGGAACGCTGGTCCTCGACGTGCCCCCCTTGCGCGAGCGGCGCGACGACCTGCCGCGCCTCGCTGAGGCGCTGCTGGCCCGGGAAGACGCGAAGCCGCTGGCTGGCCTGACGCCCGCGGCGTGGGAGGCGCTGCGCGCTCACGCCTGGCCGGGCAACCTGCGCGAGCTCTCGGAGGTCCTCAACGCGGCGCGCGAGCATGCCAAGGGCGAGCGAATCGATGCCGCCGACCTCCCCTCCAGCGCGATGAGTGGTCTGCGATCGGCCCGGCAGGTGGAGCAGGCCCCGGCGCGCGCGGCAGAGCGCCCGTTGGAGCTGGCCCAGGTCCTGGAGCAAGTCGAGCGCCGCCTGATCGAACGCGCTCTGCGGCGGGCGGGCGGCAACAAGACGCGCGCGGCCGAGCTCCTGTCGATCTGGCGGCCCCGGCTCCAGCGGCGCATGGAGGCGCTCGGGATGGAAGGCCCGTCCAGGGAGGAAGGGTGACTGCCATGCGCTATCCGCAACTCCTCGTCTACGAGGGCGATGGCCGGCTGGCGGCGCAGCTGCGCCCGCTCGCCGAGGAGAAACGCTGGGCGCTGCGCGAGGTGCGCCAGCCCGAGGCCTGTTTGCGGCTGCTGGGGCGCGGGCGGCCGGACGTGCTGGTCCTCAAGCTCGGGCGCGACCTGGAGCGCGAGTTAACGTTCCTGGATCGCGTGAACTGGGCTCGTCCCGCCACGGCGACGGTGGTCGTCAGCGACACCGACCATCCCGGGCTGGCGGGGCTGGCCTGGGACCTCGGGGCCGCTTACGTGCTGCTGCCCTCGGCGCCGCACGATAGTTTGACCGAGATCGTTGGGGCCCTTCTGGGCGCCCCGTAAAGCGCGAGGACCATTTGTGCTGGAGCTCCCGCTGCTGGACGAGACGCGCTGTGTCGGCTGCGGCGATTGTGTCGGGGCCTGTCCGACGAGTTGCCTCGAGATGGTGGGAAACGGCCCCTGGTTGCCCCGCCCGGGCGATTGCATCCAGTGTGCCCTCTGCGTCGTGGTCTGCCCCACCGACGCGGTGAGCCTGGGGGAGGAGCTCTGACCCTCTGGGAACGGCAAACGGCAAGCGGTGTCCCGCTTGCCGTTTCGTTCGAGACGGTTCGTTGCGGATCAGCGCGCCTTCGCCGTGGAGACGGTGCCCATCGTGCGGAAGTCCTCGCGGGCGACCTTGCCGGCCTTCACCACGATGCGGCGGGTCTCGGTAACCTTCTCCCCATCGCGCATCACCTCGGCGCGGACCTCGTAAAAGTAGGTGGCGCCAGCCTTCAGGGCAGGGGTGCTGAACTGCTTGCGCGTGGAGACGTTCTCGATCGCCCGACCATCGACGAAGAGCCGAGCGCCCTCCGGCAGATCGAGGACGAGACGCGCGCGAGTCGAATCGGTGCTTCGCTCGACTTCGGTCGGCGTGCGCTCGGGATCGGCCGACGGCCCGTTCATGGACGCGGGCGGCATGCTGGGCCGGATGACGGTCGGGATCGGCATGTAGGCCGGGCTGGAGTAGCCGCCGCACCCGCCATAGCAGCCATACTCGTAGCCCCAGCAGCCGTAGGTCGTCGGGGCGGGCGCCCCCCCCGCCCAGCCGGTGTAGCCATACCCGTAGCAAGCGCCGTAGCAGGTGCCGTAGCCGGGGTGATACCCGCCATGCTTCCCGTGACCGCCGTAGCAACCGGCGCACCCATAGCCCCCGGAGCAGCCAGCGCAACCCGCGCAGCCATAGCAGCCGGAGCAACCGTAGCACCCGGAGCAGCCCGAATACCCGTAGGAGCCGTGACACCCCTTGCCGTGGAACAGGAAGGTGGGCGTCGCGTCGCCCGTGGTGAGCGCCGCCATCAGGACGAGACCGTACATGCTGTTCGTACCTCCTCGGTTCGGAAGTTGCGCGAGCATCGACCTGCTCCCTCCGTGAGGGAGCGAAGCCACACACGACGGACGATTGGGGGCCGTAGTGGCTATGGGATAAATAGTAAGTTTAGGCAAGATGTGCGTCAATGCAAATCGAGGGAAAGGAAGAGTGGCGGCCCGGGAGGGGGCGGCAAATTCGGATCGCCGGGCCTTAACTTTGCCACCCACAGCGCCGGAACAGGACGGCGGCGAGGGCTGCCCAGACGGCAGCGAGGGCTGTAGCGGCGGCAAGGTGGCCCCAGTGATACCAGAGCACGGAGCCCGTGAGGACGGCGTGGAGCATCCGCGGGCAGTGATATTCGAGAGCGAGGTAAGGCAGGCCCGGGACGCCGTTTTGCTGGCAGATGAAGAGGAGCAGAGCGACGGCGAGCATGTAGCCCATGGCGCCCATGCTGGCGGACCGCTGCGTCCGGGCGATGCTGGCGATGGTCAGGCCGACGCCCATCGCGCCGGCGACGGCGGCGACGAGGCTGAGCCAGAAGAACGGTTGGGCCAGGACGGCGGGGCGATAGGTGCCCGCGAGGACGGCGGCGAGGGTGAGCCCGAGGACAGGGTAGAAGAGGCACTTGGCGGCCAGGATCTCGTTGGTGGATGCAGGCGAGAGGGCCTGGGCCAGGAGCACGCCGCGCTCGCGCTCTTCGCAGGTCAGCGACGGCATCAGGTAGACGCAGACGAAGAACAGGCCAAACATGACGAGCGAGGTGGCGATGCCGGAGCGCGGATCGATCCCGCCCTTGAGAGTCGCGTGCTCGGAATCGACCGGCACCCGCGCGAGGCTGGCCGCTGGACTGCCGGCACTGGATCGTGCCTGGGCGAAGCGAAACGATTCTTTCCAGAACCACGCCTCGAAGGGCGCCAGGGCGGCGCCGCCTCCGGGAGACCAGAAGACGGCCTTGTACCCGCCGGCGCCCTCCGCGAGCCGGAGTTGGATGGCGCCCGTGCTTTGCGGATAGACGATGTTGCCGTTGGCGTCCGTCCAGGCCTTGGCGGCGGGCCGGAACTTGATGCGCTCGGCAAGGTCGGGCGGGACGTTCTGGCGGAGGTACTCCACGAAGGGGCCGTCCTCCCAGTAGTGGACGTAGCAGAGGCGCACCCCTGGCCCCAGGCCACCGCCTCCCGAGGCCTCGCTCTCCCCGAAGAAGGAGAGCAACATGGCGGCGACGAGCAGCAGGAGTACCAAGAGCAGCCCACCCCGGTTGGCGACGTGGCGGAGGACTTCCTTGTGGAGCAGCGTGCGGAGGATGTGCCAGCGCATGTGAGTGCTTGGTCCTTAGCCCGTAGTGCTTAGCCAACCGGCAGGACGTGGTTTGCTGGAGGACGGGCCTCCTGAGCCGTCCGGATGGCTCAGGAGGGGCGCCCTACAGCGAGGCCTTTTCCTGCGGTCAGCTTGAGGAACGTCTGGTGGAAGTTGAGCTCGCGGGTGCGCACGCTGGCGATCTGTCCGGCGGCGACGTGTTCGCCTAAGCGGGCGCGGCCGTCGGCCCTGTCGAGGTCGAGGACCAGGCGCTCCCCGCCAGCTAGAACGACGTCGATCTTGTGTTCGGCGTGCTCCTGGCGTAGGGCCAGCGGCGAGCCCAGGGCGACGCGACGGCCGCGGCAGAGGATGGCGACGCGGTCGCACACTTCCTCCACTTCCTGCATGTTGTGCGTCGTCAAGAGGACGGTGACGCCCTCGGCGGTGAGGGCTCGCAGGATGCGGTGGACGACGGCCGTGGAGTGGACGTCAAGATTGGCGCTGGGCTCGTCGAGGTAGAGCAAGCGCGGGCGGTGGAGAAGCGCGCGGGCCAGCAGCAACTTCCGGCGCATGCCGAGCGAGTAGGCGCGCACCGGCAAATGGGCGGCCTCGTCCAGTTCGACCAGCTGCAGACACTCCTCGACCCGCGCTCGATCGACCCGATAGAGCGAGGCGAAGAACCGGAGGTTGCGCCGGCCGGTCATTTCCTCGAAATGGTTCTCTCGGTCGGGAACGTAGCCGAAGAGCGGCTTGATGGCCTGCCAGTCGCGGACGACGTCGAGCCCGAGCACGCTCGCGCTCCCACTGCTGGGACGGCGCTGGCCGATCAGCACGCGCAGGGTACTGCTCTTGCCGGCGCCGTTGGGGCCGAGCAAGCCGAACAGTTCTCCCGGGCGCAGGTCGAGGTCCAGACTGTCCACGGCGACGAAGGAACCATAGCGGACGGTCAACTGGTCGAGTCGCAGGACGCTGTCAGAGCTCATCGGTTCCCTCGCTGGGTACGCGACAACTCTAGGTCACAAGCGAGGAACGGGCGGGGAAAACGCTCAGGGCAGCCATTCCGCCGGCAGAAAGGGGCGGCCCAGGGTGACCAGCGCCAGCAGCAGCCCGGCCATGACCACGAACCCTACCAGGATCATCCCGATCCAGCCGCCGTTGCCGTTCGCTGCCTGAGGGGGCTCGCGGGGGACCGCGCGGTCGAGGGGCACGTGCGCGGCGGTGACGGCGGGGCGCTCCGGGCGCCGCGCGGGGCGCTCGGGTTGGCCGGGCCAGGTCGGCACCGGTTGAGCGCGCGGAGGCGGGGCCGGAACAGGCGGCGCCGCGCGACGGGGCGGGGCCGGCGCGGGAGGGCGGGGGCGCGGGGCAGGCTGCTTGTCGATGGGTTGTACCCCGAAGACGTCGAGGAGGGGCGCCGTGGGCGGGACTTGCCCTGCCCTCGGGACCGGGGGCACCGCGGGGGCTGGGGGGTTGGGCGCGTTCTCCGGCGGGGCGTTCCGCAACGCCTGGAGCGCGTCCTGGGCGGCCTCGACGGGGTAGTTGAGGCGCAGGTCGCGCAAGTAGGTGCGCACGTCCGGCGCCTGAGCGGCCTCGGTGAAGGAGGCGTAGGGCTTGAGCAGGTGATGGCGAGTGGTTTGCAGCAAGCGCTGCCGCAGTCGTTCGGCCTCGTCGGGCATCCCGGCGGCAAGGGCGGCGTCGGCGGCGAGGACCAGATTGCGATCGCGCGCGGCGATCTGGCCGCGCTGCTCGTGGAGCTCGGCCAGGTCTCGGTAGACTTGCAACCCTTCGGCGTGCGCGTCCATGGGGGCCTCCGTCTGCGAGTGGCCCGCTCCCCGACGGGCCGATGGTTACAATACCACAGAACTACTCCCGGCAGAAGGTGACGAATCGAGGGGGACGGTGATGGAGCAACGCAGGGATGGCTCGCCGGCGAGGGGGCCGCTGGCGGGCGTGCGAGTCCTCGACGCCTCGCGCGTCCTGGCTGGGCCCTTCTGCGGGCAGTTGCTCGGCGACCTTGGCGCCGACGTGCTGAAAGTGGAGCGGCCTGGCGCCGGCGACGAGACGCGCGGCTGGGGCCCGCCGTTCGTCGCCTACGGCCCCGATCAGCCCCCCGGCCCCAGCGCCTACTATCTTTCTTGCAACCGCAACAAGCGCGGCCTGGCGCTCGACCTCGCTCGCCCCGACGGCCGGGCCCTCTTTCACGACCTGGCCCGCCGGGCCGACGTCGTCCTCGAAAACTTCCGCGCCGACAGCGCGGTCAAGCTCGGGCTGGGGGCCGAGGAACTGCTGGCGCTGAATCCGCGCCTGGTCGTCTGTTCGATCTCCGGCTTCGGCCGCACCGGCCCCCTCGCCCAGGCCCCGGGCTACGACTTCGCCATCCAGGCGCTGAGCGGGCTGATGAGCATCACCGGCCCGGTCGAAGGCCCGCCGTGCAAGGTTGGCGTTGCCGTCACGGACGTGGTGACGGGCCTGTATGCCGCCTCGGCCGTGCTGGCCTGCCTGCTCGGTCGCGAGCAGAGCGGGCACGGCTACCACATCGACCTCGCCTTGCTGGACTGCGCCCTCGCCAGTCAAGTCAACGTCGCCCAGGCCTACTTGACCACGGGCGCCCCGGCGGAGCGCCAGGGCAACGCCCACCTCCAGATCGTCCCCTACCAGCTCTTTGCCACGGCCGATGGCTGGATCGCGCTGGCCGTCGGCAACGACGGGCAATGGCAGCGCTTCTGTGCCATCGCCGCCCCCGAGCTCGGCGCCGACGAACGCTTCGCCACCAACCCCCAGCGCGTCGGCGAACGCGCCGTCCTCGTCCCGCTCTTGGAAGCAGTGCTGCGGGGACGCACGACCGAGGCGTGGAGAGAGGCGTTGAGCGCCGCCGAGATACCGCATGCGCCGGTCTGGGACCATGCCGACGTGTTCGCTCATCCGCAGACGGAGGCGCGCGGGATGCGCATCACCGTGCGCGACACCGCGGGGCGCCCCGTGGACCTGGTGGGCAGCCCGTTTCAGGTCCGCGCCCCGGGGGGGCGCAAAGAAGAAGCGCCGGCGGGCTGTCCGCCGGCGCTGGGACAGCACACCGAGGAGGCACTGCGCGACTGGCTGGGCCTCGACGAGACTGGCATCGAGGCCCTGCGGCAGCGGGGCATCCTTTGAGCGATTCAAGCGAGATCGAACAACATCACTTCCGCCTCCTCCACTCCGCGGACGCGGAGCGAGGGCTCGTCGGTGAGGGCGGCCCCGTCGCCGGCGTCGAGCTGCTGGCCGTTCGCCTCGACCCGGCCGCGCAGCACCTGCAACCAGGCGTGCCGACCTGGGCGGAGCTCGTGGGTTAGCGAGGCGCCCGGGGCGAGCGTGGCCAGGAAGACCTCGGCGTCCTGGTGGACCGTCAGCGAGCCGTCGCGCCCGCCGTGCGAGGCCACCCGGCGCCAACGTCCGTCCTTCTCCTCGTCGGGGAAGGCCCGCTGCTCGTAGCCCGGTGTCAGGGCCGTGCGCTCGGGCAACAGCCAGATCTGGTAAAGATGGACGGGCCCCGTCTTCGAGGGGTTGAATTCGCTGTGGCGAACGCCCGTGCCCGCCGTGATCCGTTGAAACTCGCCTGGGCGCAGCACGGCGCCGTTCCCGAGGCTGTCGCGATGTTGAAGCTCCCCCTCGAGAACGTAGGTGAGGATCTCCATGTCGCGATGGCCGTGCATCCCGAAGCCCTGCCCGGGGGCCACGCGGTCCTCGTTCATCACCCGCAGCGCCCGGAAGCCCATTTGCGCGGGGTCGAAGTAGTCGGCGAACGAGAACGTATACGCGGTCTTCAGCCACCCGTGGTCCGCGTGCCCACGCTCGCCTGCCCGACGAAGTTGCAACGCATCGACGAGGAGTACACGGCGCATCCCTTCTACGGGAGCAGGCGGATGGCCGCCTGGCTGGGTGGCCAAGGGGAGGCGGTCAACCGCAAGCGCGTGCAGCGGCTGATGCGGCTGATGGGCCTGGAGGCGATCTACCCCAAGCCGAGGCTGAGCGTGCCGGGCCAGGGGCACAAGGTCTTCCCCTACCTGCTGCGGGACGTGAAGGTCGAGCGGGTGGACCAGGTGTGGAGCACGGACATCACCTACGTGCCGATGACGACGGGCTTCATGTACCTGGCGGCGGTGATCGACTGGTACAGCCGGTACGTGATCGCCTGGCGCCTGTCGAACACGCTGGACGGCTCGTTCTGCCTGGAGATACTGGACGAGGCGCTGGCCACGGGCCGGCCGGAGGTGTTCAACACCGACCAGGGGACGCAGTTCGCGGCCGAGGCCTGGACGAGTCGGCTTCTGTCGGCGGGGGTGGCGGTGAGCATGGACGGCAAGGGCCGGTGCCTGGACAACGTGTTCGTGGAGCGGCTGTGGCGGACGGTGAAGTACGAGGAGCTCTACCTGCGCTGCTACGAGAGGGTGCCGGAGCTGATCGAGGGGCTGGGGAAGTACTTCCCCTTCTACAACGAGGAGCGGTTGCATCAGTCCCTGGACTACCGCACGCCAGCAGCCCTCTACCGGGAGGGGTTGGCGAGCAAGAGCGGCATTCTTCCCCGCCCCGCAACCCCTCAACCCCTGGGAAGGGGTCGCGGGGCGGGAAAGAATGCCTGAGAGCAGGACTCGGTGATGGATCGAAAGTGTAGCGAAGGATTGCTGTTTTTTGGTCTAGACAATGGGGTCCACTATAGGGTTCGTGGACGGAGAGACCCTTGCCACCAGTGGCGTCAGCGGCAGCCCGACCCTGACCACCACCGCCACGGCGAGCAGCGCTCCGAACACCTACGCCATCGCCGCTGGCGCAGGCACGCTCACCGCCGTCAACTACGCCTTCACCTTCCTCCCCGGCACCCTGACCGTTACCCCCGCACCCCTGACGATCAGGGCCGACGACAAGAGCAAGGTCTACGGCGGGGCCCTGCCCCTCCTGACGGCCAGTTACAGCGGCTTCGTCAACGGTGAGACCAGCGACACCTTGACGGCCCAACCCAGTCTGACGACCACGGCCACGCCAGCCAGTCACGTCGATGTTTACTCGATCACCGCGAGCGGCGCGGCCGATCCCGACTACACCATTGCGTACGCAGCAGGCACGTTGACGATCACGCCGGCGACGCTGCTCGTCACGGCCGACGACAAGACCAGGGTTTACGGGCAGGCCAATCCGCCGTTGACCGGCACCTTGACCGGCGTGGTCAACGGCGACAACATCACGACTCGTTTCGCGACGACTGCTCTCCTCGGCAGCGACGTGACGCCGGCCGGTTACGCGATTGCCCCGATCCTGTCGGATCCCGACCGCTTGCTGGGTAACTACTCCCTCGACGTTCGCCCGGGCACGCTCACAGTCATCCGGGCAGACACGACCGTTTCCCTGGCCCCGCTTTCCCCCGTGGTCTACGGCCAGAGCGTACCATTCACGGCGACCGTCAAGGCGGTGTTGCCGAGCACCTTGACACCGGGGGGAACAGTTACCTTCCGCGACGGCACAACCGACCTGGGCACCATCACGCTGGACGCCAGCGGCCGGGCGTCGCTCACCGTGCCGTCCCTCGCCGTGGGCAGCCATTCGATCACGGCCGTCTACCGCGGCAACAACGACGACAACGGCAGCACGTCGCCGCCGCTGATCCAGCAAGTCGTCCCGCAACTCACGCCCCAGGCCACGTTGAGCGGCGATGCCAGCGGCGTGCGTGGCCAGGTGCGTAGCCTGGTCCTGGGCGTGGCCAACCCCGCGCAGCCGGGCACCGTTTACACCTGGAGGATGAACTGGGGCGACGGTTCGCCCGTGCAGACAATCCAGGCGACTGCCGGGACCGTGGTCAGCCACGCCTTCGCCGAGATCGGCAGCTACACGGCTCGCGTCACGGCCGCCCAGGGGGGCCTCGTCGGCCCCGAGGCGAGCCAGGTAATTCAGATCGCGGCCTGGGCCATCCAGACCGACCCGCTCGACGGTAAGCGCGACCTGGTCGTCGGGAGCGGCGCTCACAACAGCGAGGTCGAGATCGAGAAGCTCGCCGACGAACACGGCCGTCCCGGCGGGCTGGTCGTCGAGATCGAGAACCGGGCCACCGAGCGGTACGAACTACAGGCCATCGTGACCGGGCAGGTCGATCGCATCATCCTCTTCGGACAGGCCGCCGACCAGCTAACCGTCGCCTCCAACGTGGTGATCGACGCCGAGATCCACGCGGGCAACGGCAACAGCATCCTGCAAGGCGGCGGCGGCAACAACGTCCTGATCGGCGGTGCGGGCGACGACGTCCTCATCGGCGGAAAGGGCCGCGACATCCTCATCGGCGGCTTGGGGGCCGACTGGCTGATCGCGGGCAAGGGGGAGGACGTCCTCATCGCGGGCAAGACCGACCTCGACGCCAACATGGTCGCCATGCGCATGGTGGTGGCCGAGTGGCGCTCGGGCCGCGACTACCTGACACGAGCCCACGACCTGTTGGGTGATAGTCCGAGCGCCTCCAGACTGAACGGCGAGTACTTCCTGAACGCGAGCACGGTTCACGATGACGGCTGCCGCGACGTGCTGATCGGGGGCCCCGGCCGTGATTGGTTCTTCCTGAACGTCGATGGCGATGGCGGCGTCAAGGACATTGTCATCGGCGCCACCCGCGACGAGCGCCAGACCGACGTCGACGTTCCCTCCGGGCATTGAGCGGCCTGGTCAACGGCGACCTGCCAGGCGGCTGCCGCATGCCCCGTGCCAGCCCTCCCATTAGACAGGCATCGCGCACGTTGGAGCGAGAGCATTTTGAGCGCAATCCGGATGATTCCGGGGCGCCCCCGCAAGCCCTGCGTACGGTGGCAGGGTGGCAGGGTAGGCAGGCGTCAGCTTGTAAGTCGATGAACAGACAGGTCTTCCGTCGCGAAGATGTGGCTGCCACCGGGGCAGGGTATGGCAGCGGGGCAGGCAAGCAGCACGGGGAACGGGGCATCGTCGAAGGCCCAGGCAGTGGCCCCTGCGGATTCGTTCAGGGGGTGTCTGGGGGGTGAGATGAAACGCTTTTTGCCGGGCCTGCCGAAGGGACCGCCGATTCGCCCGGGCAGGCCGGAGCCCTGCCCCACCTCTCCCCTCCCTCAAATCGGGCCACACCCGGACTACCCTGCGTTGAACGATGCCTCGATACCTGCGTATTCTGCAACCGTAACGACCCGATGAGTAAGGAGTTCTGGGCCCGTCCTGTCTTCTGTCTGGCTCCCCCTCTCCCGTTCTGGGAGAGGGGGTTGGGGGGTGAGGGGGGTTCGCCCCTCATTCGTACGCGATCGCCTCGGGGATCCGCAGCCGGGTGGCGTGGTAAGCAGGCCACAGGCCGGCGACGGTGGCGAGCAGGACCGCCAGGAAGGCCACGATGCCTGCTTCGAGCCAGGGCACCTTCATGGGGAAGATGAAGCCTGCCTCGTCCAGCGCGATCACGTCGAGGACGTACCATTCCAGCACCAGTCCGATGCCGAAGCCCACGACGGCGCCAATGATACCCATCAGGACGGCCTCCGCGAGCACCGACCGTAGGACCTGAGCGCGCGTGGCCCCGACGGCGCGCAGCAGCCCCAGTTCGCGGCGGCGCTGGAGCACCGAGATGAACAGGGCGCTGACCACACCGAGCAACGCCACCAGGCCGACCACCATCTGCTGGGCATACGCCATGCTGTACACGCGGCGCAGCGTACCGCGCAGCTCCTGGTTGACCTCGGCCCGCGTCATCACGAAGACGGCCTCTTGCTGGCCCGTCTCCTCGATCCCCTTCTTCACCGCGTCGGGGTCTGCTCCCGGTTCGAGGTAGACGTCGAACAGGTCGATCGTCTTGTCCTTGAGTTCTTCGCGATACCAGGCTCGGTCCATCAGGATCGTGCCCCGATTCCACGAGTAATCGACGACGGTGCCGATCACCTCCATCCGGATCTTCTTGCCGTTGCGGCCGGCGACCTCGAACGTGTCGCCCTTGCGGACGTGGTAGAGCGCACTGAAGTTCTCCGAGACCAGCACCTTGCCCCGCTGGCGCAACTCGGGGTGCTTCGCGAGGCCCTTCGCCAGCGCGCGCGGGGTCGTCGAGTGGTCGAACGAGCCCGCGTCGAGAGCGAGGATGTACACCATCCGGCCGCGGAAGTGAACCAGGTGCGAGCGAATCGGGAGGACGGCCTCGACGCCCTTGACCGCGAGAAGTTTCTTCTGGAAGCCTTCTTCCATCGTCACGGTCTGCCCCCCCGAAATGACCGAGGAGCCCGACGTGACGAAGAGGTCTGCCCCGACCTTCTCGTTGATCCAATCGTGGATGGCGCTTTCGGTCGAGCGCAGGAAGCCGGCCGTCTGCACCATCAGCCCGCCCGTGGCCGCCAGGGCGGCAATCACCAGGCCGGTCCGGCCCGGACTGCGCACGAGGTTATCGGCGGCCAGCCGGCCTTCCAGGCCCAGGAGCCCGCGAAACAGAGGCTGCACCAGCCGACTGAACCCGGCCGCGAGGATTGGGGCGGCTACCAGAGCGCCCAGCAAGATGCAGACGATGCCGGCGAACGCCCCCGCCCGCGCCGGGAGGTGCTGCCGCAAGGAGACGGCGAGGAAACCGCCCGCCACGAGCAGCCCGATGCCCCCCACCTGGATGACGAAGTAGATTGAGCCGTGCCGCCGCGGCACCCTTCGCACCGCGTCGGCCGGCTCCTCGCCCGCCGCCTGGAGGGCGGGGACGAGCGCGGCCAACACGGCAACGGACGTCCCCGACAGGACCGCGAAGACCATCACGGCGGGGGAGTAGTCGATGCGCGCGCCGTCGATCTGGACCAGCACCTCGCTGATGACGTTGCTGAGTGGCTTGACCGCCAGCCAGGCCAACCCGAAGCCAAGGGGGAGCCCCAGCAGTGAGCCGAGTAGCCCGAGGCCCGCTGCCTCGCCCACGAACAGCAGGGCGATTTGAGACCTCGTCGCCCCCGTGGAGCGGAGGATGCCGATGTCGTGGCGCCGCTCCGCCACGCTGACCGACAGGGCGTTGTAGACCAGGAAGAGGCCGACCACCAGGGCGCCCGCTCCGCCGATCGCGAAGCCCAACTCCAGCCCTGCCGTCACGTCCGAAACCATGCTCTTGCTGGCCGCGACGGTCTGGACCTGCGCCCGATCCTGGAGCCAGTCGGCGACCCGCTGGCGAACTGCTTCCAGATCGGCGCCCTCCGTCACCTTGATCCCGATCTGATGAACGGTGCCGGGAGACTCGGGATAGGCCAACGCCGAGGCGGCGTGAATGTTCAAAATGAGCGCCGCGTTGCCGACGTCGAACTTGTCCGGGTCAAAGGTCGCCGTCGCCACCCGGAGCAGGACGGGTTGGCGGCCCGAGACGCGCACGCGAAACCGCCGGCCCTTGCTCTTCAACTTTGCCGTCAGGTCGTCGTTCAGCTCCCCGCCGACGATCGTACTGGGCAACAGGGCCAGCTCCAGGCCGTCGCCGAAGTTGCGGACCTGGATCGTCCGCTCGACCTTCGCGCCCAGTTTGTTGTCGTTGCTCGACTTTCCCTCGCCTTCCACGTGCCCCCAGTCGAGCCCGAACAGCCAGACCGAGCGACCGTTCAACTTCTTTTTGACGTCCGCTTTGTCTTCTTGAGCCTTGCCCTCGGGCGTGAGGTCTTTCTCGTCGGCGATGATCGCGACGCGCATCAAGATGAACGGAGAGACCTCGGCGACGCCCTCGATCCCGGCCGCGCGCAGGTCGTCGGCCAGCTTGACGTCCACGCCGGCCTGCGCATTGCCGACGAGGAGGTCGGCGAACTTCGCGAGGGGGTTGACGCTGTCCTGGGCGGACGCCTTGAGCCCCCGGTTGAGCGCCTGCGTCGCCAGCAGTGTCGCGACCCCCAGGGCGATGCTCAGCACCACCAGCACCGCCCGCGTCGGGTGCTGGAGTAGATAGCCCAGGCTCAAGGTTCGGTTGAGGGAGAACATTCCTGTTAGCCCTTAGTCCTTCGTCCTTAGTGCTTGGCAAAGACGCGACGGCTATCGGGGCCAGGGGGGAGGCGGGGCGGGGCCGGCGGTCAACCGGCGGAAATCCGGGTGCTGCCAGCGGACTTGGGTCGCTCGGGGATGGCAAGGGGCGGGTCGCCGGTCGTCTCGTCCGCGAGCAGCCCATCGCGGATCGTGACGAGCCGGTCGCCGTAGCTGGCCGCGTGTTTGTCGTGCGTGACCATGACCACGCTCCGCTTGCCCGGTTCGGGGAGGGCGCGAAGCAGGGCCAACACCTCCTGGCTCGTGACCGAGTCGAGGTTGCCCGTCGGTTCGTCGCACAGCACCGCGTCAGGCTCGGTGACGAGGGCGCGGGCGATGGCCACCCGCTGCATCTCTCCACCCGACATCTCCTCGGGGAAGTGCGTGGCCCGGTGGGCCATGCCGATCCGCTCCAGCGCGGCCGATGCGTCCTTGAGGGCGGCCGAACGGCCTTTGCCCCCCAGGAGCAAGGGCAGCGCGACGTTCTCGGCCGCGGTGAGGGTGGGCAGGAGGTTGAAAAACTGGAAGACGAAGCCGATGCGCGTGCGGCGCAGGTGCGAGCGCTCGCGGTCGGACATCAGGGCCAGGTCGCGATTCTGGTAGAGCGCCTGCCCGGTGGAGGGGGTGTCGAGGGCGCCGAGCAGGTGCATCAGGGTCGATTTTCCCGACCCGCTCGGCCCCATGATCGACACGAACTCGCCCGCCGCGATCGACAGGCTCACCCCGCGCACGGCCTGCACCGTTCGGCGGCCCTGCTGGTAGACCTTCGTCACATTCACGAGTTCCATCATGTCGAGCAGTCCCGAAAAGGAATAGCCACCGATGGTAACAACTCAGGGCGGAGGAGGGGTTAGCGCCGCGGCGCATAATAGTGCGTCTCCAACCTTAATCGGATCGGCGCCCGCCCCCCGTTTGTGTGGTGCACTGGGGGGATTTA
>JBBSEZ010000003.1:0-77611 GCA_038239195.1 Gemmatales bacterium
CCCGGTCGTTTGATTGGCGCTTCGTCTCGGTCAGGGCCGGCGCGCGGGATCGCCGCGCTCACCGGGCGCCGGGCCGACGCCCCCGCCCGGCCGGCCCCTGCCGGGAGCGCCCGGACGACGGCCTTGCATCTCCTTGCGCAGCGCTTCCAGCTCCCTGAGGACGGCGTCGAGCTTCTTCTCCAGGCCGTCGATGCGCCGGTCGCCGCCGGGCGGCAGCGCGATCGGCGGCCGGACTGCGAGCGGGCGGTCGAGCACCCGGATCGCTTTTCCGTCGGGGCCCCAGAACCGAATCCTGGGATCGTCGTGCCCTTCTTTCTCCCCCCGGATCACAATGACGCGCTTGCCGCCACCGGGCAGGGCCTTCTCCAGTTTGGCGACCAGTTCCTTGAGCTCTTCGGCCTTGAGGCCGGTGACGCTGATCTCGATGCGGACCTCCGGGGCCTTCTTCACGATGAGGGCATCCATGTGCGCCCTGGCCACCAGCTTGGCGCGGGCCGCCTTGACCTCGGCCAGCCTGCGGGCCAGCTCGGCCTCCTGCCGAGCCAAGTCGGCCGCCTCCTGCTCCTGCTGCACCGCCGCCCGGCGCACTTCGAGGGCGCGGGTGAGCTCCTTCCTTCGTTCCTCGGGCGCCGGCTGGGCCTGCGCCCACGAGGGCAAGAGCGGGAGCAGGGCCGCCAGGCCGAGCACGGCCAGGCAGGCGGGCCAGGTCAGCGCCCGCGGCGTGTCGCCACGCATGATCATGGTGAGTCTCCTTTTCAGGTCGGCAACCTGCCCGATCCCGCTGGCCAACGGAGGCACAGCGGCCCGGACAGCGGAGAGGAAATCCAACGTGTCCACCAGGGCCATCGCGTAGGCCCGGCCCGCGCCCGGGAGCGTCGCCACCACCCAGGCGTCGCAGCACTGCTCCTCGGCCTCGCGCAACTCGCGTCGGGCGTACCAGACAACGGGGTGCCACCAGTACAGCCCCAGCACGATCATCTCGACGAGGCGCACCCAGTGGTCTCTTCGCTTCACGTGGGCCAGCTCGTGGACCAGCAGCGTGTCCCCGCCCTCCGGCGAGAGCTGGCCCAGCAGGTCCACCGGCAACAGCAGCCGCGGCGCCCCGCCCGCCGCCCACACCATCGGGGCCACGCGCCCCGGCACCAACCACACCGCGGGCACGCGCAGCAAGTTGAGGCGGCGCGCCAGCCGGGCCACGCGCTCCTGGAGCTCCGCCGGGGCCGGCCATGCGTATCGCAGCGCTGTCTGAAAGCGCCGCACCCGGCACGCCGCCAGCACGAACCAGCCCGCACTCCCCGCCATCCATAGCCCCGCGATCGCCCAGGGCCAGCGCGGCGAGGCCGCGGCGACCGGCGCCTCCTGCAACGGCAACACTTGCTCGGCGAGCGGCTCCTCCGGAGCGGCGCGCTCCTCCACCGCGTCGAGGGGAGCGGGCGGCGCCAGGCGCTCCTCCGGGAGCCATTCGACTTCGTCCTCCGATGCGTTCCACTCTTCCGCTTCGGCCGGCAGAGCGGGCGACGGGGGGACTGTGAGTAGAGAGGGTTGCTGTTCCGCCCTCTCGCTGGTCGCTTCGGCACGGCCTGGCCAGGAGATCGGCACGCGCACCAGCGGCGGGGTGACGAGCTTGAGAAGCACCAGCAGCCAGAGGGCGTGGACCAGGGCGGGCCGCCGCCACACGAGGCCGGCGCCGGCGGCAACGAAAGCCAGGGCGCTGGCCGCCACGGCGTTGCTGACCGCCAATTCGAGCAGCTCTTTCATGGCGCTCCCTTCAGCGGTTGCCTTTCTTCGTGCCCGGGCCGTCCAGCTCGTCGATGAGGTTGCGCAACTCCTCGCGCTCGCGGGCGCTCAGCCGGCGCTGGCGCACCAGATGCGTCAGCAGGGGCGTCAGCGACCCGCCGCACAGCTTCTCGGCCACGTCCTGCAACCGCCGCCCGATCAGTTCCTCGCGCGCGATCGCCGCCGTGAACACGTGCGCCATCCCCGACCGCTCGCGCGCGACGTGGCCGTCCTCCTCCAGGCGCTCGAGCAACTTCTGCACGGTGGCGTATTTCCCGGGCCCGCCTTCGGGGTAAACGCTCTCGGTCAAGCTGCGGATCGTCGCCGGCCCCCTCGCCCACAGCGCTTCGAGCACCAGCAACTCGGCATCCGTGACGTCCTTCGGCGTTCGCGCCATCGCCCGGCCTCCCTCCTCAGGTATTCTGTCTGAGCACAGGGTAAGACAGAATGACTGACGTGTCAAGGCGAATTTGCGCGGTGGGGCGTGGAGCAACGGGCCGCCCGTCGATCGTTCTGCTAAGATGCCCAGCACAGACGGCCTCGGGCAGGGGAAGCAAGCATGACGGCCCCGCTGCTGGAAGTGGTGCAGTTACACAAGACGTATGGCTCGATGGTGGCCCTGGAGAGCGTGAGCTTTCAAGTCCACGAGGGCGAGATGTTCGGGCTGCTCGGGCCCAACGGCGCCGGCAAGACCACGCTCCTGTCGATCGTTTCGTTCTTGCAAACGCCGACCTCGGGCGAGGTGCGCCTGTACGGCAAGCGCGTCGCTACCAACGACCTCTCGGTGCGCTCCCTCATCGGCGTGGTGCCCCAGGACCTGGCCATTTACGAAACGCTGACGGCCCGCGAGAACCTGCATTTCTTCGGCGAGCTCTACGGCTTGCGCGGGGCCGCCCTGCGGCAAAGCGTCGAGCACGTGTTGGCAGCCATCGGGCTGGCCGACCGGGCCGCGGATCGCGCCGGCACCTTCTCGGGGGGGATGAAGCGCAGGCTCAACCTGGGCGCGGCGCTGGTCCATGGCCCGCGCTTGCTGTTGCTGGACGAGCCGACGGTGGGCGTCGATCCGCAGTCGCGCAACCACATCTTCGAGGAAGTGAAGCGGCTCAACAGCGCCGGGCTGACCGTCGTCTACACCAGCCACTACATGGAGGAGGTCCAGGCCCTCTGCCCGCGCGTAGGCATCATGGATCGCGGTCGGCTCGTGGCGTGCGACACCCGGGAGGGGCTCCTCCACAAGTTGCGCGGCCTGGTTCGCTTCCGGGTGCCCCACCTGACGCCGGCGCTGCGCGAGCGCCTCGCGCAACTGCCCGACTGCAAGCTGGTCGAGCGCGGCAGCGAGCTCGAACTGGAGTGCCACGACGTCAAGGGGGCGTTGCTGCGCCTGGTCGCAGCGCTCAACGAGGCGCAGGTCGAGCTCGTCCATCTCGAGACCGAGGAGCCCAACCTCGAGCGCGTCTTCCTGCACCTCACGGGGCGGGCGCTGCGCGATTGACTCCCCGGTTAGCGACGCGTCGCAGCAGCGTGCGGGCACGGACGCTTCTGCGAAGCGTCGCTAACCGGGGCCTCCACCGGAACGTTCACGGGGCCCGAGCCATGCGCATCTGGATCCTCGCCAAGAAAGACCTCCGGCTCCTGCTGCGCGACCGCGTCGCGGCGGTGCTGCTCCTGGGCATGCCGCTGCTGTTCATCCTGATCCTCGGCCTGCTGCTCGGCGAGAGCTTCGGGCAGAAGGCCGACGATACTTTGCGGATCTCGATTGTCGATCTCGACCGCGGAAAGAGCCTGCTCGACGGCAAGCCCTGGTCGCAAGCGGTGCTGACCGACCTCAAGGAGACGCCCAACCTGCGCATCGAGATCCTCTCGGACCGCGAGCCCGGAGAGCGGTTGATTCGCGACCACAGCCGGGCGGCCGTCCTCGTCTTCGAGCCGGACTTCAGCGACCAAATGAACCGATGCTCCTTCCTCAACACCCAGGGCAGCATCAACCCGTTTCACCGCGAGGGCGTCTACCTCGACAAGGTCCGCCTGACGCTCCTCAAGGACCCGAGCCAGACGAGCACGGCGTCGATCATCGAACAGGTGGTACAGGTGACGATGTTGCGCGTCACCCTGCCGTTCATGATCGGCCGGGCGTTCGAGAACCTCAGCGCGCCGGAGTTCATCGCGCTGCTCGGCGAGGCGGTGCAGTTGCCGATGCCCAGGGACCTGAAGGAGATGGTGGAGGGGGCGCAGCGGCTGTTGGATGACCCGCGCGTCAAGATTGCTCGCATCGGCAGCCCGAAGCTGAACGCGGAACTCAAGCAGATGGAGAGCAAGCTCAAGACGTTCGGCCCCGTGGCCAAGAAACCGCGCGTCAAGCTGGGGGAGATGATCGAGTTGGCCTCCGCCAAGGACCCCAAGCAGGCGGAGCACTTTCGCGCCAGCGTGGGCGAAGGGGTGCAGAAGGCGCTGAAGGAGCAGTTCAAGAAGTACGACCTCACGGGCAAGACCTGGGCCGACCTGACCAAGTCGAAGCAGACCGGCGGGGCGCCGGCCGAGGTGCAGGAATACGAAGAGCGCGGCGGGTCGGGCCTGTTGCGGCGCGGGGCGCATCGCTACCAGGTGCTCGTGCCCTCCTACACGGTGATGTTCTCTTTCTTCCTGGTGCTGACCGTTGGCTGGGTCTTCGTCGCCGAGCGCCGGCAGGGCACGCTGGCACGGCTGCGCGCGGCGCCGCTGACGCGCGCGGAGATCCTGCTGGGCAAGCTGCTGCCGTGCTTCGCCGTGTCGCTGGGCCAGGGCGTGTTCCTGCTGACGGCGGGGCGCCTCCTGTTCGGCATGCGCTGGGGCCCGGAGAACTGGTCGTTCGCCGAACAGGCGGGCTGGCTGCTGCTGGTCGTGTTCTGTACCTCGCTGGCGGCGATGGGGCTGGCCCTGCTGGTGGCGGCGCTCGCTCGCAGCGAGATGCAAGTGGCCATCTTCGGCGCGCTGCCGGTGCTGGTGCTGGCGCTGATCGGCGGCTGCGTGTTGCCGCGCGAGATGATGCCGGAGCAAACGCAGAAGCTGAGCCTGCTCACGCCGCAAGGGTGGGCCCTCGACGCCTATCGCGAGTTGCTCAACCCACTGGCGACCTATCAGCCCAACCTCGAGATCGTGCTGCGAGCGTGCGCCGTGCTGAGCGGGTTCGGCGTGGCGTTCCTGTTGCTGGCGTGGCGCTTGTTGCGGCTGGAGTGATCGCGTTCGGCGCGAGGCGAGCGGCAGGAAAAGCCCTCCTTGTAGGACGGCTCTCCCGAGCCGTCCTACAACAAACCAAGCCCTGCCGCTCGCCCAAGGGAAAAAGAAAAGGGCGGCCCTCGGGGGAGAGGGCCGCCTGAAAGCGGAGGTCGGGGGATTGGATAGGGGGGAGGGACATTGGCGGGGCTCCTGCACGAGCCACCCGCGGATGGGGGGAGCGGCCGGCTCGTGGAGGCCTCGGCCCCTCCGGTGCCCCGTGGGGGAACGGAGCACCGGGGGAAATTGGCTTTCGGCCTCCCGTCCTGAACCTCACCCTCACCCACAGCCCCGGCCGCTTTTTCGGCCGACTCGCTGGGGGAAGCGAACCGGCCTCGGCCAAGGCCCGCGTGAGGGCCTTCAGAACGTCTCTGTTCAAAAGCAAGGACCGTGCCAGTCGCGCCGGCGCGACAGCCCTTTTTTCTCGGTCGATGCGATAAGTGTCTCTGCGAGAGGCGGTTGCGAAAATCTGACGGCGTCGGCGCCTCCGGCGCCCCACCTGGCGCGGGCATCGCAACGTTGTAATTCTTGCCACCCCGATGGTAAAAGAGGGCCGACCATGTCCGCCGACCAGCTCGTTCAGGGCCTGTACGACGAGATCGTTCGCATTCCGCTGATCGACCCGCACACCCACGTGGACCCGGTGCTCCCGGCCGCGCGTAACCTCGACGACATTCTCGGCTATCACTACTACACCGAACTGGCCCACTCCGCCGGCATGGACAAGGCGCCCCTGAAACCCGACGTCCCGCCGCGCGAGCGCGTGCGCGCCCTCCTCGCTCACGTGGACCGCTTCGACAACACCGCCCAGTATGGCTGGCTTCTCGAGATCGCCCGCACTTTCCTCGGCTACCAGGGCGAGCGCCTCGGCCCCGCCGACGCCGATTCGCTCTGCGATGCCGCCGACCGACTGATGGCGCAGCCCGACTGGGAGGAGCAGGTGCTGCGCCGCACGAACCTCGAAGCGGTCTTCCTTACCAACGAGTTCGACGACCCGCTCGAGGGCTTCGACACGCGCCGCTACGTCCCCTGCCTGCGCACCGACGCGCTGGTCTTCCAGCTCGATCAACCTACCGTTCGCGCCCGACTGGCCAGGGCAACCGGCGTGGAGGTCGGCGACGGCAAATCGCTGAAGGCTGCCGTCGGCAAGCTCTTCGAACACTTCGCGCGCAAGGGCGCCAAGGCGTGCGCCATCTCGCTGCCGCCCTCGTTCCAGCCGCGCCGCGCCGAGGGCGCGGCGTGGACCGCCCCGGAGAGCGTCTTCTGGCTGTTGGCCGAGCACTGCCGGGAGTTTCGCCTGCCCTTCGACCTGATGATCGGGGTCGTTCGCCGCGTCTACGAGGCGGGCGTCTACCAGGGCCAGGACCTTTTCGACTCGCGTTGCTCCCTGATCCAGTATGCCGATCTGTTCAACGCCTTCCCCGAGGTGACGTTCTGCGTTTCGGTGCTGTCGAGCGGGCTCAACCAGGAGCTGGCGAGCTATAGCTGGATCTTCCCCAACGTCGTCACCAGCGGGCACTGGTGGTACGCCAACGTGCCGGCCTACGTGGAGGTCGATCTGCGCGCACGGCTCCAGGCGGTGCCGAAGACGAAGCAGATCGGCTATTACAGCGACACGTACAAGTTGGAGTTCGCCCTGCCGAAGTACAACGCGTATCGCCGCGTGCTGGCGAAGGTGCTGGCGAACGATTTTGTGAGGGAAGGCGTGCTGAGCGAGAGGGGGGCGGTCGAACTGGCGCGGCAGGTGTTGCGCGAGAACGTGCGGCGGATCTTCAACGTTTAGCGACGACGAGCTACGGGGGAATGGCGAGTTGCGCGACGAACGCCAGCACGGCTTGCCAGGCCTCGTTGAAGGGGATTCGGTCGCCGGCGCTCACCGCGAGCGCCTTCTCGTAGTCGAAGGACGCCCTGTCCCTGACTTCGTCGTTGAATGCGCTGCGCGCGACGCTGATGTTGCGTGCCGCGCATTTCGCGGTCAGAAACGTCGCGATCTTCCCATAATCGAGCGACGGGCCACGCTCCCGGAGCATGCGGGCGACGTCGAACACGTCCTGCGGGCGCGTCCGGTTGCGGATCACCTGTTGCAACAAGGCACGCAGTTTTTCCGCCAGAATGTCCTCCAGGCTGCAAACCCGAAGGAGAGCGGCAAGGTCTGGGCTGAGTTGTGACTGGAGCGTTTCGCAGACCAGGTCGTTGAAACTGATCTCGATTTTGACAACGGTGGGCACCGCCCTCTTCGCACTCTCGAAGTCGGCGAAAAAGCGGTCTCCCGGAAACTGGTAGCCAACTCCGACGTCGTAAGTCGGTAGCGTCGCGACTTTCTTCGGGGGCTTGCGGTCCACGCGCTGGCACTTGAGTTTGACGCCGAACGTCCTCCCTCCTCCAAGCAAGGCCCGGTCGAGGGCCTCGCGGATGGAGGCCTGCTCGTCGGGAAGGCTGTCCCCTGCCGTGAAATCGAGGTCGGACGTGCCGCGAGGGCTCCCATAAACGAATCGTAATGCATTCCCCCCTTTGAAGGAAAGAGCCTCCCTCAGGTCCGGCGCGGCGGCGATGCTCTCCAACGCGACGAACTGAACGAAGCGCTTCCGGGCTTCTTCCACCGTCACGCCGACGCGATCGCGCCACGCTTCCAGTTCGCTCAATCGGATGGGGTGAAGGCGCTCTGCCATCTTACTCCTCTTGCAACTCGGCGAGCACGGCTGCCGGAACGTTGAGCGAGAGGTTCCAGTCGGCGGAGTGTTCCGGCGCAAACGCCCCCGCCGCCACCAATTTGACGGAGCTCCCGCGCAGCAGTTTCTCCTTCCAACTGGAAAGCCGAGGGTGAGAGAGGCCGAGGGCCTCCACAAGGAACCCTACCCGCTGGCGCAGGATTCCGAGATTGAATCGGTCGGTGTACTCGACCAGGCGATCGAGGTTCAGGCCCTCCCGCGCCTGGCGCCAGGCCCGCAAGACGATGGCCGCCCCCCCCACGTCCCCCGGCGAGCGGATGACGTCCAGAAGGGTCCGCTCCACGTCGGTGACGTACACCGGGAGCCCTTGGTTGTAGTTGATCGCGTGTCCGAAGTCCCAGCCCCCTTTGATGAAAAACCACTGAACAGGCACTTTCCCGACTTGTTTTGGCCTGCGCAACGGCGGCGGGGAAAGCCCTGACCATTCTTCCGGGGCGGTGCCAAGTGGGATGCGGGCAGCGTCGGGAGGCTGGTAGTGCGTGGCCTGGATGGCGGCGGGGATTTGATCGGTGAGCGAGTGATACGCAAGCGCCGTCAAGTGACCGAAGACGGCGAGCGGGTTCGCTTCCTGCACGACTTGATCGTCCGTGACCGGGATCACGTCGGCGTAAGGAACGTCGATGCGGTAGACTCCCGACACGCCTTCGATTGGCACAAGGTGCCCCGGGCGAAGCAATTCGCGGATCACTTTGTCAATGTGGCGCTCGTCCGGCAACGGGGACGCCGAAGCCTGGGCAATGCGCCGGCACTCGATCAGGATTCGCCATTCTCCCACGATTCTTCGGCGTTCCGCAGCGAGACGACGAAGGAGCGCGGTTGCTGTTTGTTCGTGTTCGCGCATATCTTCTACCTAGATGATAACGTCCTTAGGACGTTATCATCTAGGTCGTCAAGTTGTCAAGGGCAACTTGAGAAAATCTGTCGCGATGAGGGAGAGGCGATGAACTTTGAGCGGTTGAGGCGAAAAAAGCGAAGAGAAGGAAGCTGGAATTGATGTGGCGGCAGGCGTTATTGTCCTCAGGACAATAACGCCTGCCGCTTCTCGAGTCAAGGCGGAACCGGAAAAACGAAACGGAGGTGATCGAGGGGCGAAAAGGCTCGAGATCACTCCTCGTACAGCTTCTTTTCCTTGTCGTCGGCGAATATCTTCGCAAACGTGTTGAGCACGGGCTTGCCAGCGGTGTTGGGCTTGTTGTAGCCCCACATGCCTTGCACCAGCTCGAAGCCCATCAAGGCCGCCACGAACATCAGCAGGACGGTCGGCATCAGCACCAGGGCCGGCAACACGCCCCACTCCGGCGCCGGGGCCGCCACGCGGGTGGTGACAGGCTCCTCTTCCTCCACCTCGTCCGGGTCGCGCTCGGGCTCCTTCTCGAGGTCGAGGTCCAGTTCGGCCTCGTCCTCCGACGGTGGCGGCTTGGCCTTGGTCTTCGTCTTGGTCTTGCGCGGCTTCGCGACCGTCGCGGCGGCGTCGTCGGCGTCCTCGTCGATCGTCACGACCTGGCTGCCGCTGCTGTCCTCTTCCTCCAGCGACAGGTCGAAGTCCGAGCCTTCGCTGTCGGCCTCGTCGAGCGCAACCGCCTCCGAGCCCGACTCCTCGTCGAGGCCCGGCAGGTCGATGTTGGTCTCTTCGAAAATGTCCTTGCCCCCCTCGGCCTCATCGAGGCCGCCGGAGAGCTCGCCCTCGGCGTCGAGCGTCAACTCGAACTCGCTGTCGCTGCCCGACTCCGTGATGCTGCTGTCGCCTTCGCCCTCGGCGTCGAGCGTCAACTCGAACTCGCTGCTGCCGGGGTCGTCGCCTTCCTCCTTCTCGACGCCCAGCGTCAACTCTCCCCCACTCTCGCCCTCGGCGTCGAGCGTCAACTCGAACTCGCTGCTGCCGGAGTCGGTGTCCGATTCTTCACCGGCCCCGGAGCCGTCGTCAAGCGTCAACTCGAACTCGCTGCTCGAATCGACGTCGGAGTCGGCCGGAGCGCCCGGCTTGGGAGTGGAGGGGCCCCTGGAAGAACTGGGGCCACTGGAGGCCACCGGCGCCAGGTCCAGGCTCATGTCGAACTCGTCGCTGGCGCCGTCCTCGAGGGAGATGCCGCTGTCGATCGGGTCGGCGAGGTTGATGCCGCTGTTGCCCCCGCTGGGGCCTCCCAACTCGCCCAGGCCCACCTCATCTTCCGAGAGCAACGGGATCTCCCCGCTCCCCAGTTCCAGCGGCGACTTGCTGGGGTCGAACGGCATCAACTCGAAATCGCTGCTGCTGTCCGTCTCGCTCTTGGCGGGCTTCTTGGGCGACCGGGCCGGCGCCTTGTCCTCCAGGGACAGGTCGTTCTCGGACAACTCGAATGGCGACGAGGTGGGGAGGGCAGGGCCCGACGAAGGCCTGCCGCCGAACTTGCCCTTGGCCTTCGCGGCCGCGGCCGCCGCTTTGGCCTCCTCGGCGTCGAGGTCGATCTCTTCCGTCACCAGAGCGTCGTCGCTGGCGCGCTCCTTCTTGCTGCGCCCCGCCGGGAGGCCTTCCAGGCGGATGTCGCTGTCGGAAGGGGCCTTGGCCTTGGGGCCGCCGAGCGAGACGCTGCTCCCCTGCGGCACCACCTTGACGTCGCTATCGCTAGGGTCATCGAGCGGAACGATGCGCACCCCGCTATCGGGGCCGGCGTCGGGCCGGACCATGCGCGACTTCCGGCCGGGCGATTTGGGCCCCCCGCTTCCGGACGGCGGGACCTTGACGTCGCTGTCCAGGTCGATCTGGAAGTCGAGGTTGCTGCCTTCGAGGACCAGTCGAACGTCGCTGTCGCCGGCCGGCTTGGGCGCGGGCGACTTCCTCCCTCCCCCCAGTCCAGATTTCGGGCTGGGCTTCCCCGACTTCGGGCCCAGCTTCAAGACCGAACTGCGCGGCCCGGGCTTGTCGCTGCGCTTCTCCTCACCGAGGGCCACCTCGTCGCCGCCCATGCCGAGGTCGAGGTCGAGCACGATGGGCTCGTCCTCCTCCTTGGGGGAAGGCTTGGCCTTGCCTCCCTCCTTCATCGAGGTCTTGGGCCGCGGAGGAGGAGCCGCCTCGCCGAACTGTAGCTCGGGATCGCTGCCCAGCCCCTGCTCGCGGGCCTTCTCGTCGATTTCTTGAGCGCGGAACCGCATGGTCCCGCGGTCCTGGAAAGCGCGCACCTCGTTCCGCTTGGCCATCTCCTTTAACTTGTCCGGAGTGGTCCGCAGAAGGCGGGCGGCCTCTTCCAACGTGTAGTATTGCTGCGCCATTTGCTTACACCTGCCAAGCCGACGGCCCAGGGAGCTGATGAACGGGGTTCAGGACGGCGGAGTAATGGCCCTGAAGAGGCCTTACGACAGGCGATCTCCTTCGTCCCTATCATCAATCGATTGTAAGCGCTTCCAGCTTGAATGCAAGTGACGTATGAATGGGGCAAGGTGGCAAATTCACCTCCTCTGCGAAGGCTGCGACTGTTGTTCCGACCGCGACGGTGTCGCCGGTTGTGAGGGCGCTCGTCGCCAAGCCGCAAGCAGCGGGCCTGAGAAGTTCGCCGCTTGCGGCTTGGCGATCCGCGCTCCCGCAGTCGTCATCCCATTCCATTTCGCTTTGACTAATCTTATACATTAGCCTAGACTAATAAAGAGGCGGAGCATGGACCGAACCTTCTGGGGCGAACAGCATGGCGGAGCTTGGAGCGAATTCGCGTTCGTTGGAGGACGTTCACTCTTCCGTGCTGATCCCGAAGGGGTGGTGGCGGCGCTTCCTGGCATTCTCGGGCCCGGCGCTGTTGGTGAGCGTCGGCTACATGGACCCGGGCAACTGGGGCACCGACTTGCAGGCGGGCTCGCAGTTCAAGTATCGCCTCCTGTGGGTGCTGCTGCTTTCCAACCTGATGGCGCTGCTGCTCCAGACTCTGGCGACGCGCCTGGGCGTGGTGACGGGGCGCGACCTGGCGCAGGCCTGCCGGGAGACGTATCCGCGCCGCACCGTCTGGGGGCTGTGGGTGGTGACCGAGATCGCCATCGCCGCGACCGACCTCGCCGAGGTGATCGGCACCATCATCGGGCTGAAACTGCTCTTCGGCGTGCCCTACCTCTGGGGCCTCGCCATCGCCGCGGGCGACACCTTTTTGTTGCTCGCGGTGCAGCGGCGCGGCATCCGGTTGCTCGAACTGCTCACGCTGGTTCTCGTGGCGGTGATCGCCGGGAGCTTCTTCTTCGAGATCGTGCTGGCCCGGCCGGACTGGGGACAGGTGGCGCGCGGCTTCGCACCGGGGCTCGACCCCGGCAACTACCGCGAGAGCCTCTACGTCGCCATCGGCATGCTCGGCGCCACGGTGATGCCGCACAACCTCTATTTGCACTCCGCTCTGGTGCAGACCCGCGCCTTCCCGCAGACCGACGAGGGCAAGCGGTTCGCCTGCAAGTACAACTTCTTCGACGCGCTGCTGGCGCTGAACTGCGCGTTCTTCATCAACGCCGCCATCCTCGTCCTGGCCGCGACCGCGTTCTACCCCGACGAGGTCGAGACGCTCCAACACGCCCACAAATTGCTCACCAAGCTCTGGGGCCCCCTGGGCGCCGCGGTGCTGTTCGCCGTCGCGCTGCTGGCCTCGGGGCAGAGCTCGACCCTGACGGGCACCCTTGCCGGGCAGGTCGTCATGGAAGGGCTGGTGCGCCTGCGGATTCGTCCCTGGGCGCGCAGGCTGACGACGCGAGGCCTGGCCCTGATTCCGGCCGTGGTCGTGCTGGCGCTGGCGTCTTCTCAGCCCGGCGATGAGAGCGCCGTCGATCGGCGGCTGTTCCAGCTCCTGGTGCTCAGCCAGGTGGCGCTCAGTTTTCAGTTGCCCTTCGCCATTATCCCGCTCGTGCAACTCACGAGCGACCGGGGGCGCATGGGCGCGTTCGCCAACGGCGCCGTGCTCAAGGTGCTGGCGTGGTCGTCGGCGGGGATCATCGTCGGCCTGAACGGCGCGCTGATCTGCCTACAGTCGCTCAAATGGGGCAAGGAAGCGGAGGAGGCCGGGTGGAGCACCGGCTGGGTGTACGGCGGCGTCGTGCCGATCGCCCTCGGCCTCGCGGCGTTCCTGGGATGGGTCACGCTCTATCCCCGGCTGCGGCGCGCCGAGACGAAGGAAGAGGGCCCGCCCGCCCCGCCGGAACTGGCCGCCGTGCGCTACCGGCGCATCGGGGTGGCCGTGGAGCTGACCGGCGGGGACGGCGCGGTGCTGGCACACGCGGCGGCGCTGTCGCGCGGGCACGATGCGCCGCTGGTGCTGGTCCACGTGGTCGAAGGGGTGGGGGTGGACTACCACGGGCCCCAGACGGACAACCAGGAGAGCCGCAGCGACCGCGCGGCGCTGGCGGAGTTGGTGGCGCATTTGCAGCGCGACGGGCTGAGGGCGGAAGGCGTGCTGGGCTTCGGCACGCCGTACGCGGAGCTGGTGCGCATCGCGACGGAACAGGGGCTCGACCTGCTGGTGCTGGGGGCCCACGGGCACCGCTTCCTGGCGGACCTGGCGCTGGGGCGCACGGTCTCGCCGGTGCTGCATCGGCTCGGCATCCCGGTGTTGGTCGTGCCAGGGCGGAACGCCTGAGGCGCGACAAGACGGCTCACGCCGAGACGACGACCGCTACCACCACGTAGAGCGCCAGGCCGGTGAGAAAGATGCCGGCCATCAGCAGGACGATGACCTTGCCGGCGCCCTTGTCGCTCTCCCGAAACTCCTCCCAGTTGGCCTCGTTGAACGGCAGGACGAGGGGGGCATGCCCTCCTTCGTGTCCGTGCTCGGCGTGCGGCTCGGTCATGGCTCTCTCCTGGGGAGGTTGGCGGTGCTTCTCTCCGTCCTCCCCTTCGATATAGGCGCGAGGGCGGGGCGAGGGCAAGCGCGAAAAAGATCAGAGCGCGGTGGAAATCTTCCGGCCGGCCCGCGACAATAGATGAAACATCCTGGCCCCGACGACCCAACCGAACCACCGCCATGCGCATTCATCTCGACTACGGACGCACCGGCCTCGACGTGGACCTCCCCGACGACCGCGTGATCGGCCCCCTGACCATGCGCCCCGCGGCGCCGCTCGCCGACCCCCAAGGGGCCCTCGCCGCGGCCCTCGCCCGGCCCATCGGCTCGCGCCCCCTGGCCGAGATCGCGCGCGGCCGGCGCAACGCCTGTATCCTCATCTGCGACGTCACGCGCCCCGTCCCCAATCGCCTGATCCTCCCGCCCGTGTTGCGCATCCTCCACGAGCAGGGGCTGAAGCGCGAGGACGTTCTCATCCTGATCGCCACCGGGCTGCACCGGCCCAACGAAGGCGCCGAACTGGAAGAGCTGGTCGGCCCGGAGATCGCGGCCAACTACCGCATCGAGAACCACCACGGCAAGGTGAAGGAAGAGCACGACTACCTGGGCGCGACGCCCAACGGCGTGCCGGTCTGGCTCGACGCGCGCTACGTCCGCGCCGACCTCAAGATCACGACGGGCCTGATCGAGCCGCACCTCATGGCGGGCTACAGCGGCGGGCGCAAGGTGATCTGCCCCGGCATCGCCGGGCTCGAGACGGTGAAGGTATGGCACGGGCCGCGCTTTCTCGAACATCCCAAGGCGGACTGCGGCATCGTCGAGGGCAACCCCGTCCACGAGGAGAACACGCGCATCGCCCTGATGGCGGGGTGCGACTGCATCGTCAACGTCTGCCTCGATGGCCAGCGCCGCATCACTTGGGCCGGCGCCGGCGACATGATTCAGGCGTGGCAGCAGGGCGTCAATTTCTGCGCGGAAGTGGTGAAGGCGCCGGTTCGCGAGCAGGTAGACGTTGTGGTCACGAGCTGCGCCGGCTACCCGCTCGACACGACGTGGTATCAGGCGGTCAAGGGCCTGATGGGGGCGCTCCCGATCGTCAAGCAGGGCGGGACGATCGTGCTGGCCGCCAGCCTGACGGAGGGACTGGGCAGCCCCGAGTTCCAGCACGTCATGGCGGACAATCCGGACCTCAAAGCGTTCAAGAAGCGCATCCTGGGCGAGGACTATTTCGTGATGGACCAGTGGCAGCTCGAGGAGTTAGCCAAGGTGATCGAGCGCTGCAAGGTCAAGGTGGTGACGGGCGGGCTGTCGGCGGAGGTGCTGCGCCGCTGCTACGTCGAGCCGGCCGCGAGCGTCGAGCAGGCCGTCGCCGAGTCGCTCGCCGAGTACGGGCCGGAGGCGCGCGTGGCCGTCATCCCCAAGGGCCCGTACGTGCTGCCGTACGTGGCTTGAGGGTGGGGGCGGGAAAAAGGGGACGCCGCTCTTTTCCCCGTGTGGAAAGGAACTGCGTCCCCTTTTTCAGAACGGCCAGCCGTGGATGCTCAGCAGCACGGCAAGGGCGGCGCCCAGCCCGAGGAACAAGGCCCACTTGGTGCGGGCCAGCCGGCGCTGGAAGGCGGGCTCGACCGTCGGGTCGTCGAGCATCTTCTGGAGGAACGCGACGCGCCGCCCGATGGTCGAGTGCTGCCACGATTGCAAGAAGCCGGGCCGGTCGCGGCTGATGCCGTTGACGTCGGCCACCTTCTCGAGCGCCTGGATGAACGTGCGAATCCCTGTCGGGCAGAGCGAGCCCGCGCCGGACGCGACCTCCCGCCCGTCGGCGTGATCGCGACAGGCGGGATCACCGCAGGAGGCGACCCGACAGCCGTAAACGTCGGCCTGGCGCTCGCAGCGGCGCGACAGAAACCCGAAAAAGGCGAACACGTAAACGAGCAAGCCGCCCACGACGGGGAAGATGGTCAGGCCCTCGATCACCTGCTCGCGCGTCGGGCCCGAGACGGTGGGCGCTTCGCCCTTGGGAGGCGGCGCTGCCTGCACGGTTTCGTCTTCGGGTGCCTGCTCGGCGGCCTGGAGGAGGGGGGCGACCGTCTCTTGCAACGGCTTGAGGAGGAAGTCATCGGCGAGGAGGCCCAGCGCGATCATGCTGCCGGTCAGGAAGGCGAAGTAGTAGGGCATGTGGTGGTGCTTCACGTGGCCGATCTCGTGGCCGAAGACCGCCTCGACCTCCTCCTCGGGGAACTCCTCGATGAGGCGGTCGGTGAAGACGACGTAGCGCACCCAGGGGACGATGCCCACGACGAGGGCGTTGGCCATGCCGTTGCGCGTGTTCCATAGCAGGACGTCGCTGAACCGGAAGTCGAGCCGGCGGGCGATGGCAAAGAGGCGGTCGCGCAGCACGCCGGGGGGAAGCGGCTTGAGCCCGAGGGCGAGGCGAACGATCCAGGGCAGGCCGATGAAGATGCAGAGCAGGCCGGCGCCGCCGAGGGCGTTGACGGCGAGCTGCCACTCCTGCCATTCCGCGGGGAGTTGGCGCATGGCCTCTTTCATGAGGACCAGCAGGGCGATCGGAATGAACAGGAGAGCCATCTTCTGGCGCAGTTGGAAGATGACGTAGGCCCAGCGCCCTCCGGGGGCCGGCGATTCCTCGTTGAGGAGGTCGCGGCTGGCCTGGTAGGCGGCGCGGTCGGCGTCGTAGAAGAACAGCCAGGAGAGGACCTGGCCGAGCAGGAAGGGGGCAAGGAGCAACACCTCGACGCCGGGCCGGTCGCGCCCGCCGTCGGCCCAGAACTGATGTACGGCCCAGCCCCAGCCGAGCAGCCCCAGCGCCAGGGCGTAGGCGCCGAACAGGACGAACTGGTGGACGTAGCGGCCGCGCTCGTAGCGCGGCAGGAGCCGGTCGCGCTGCTCGGGGGCGCGAGCCAGCGGGCGGCTGATGCGACGCGAAACGTAGAAGGCGTGCAGCCCGACGAGGGCAAGGACGGCGCCAGTCAGCCAGGCGCTGCGCAGCGGCGTTCCGCCCCACAGCGGCGCCGGGTAGGGGCCGTACAGGCACACCACGGCCAGAAAAGCCATCATCAACAGCGGCATGACGCGCCCCGCTCCCGTCCTTTTGGGCCAATGGTCCTGCACCTATTTTACCGGGAGAGGCACGCCAAGGCCAAGGCGCACCGCGCCCTCCCCTCTTGCTTGTCGTTTCGCGCGAAACGGCAAAGCAAGAGCGGGCTCGCCTCCTTGCCCGCGCTTCGCGCCAACGGGCCCATGTGGGAGGGAAGGCTGACGAGCCCTGAAGTGCGCCGCGACGGATTGGGGGCAAGATACGGTGAGGAAGCGTGGGAGAGGCGGGACAGGCGGGCTTCCTGTCATCGAGCGGGAGCGTCTTCTCTTCGCGATGAGCTGAAGATCGCGAAAAAAGCAAGAGCTCACCAGTTGACGCGCTCGGCATGCTCGGCGACCCCGACGCGGCAGCAGAGCTGCTCGAAGGCATCGCTGTGGCGCGGGTCGCTGCTGTGCAGGTGTTCGCCCTCGGTGATGAGCTTCAGGTCGGCGCGGCAGGGAACGCCGTGCTGCGCGAAGATCTCCTCGAACGGCGCGAGGTCGTGGGCATAGACCACGAGGAGCTTGTGTTCGTCGAACTGCACCTCCATCGGCTCGGCGTTGGAGATGACGGCGGTGCCGGTGCAGCCATCGTTGAGCAGCAAGTCTTCGGAGTCGCAGAAGTGGCTCATGAGGACGGGCAGGTCGATCTGCTCGCGCAGCAGGTCCTTGTGCCCGGAGCCGTCGTTGCTGTGGCTGGTCTCCAGGACCACGTCCACGGTAGGGCCGAGCGGCCCGAGCAGGTCGAGGAAGAGATCGAACAGCCGCTCGCGCGACACGGCGGCGGCCAGCACCGGCACCTCGAGCCGGGCGCGGACGTCGCGGTAGACGTCGCGTCGGTAGCCCTGGCGCGGTACGACCGGCAGCGAAAGGGCCGGGCGGATGGCGTCGGTCAAAACAAAATCGCCGTAGCGATCCACCCGGAGGTGGGCGGCCAGCTTCTGTACGCTCACTATGTTCACCTTGCGTGGGTGCGGTTGTCGGGGAGCTGTCGGGGCCGGGACCTCGCCGCGGGGGAGCGGACTGCCACGCAACTATAGATTGCGTTTTTCGCCGCGGCCAGCGGCACAACTCGATTCTACGCCGTCGAGCAAGGGGCTCGCGAAAAAAGTGAGGCGACAGCAGAATCGCGCCCCCCAATCGTCCCAGGCGCTCTCATCTTGCTCCCCTTCTCCGCCTTGCGCCCTCCGCGCGCGCCTCCCTTTCGTTGCCTTCTCCTGCCTCCGAGGCGCCAACGACCACCTCGGGCCCGCTTTCTCTCAATCTCGTCTCCGGCGCGCGGTTATGCTCCCCTGGGTGGAGGAACGGCAGAGGAGACAAAGGGATGACGCATCGAGTTTCTGGCTGCGGGCTGGTGCTCCTGCTGGCTGTCCTCCCCACAGGGAGGGCGAGCGAACCGCCTCGCCAGGCCAGCGACGTCTGGGAGGTGGCGCACCTCGACGGCGCGCGCATCGGCTTCGCTCACACCACCGTCGAGGCGCGCGAGATCGGCGGGGCGAAGTTGCTGCGTGCGACCTGGGAGCTGGACCTGACGCTGCGGCGAAACCGTGCCGTGCTGCGGCTGCGCATGGAGCAGGGGACGGACGAGACGGCGGAGGGCAAGGTCGTCGGGGTGTTCATGCGGCAGTTCCACGCGGGCGGGCGATCGCTCGTCCTCGCCGGCGCCCTCGACGGGGATCGCCTTCACGTCAAGATCGACAACGGCCGCATCGAGCGCCGCCTGCGCTGGAGCAACGACGTGGTCGGCCTCGACCAGCAGGAACGCTTCTTCGCCAAGCGCAAGCCCAAGGCGGGGGACCGCCTCACGTTCGTCCGCTACGAGCCGACGCTGAATGCGCTCGTCACCGTGCGCGCGCACGTCAAGGAACGCGAAATGATCGACGTGTTGGGCGCGAGGAAGTCGCTGCTGCGCGTGGACTTGGTTCCCGACAAGATCGAGGTGCCCGGCCACAGCGTCGTCCCGCCCCGGGCGGTCTGGTGGCTCGATGCGGATTACGTCCCAGTTCGGCGCCAGATCGAACTGGAGGGGCTCGGCTCGGTGGTGCTTACGCGCACCACACGAGGCGCGGCGCGGGCCCCGGTGGCGGCAGGCGGCCCTCGCATCGACGTCGGCCTCACCAACCTGGTCCCCCTCGATCGCGCTCTCCCGCAGGGACGTGCCACGCGCTCGGCGACGTATCGAATCGCGCTGCGCGGAGACGCCGATCCGGGCACGGCATTCGTCCGCGACGGGCACCAGGAGGTGCGCAACCTGAAGGGCAATTCGTTCGAGCTGGTCGTGCATCCGGTGCGGCCCGGAGAGGTCAGCACGGCTAAGGCGCCGGCGGAGTTTCTGGGCTCGTCTCACTACGTGAACAGCGCCGACGCTCAGGTGAAGGTGCTGGCGCGGCGCGCGGTTGGCACCGAGAAGGACGCCTGGAAGAAGGCGCTGCGCATCGAGCGCCACGTCAAGGGGGCGATGCGGATCGACAACGGGGCGGCGATGATGCCGGCCGGACGGGTGGCGCGCGAGTTGCGCGGCGATTGCCGGAACTTTGCGCTGTTGACGGCGGCCATGTGCCGGGCCGAAGGCGTCCCCTCTCGCGTGGTCGTGGGCCTGGTGTACGTGGAGCGCGGCGGCAAGCCGTACCTGGGCTTCCACGCGTGGGCGGAAGTGTGGGTGGACGGCCGCTGGCTGGGCGTGGACGCGATGTTCGCACAGGGCGGAGTCGGCGCCGGGCACGTTAAGATCGCCGACCACAGTTGGGACGCGACGGCCTCGCTAACGCCGCTGCTGCCCGTGGCCCGGGTGTTGGGGAAGATGCGCGTCGAGGTCTTGCGCGTCGGGAGGGAAGAATGAGAGCGCTGGGAGGTCTGACCAGCCGCGATGGGGAATCGATGAAGTCGGGAAAACAGGGCGCAATTCGATAGCTTCAAAAGCCCGTGCCGTCTATACTACGGTCGAATGTGAGGGGCCGTCGCCGGGGGGCGGCGCAACGGTGCGCTGACGGCACGTTCTGGCGAGGGCAACTCGCTCGGCCAGGCTGCGGAAAGAAAACGGTAGGCGCACGAAGCGGCAGACCGCATGATAAGAGGGCCTACCGCCGTGGGGCTCGCGCCGAGAGCGCAGGGCCGGAATCGGATTGCAACTGAGGGTCCTCGATGAATCAACGGGAACGGCAAGCCCCTGACGGTGGGGCGTCCACGACCTCTTGCGCGGGGGCCGGCCGGCCCGTTGTCTCGCCTCCCTCGGGGCCTGTGGGGGCTAGCTCTCTGCTCGAAGAGTGGTATCGGCACGCCTCCGCCTCAGAGCGCCAGGAGGTGCTCGGCCTCGCCGGCCTTCAGGGGGTCGTGTACGCGCACCAACTCAGGGCCTCGGGGACTGTTGGGGGGACCGCTCCTGCTTCGGTCGCTCCGTTGGTGGCTCGAGGGCCGCTGCTGCCCTCCTTGCTTGCCGGTTCTCTCAAGGGCCTCGAACCGTCCCCGCTGCCTTCTTTCGATGCAACCTCCTTCGCCGATCCCCAACTCGACGACGCCCAGCGCCTGGCCGTCCTCCAGGCGATCCACGTGCCCGACGTCTGCCTGATCCAGGGCTACCCGGGCACGGGCAAGTCGCGCGTGGTGGCCGAGTTGCTGCACCAGGCCGCCCGCCGCGGCGAGCGCGTGCTGTTCGTCGCCCCCTCCCCCGCCGCCCTGGACCGCCCCCTGGAGCGCCTGGCGCGCTCCGAACTGGCGCCCGTGCGCTGCCTGGCCGCCGGCGAGGCGCTGGAGGGCCTGCCGGAAAGCGTGCGCCGCCTGACGCTCGTGGAGCGCGTGCGCCACTTTCGGGAAGCGACGCTGCCCGCCGCCCGCCAGGCGGCCCGGGCCGCGCGCGAGGCGTGCGAGGCCAGCCGGCGCCAGGAGGCGGTCTGGCCGCGCTTCGAGGCCCTTCTTGCCCAGCAAGCCCGTCTCGACGAACAGGCCAGGGCGCTCGACCAACAGCGCGCCTCGCTCTCGAATGCTGTCGAGGCCGAACTGAGCGGCGCTGCAACGAACACGGCTGGGACCGCCGTGCCGATCGGCCTCACGTCGATTCAGGCGCGCTGGGCCGAGTACATGCGGCAACGCGACGAAGCGGTGGCGCGCCTCGATGCTGGCGCGGCGGAGAGCAAGGCCGAGACCGAGAAGGTACGGGCCGGGCAGACAGCGGCCGAGGCCGAGCGCGGCCAGTTGCGCCTGCTCGTGGAGGCCCGGCAGGCCCGGCGCTGGTGGGCGCCGGTGTGGTGGCGGGCCATGTTCCAGGCCGACCTGCTGTCCCGCTGCGAGCAAGCGGAGCGGCGCTGCCAGGAACTCGAACAGAAACGCGGCGGCCTCGCACGCGCGGAGGAGGAGCGGCAGTCCCGGCGAACCGCTCTCGACGTCCGCGCGGCCGAAGAGCGCCAGCGCCTTTGCGCGGAGGAAGTGGCCCGGCGCCAGGCGGAGCTCGAGGCCCAGGCAAAGGCCGGCCAGGACGAGCAGGCCCGGGCCGAGGCGAACTGGCAAATCGCCTGTCGCGAACTTGGCCCCGACACGCCTGCCCCCGAACGAACGAGGGAGGCCCTCGAGAGAGCGCGCGCCGCCTGGGCCGCCCGGCTCGAGCGCGACGAACGGCAGGCAACCTTCGCGGCGCAGTGGGCCGAGGTCGTCGAGCAGGCGCTGCCGACGCTGTCCCAGCGCTTGCTGGCCGGCGCCGCCGTGGTTGCCGCTCCGGTCAGCGTCGGGTGCGAGGCCCCGTTCCCGGTCCCGGCCTCCCTCAGCGGACAGAGCAACGGGTCGGGGCCGGCGTTCGATTTGCTCGTGTTGGAGGAGGCCCACCTCGTCCCCGAGAGTGACCTGCTGGCCCTGTCGCGCCGCGCCCGCCGCTGGGTGTTGGTGGGCGAACCGGTCGGCGAGGGCCTTCTCTGCCAGGACGAAGCGCCTCCCGCGCCGCCCCCCCTGCCCGTCGGCAGGGGGGGCGCCCCCCAGAAGGGCCCTCGCCGGGGAGCGCCCACCAACCCGATGCGCCCCGCCGCGCCACGGCCCGGCGCGTTCCGGCGCCTGTGGTCGCTGCTGCACGCCGACCCGCGCCGCCTGCCGTCGGGCTGGGCGCAGCGCGATGGGCGGCTGGTCTGCCGGTTGCGACCGATCCGCCCCGAGGAGCAGTCGTGGGTCGAGGTCGAGCACCTCGCCGACCGGCCCGACATCGAGTTGCGCATCGTCGCCGCGCCGCGCCTGGAGCCGCACCTGGCCGAGGTGCTCTTTCCTGCGGAGATGCCGCTCCCCGAGGCCAAGGACTACATCTATCGCGAATTGCAAGCGCTGACCGTGCAGGCCCTCGGCGCCGGACTGCGCTGGCTGGATCGACCGGGCAAAGTCGTTCTCGATCTCTCGGGGCCAGGCGGTTCGGGGACGGAGGGGGCGGTGGTGGTGGCCCTCGAAGAAGGCGTGCGCGAACTGGTTGCCCCGGTGCCCTGTTCGGCGGGACAGCCGGAAGGAGGGGCGTCGCGCTGGCACACGTGCTGCCTGGAGTTCGACCGCGAGGCAGGCTGGGGCCGAGAACGGGCGGAGCGCTGGGCCGAGGAACGGCTGCACCTGCGCGACCTGGGCCGGACGGCGGCCCTGGCGGTGCCGTACCGCAGCCGAGGTGGCCTGGCGAGTTTCCTGGCCGATCTCCTCTACGCCGGGGCGTGTCACCCGCACGCGCAGGACGGGGGCTGGCCCGGCGCGGTGGAGCTCGTGCCGGTCCCCTTGTTGGGGGGCGAGCCGGAAGGGCGGCGACCGAGCGAGCGCGAGGCACGCTGGGGCGGGGGCGGGACGGCGACGGCCCCGCGCTTGCGTGCCCCCCGCGGGGGGGCGGGGCTCGAGATCGATCTGGCCGACGCGCCTCGTGCGGGGGCGATTCCGCCAGACGTGCGTGCGGCGCTGCCGGCTCAGGGCCTCGTCAATTACGCCGAGGCGCAGGCCGTGGTGCAGGCGCTGGTGGCGCTGCTCGACGATCGGGGGCTGCAAGCGGCGAGCGCCGAGTGGGAAAAGCAAGGCGGAGGGCCGAGCGTGGCCGTGATGGCGCTCTACCCGGCGCAGGTGGAACTGATCCGGGCGCTGGTGCGACGCGCGCCCGAACTGGCGCTCGCGAAGGCGTCGGTTGAAGTGGGCCTGCCATCGACGTTCCGGCAGCGCGAGTGCCTGGTGGCGCTGGTGAGCCTGACGCGCAGCCACACGCATCGGGCAGTGACGTACGGCGCGGCGCCGCAAGACCTGGTGCAAGCGCTGACGAGGCCGGCGGTGCGACTGGTCCTGTTCGGCGACCTGGGCACGCTGGCCCGGCGAAGCCAGTGGCAAGCCCCGCTGGACCACCTGGACGACGCGGCGAGCCGGCGCGAGCAGGCCTTGTTGGCCGAGCTCGTCAACTACGTGCAGGGCCACGGTTCGCACCCTGCGGCCTTTCGACTGCGGGAAGGCAGCGTATGAGTGCTGCCCCTTCTGGGGCCTCCCCCTTGAACGCACCTGCGATCTTGCCGCCCGGACGGGCCCTGCTCGGCTGGTGGCGCGAGTTGGCCCCCCTCCAGCCGCATCGCCTCTGGTTCGCGCACCTGGCCCTCCACCGCGTCGAGGCCCTGGTCGAACTGGCCCGCCCCCAGCCGCTCGACGCCTTCGACCTGGCGATCCTGCGCGCCCTCTCCTTGCCCTCGCCCGCCGGCGCGTCCCCCCTGGCGAGCCTCCATCTCGAGCGCGGACTGCTCGCCTCGATGCTTCGCGCCCTGGCCGGGCGCGGCCTCGTGCGCCTCGAAGGGCCCGGTTTGGCGGAATTGACCGACGACGGGCGACAGGCCCTGGCCGCGGGCGGCGCCGTGCTCCGCCACAACGAGCGGCGCACCTTCCACTTCGCGGACGGCGCCCCGCCCTGCTATCTGCCCTTGCTGCGTCCGGGGGCCCCCCTGGTGCCGCCCGAGGGTTGGCACTTCGACGTGGCGCTCTTGCAGGGCTGTCTGGAGCAGGGAGAGGCTTGGAAGCGGCGGCGCCACTTCCCGCGCGAGGTGGCGCGGGTAGTCGGGGTGGCGCCGGGGCCGGCGGACTGGCGCGAGGTGATCGTCGATCGCGCCGAGCAGATGTTGCTGGCGCTCGTGGAGACGTCGGGGGGCCTGCTGGGCTTTGCGGTTCAGCCGGAGACGTGGGTGCTCCAGCGCGAGGCGCCGGTGCTGGCGCTCACCGAAGGCTGGGCGGAGGTGCTCCACGACGTGGTGCGCGAGCCGACGCCGGAGGACTGGCGCCAGGCGTGGCAGGAGTGGGGCCAGCAGCACAGCGTGCCGGGCCTCGACTCCGCCGAGGTCGAGCTGCGCGGCCATCGGTTGGTGGTGCGGGCGCCGGGGCCTTTGCTCGCCCATCTGCGGGCGGCGCGCGCCGAGGCGATCAAGGGCGAGGCCTGGCTGCTGGCGGGCGGGGGGCGGGGGCGGGCGGCGGCGGCGGTCGAGGTGGTCGAGCCGTAGGCATCCGGTTAGCGACGCTTCGAAGAAGCGTTGCCCCACGCCGTTGCCGCGCCTCTCGTCGCGGAGTAGCATGCGCCTATTCGCGCCGCCGGAGCGGGGGCGGGGGCCTTCCGTCCGGGCGCTTGCTCTCCGAGGTACACCATGAAGAAATGGCTGATGCTGGCCGTGGCCGGGGCCCTGTTGCTCGCGGTCGCCGTTCCCTGTGTGGCGCTCCAGAAGGAGAAGCCGCCCGCGGCGTTTGTCGATGCGAAAAGCGCGGGCCCCGACTTCGCCGTGCAGGGCGAGTACGTCGGCGAGATCGAGAGCAAGAAACTGGGCGCCCAGGTGGTGGCCCTGGGCGGCGGGAAGTTCGACGTCTACTTCCTCGCGGGCGGGCTGCCAGGCGCCGGCTGGGACGGGCAGGCCAGGAGCAAGGCCACTGCCCAGACGAAGGAAGGCAAGACGACGGTCCTCAGCGCCAACTGGGTGGGCGGGATCGAGAAGGGCTCGCTCCTCGGCACGAACAAGGGCAAGGCGTTCAAGCTCGAGCGCGTCGTGCGCGCCAGCCCGACCGTCGGCCTGGCGCCGCCGAACGACGCCGTCGTGCTGTTCGACGGCAAGAACGTCAAGGAGTGGAACGGCGGGAAGCTGGTCGAGGGCAACCTGCTCAACAACGGCATCACCAGCAAGAAGCCGTTCCAGAGCTTCAAGGCCCACCTCGAGTTCCGGCTGCCTTTCATGCCGACGAAGCGAGGCCAGCAGCGGGCCAACAGCGGCGTCTACGTGCAGAACCGCTGGGAGATCCAGGTGCTCGACAGCTTTGGCCTCAAGGGCGCGAACAACGAGTGCGCCGGCCTCTACACGCAGTACGCGCCCAAGGTCAACACGTGTCTGCCCCCGCTGACCTGGCAGACGTACGACGTCGAGTTCACCGCCGCCAAGTTCGACTCCGACGGCAAGAAGACCGCCGACGCCGTGCTGACGCTGCGCCACAACGGCGTCGTGGTCCACGACAAGCAGAAGCTCGACAAGGGCCCGACCGGCGGCGGCCAGGCCGAGAGCGCCAAGCCGGGGCCGTTCCAACTCCAGAACCACGGCGACCCGGTGTACTACCGCAACATCTGGGTCGTCGAGACGAAGTGAGAAGAGAATTAGCCACCGATGAACACAGATGAACACGGATAAGACAGAAAAGGAAAGAGGAGAGTGGGCGTCGGGCTTCTCGGCCCTCTCTCTGCTTTTCTTCCATCCGTGTTCATCGGTGGCTAATTCCTCTTCTGCTGGTTCGAGGTTTTTGTGCCGGGAGACAGTGATGAAGGTCTACGAGGTGCGGGACGGGTTCGGGCTGGAGGCGTTGCACCTGGCGGAGCGAGTCGATCCGGTGCCGGGGGCGCACGAGGTGCTGATCGAGATGCGCGCCGTCTCGCTCAACTATCGCGACCTCCTGGTGGTCAAGGGGCTGTACAACCCCAAGATGCCGTTGCCGCGCATCCCCGTGTCCGACGGGGTGGGCGTGGTCGCGGCGGTCGGGCCGGGGGCGACGCGCGTCAAGGTGGGGCAGCGCGTGGCGGGGTGCTTCATGCCGGGCTGGCTCGACGGGGAAATCAGCGACGCCAAGGCGCGGACGTCGCTGGGCGGGCCTGTCGATGGGCTGCTGGCGGAGCGGGCCGTTCTGCACGAGGACGCGGTGGTAACGGTGCCGGAGCACCTCAGCGACGAGGAGGCCGCGACGCTGCCCTGTGCCGCCGTGACGGCCTGGAACGGGCTGGTCGCCACGGGGGGCGTCAAGCCGGGCGATACGGTCCTGGTCCAAGGGACCGGGGGGGTGTCGCTGTTCGCGCTTCAGTTCGCCCGCCTGGCCGGGGCGCGCGTGTTCGCCATGTCGGGCCACGACGAGAAGCTGCAGCGGGCCCTCGCCCTCGGCGCGGAGGACGGCGTCAACTACAAGAGCGTGCCCGAGTGGGGCGAGCGCATCCGCCAGCTCAGCGGCGGGGGCGGGGTCGATCACGTCGTCGAGGTAGGCGGGGCCGGCACCCTGGCCCAGTCGCTCCGCGCGGTGCGCATGGGCGGGCACCTGGCCCTGATTGGCGTGCTCAGCGGGCAAGGACAGTTCAACCCGCTGCCAATCCTGATGAAGAACGTCCGCGTCCAGGGCATCTACGTCGGCTCGCGGGCCATGTTCGAGTCCATGAACCGGGCCATCGGGCTACATCGGTTCCGACCCGTGGTGGATCGGGTCTTTCCCTTCGCCGAGGCGCCTGCCGCCTTCCGACACCTGGAGAGCGGCGCTCACTTCGGCAAGGTTGTCATTCGGGTCGGATAAGCGAGCGATCAAGGCGGGATGAAAAAAAATGCAAGAGGGCACTTGTCGGCCTGAGAGAACCTGATAGAAAGAATGCAGAGCAAGGCAAGCTTGCTCACCCCACTGATGGGGCGAGAGATACGTGGGAACCTGAAACTGACTGGGCGACGGTTTTAGGTTCTGCTTCTCTCGCCCCACTTTTTTTCCCCTCCCCTTTCTCACCCCTATCCTTTCATAAGAGACCGCCGTTCGCGGTTGTTCTCGCGTTTGCGGTGCCTCCATGAAGGTCAAGCAGCAGCCGGACGATTTCCAGGTCGAGGAAATCACCGACGTCGTGCCCGTTGGGGAAGGGCCTTTCGCGCTCTACCGGCTGGAGAAGCGCGGCTGGTCCACCCCGGACGCACTCGGGGCGGTGCGCCAGCGCTGGCACATCGAGCCGCGACGGCTGTCCTTTGGCGGGCTGAAGGACCGGCACGCCCACACGACCCAGTACCTGACCATCTTCCACGGCCCGCAGCGCGGTCTGCGCCACCACGACGTCGAGGTCCGCTACTTGGGGCAGGTGCGCGACGCCTACGTGTCGGGAGACGTTCGCTGCAATCGGTTTCGCGTGACGCTGCGCGACCTGGCGCCGGAAGCGCAACTCGACATCGAGCGGCGCATCGCCCAGGTGGCCGCGCAGGGCGTGCCCAACTACTTCGACGACCAGCGCTTCGGGTCGGTGGCGGGGGAGGGGGGCGAACTGATCGGCCGGCTGCTGGTGCGCGGACAGTTCGAGGAAGCGCTGCGCCTGGCCCTGACGGGGCCCTACGACCACGACCGCGCCGCCCAGAAGCAGGAGAAGGCCACTCTCGCCAAGCACTGGGGCGACTGGGCGCGCTGCCAGGGCCTGTTGCCGCGCGGCCACGCGCGCAGCATGGTCGTGTACCTGCGCGCCTGCCCGGGCGACGTCCGCGGCGCGGTGGTGAGGCTGCGGCCCGAGTTGCGCGGCCTCTATCTCTCGGCCTACCAGAGCCATCTGTGGAATCGCGTCCTGGCGCGCTGGCTGGAGACGAACTGCCGGCCCGAGCAACTTCGCCTCGTCCACCTCCGCCTCGGGGCGGTGCCGTTTCACGCGCGCCTGGCCCCCGCCGAGCTCGAACGGCTCGCGGCGCTCCAACTGCCCCTGCCAACGGCGCGCTGGCGGCCCGAGGCAGAAGACGAGCGCCTGGAGGCGGTTCGCGCCGTGCTGGCCGAGGAGGGGATGGAGCTGCGCGATTTGCAGGTCAAGGGCGTGCGCGAGCTCTTCTTCTCGCGCGGAGAGCGCGCCGCGCTGTGCCGGCCGGCGGGGCTGGAATTCGAGCTCGGCGACGATGAGTTGACGCGCGGGCGGTCGCGGCTCATGCTCCGCTTCGAGTTGCCGCGCGGCAGTTACGCGACGCTCCTTCTCAAGGCGGTGGGGAGCTCGGAGCGACAAGCCGGCGATTGACAACGACACCGGGGCCGTGCCATACTGTAGACGACAGCGAGCCGGGCCCGCCTCCCGACCGACTCGCAGAAGAACCGCTTGCCCCGCCTGTTACGTAACATCCACCCTCCCGCCCGAACGATTCGCTTTCTGGCTCGTCTGTAAAGGAGATGACGAGCCGCCAGCGATGCCCACTCGGCGCAAGCTTTCGTTCCTCCCGCGTTCGACTTCCAAGGATGATTTCGTCCCCTCGGAAAGGGCCAGGTACGTCATGACCGCGCCTTCTCGCGTCGATCGCCAGACGTTTCTGGCCTATCTGCGCCAGAGCGGGCTGGTCAGCGACGACCAGTTGGCCGAGGTCGCCTCTCAGCTTCCCGACAGCAACCGGGGTCGAGTCCTGGCTCGTGCCCTCGTCGAGAAGGGCCTGCTCACGCGCTTCCAGGCGGAGCGCCTGCTCGTGGGCCGCACGGCCGGCTTCCATCTCGGACAATATCGCATCCTCGATCAGGTCGGCCGCGGCGGCATGGGCCGCGTTTTCAAGGCCGAGCACCTCACCATGAAGCGCGTCGTCGCGCTCAAGGTCCTTGCCAACGAACTGCTCACCACCGAGCGCGCCGTCGAGCTCTTCCTCCACGAAGTGCGCGCCATGGGCCACCTGGTCCACCCCAACATCGTCGCTGCCTTCGACGCCAACGAGATCAACGGGCGCTACTACCTCGTTCTCGAGTTCGTCGATGGGCCCAACCTCGACCAACTCGTTCGCAAGCAGGGCCCGCTCTCGGTCGGCCTGGCCTGCGACTACGTGCGGCAGGTGGCTCAGGGCCTGACGGCGGCGCACGCCCTGGGGATGGTGCATCGCGACGTCAAACCGGCCAACATTTTGGTGCAGTGGCACGGGCTCCACGGCGAGGGCTCGCCCGGTCTGGTGAAGATCGGCGACTTCGGGCTGGCCCGGCTGCACGCGCCGGCCAACGCCCACCCGTTCAACAGCAAGCCGGGCACGATCCTGACCAAAGAAAACACGGTCATGGGGACGCCCGACTACCTCTCGCCGGAGCAGTCGCGCAACCTCCACAAGACCGACATCCGCAGCGACCTCTACAGTCTCGGCTGCACCTTCTACTTCCTGCTGACCGGCAAGGCCCCGTACACCGGCGGCAACGCGCTGGAGAAGCTCATCCGCCACAGCACCGAGCGGCCCGCGCCGATCGGCGACGTGCGCGACGACGTGCCTTCGGAAGTGCTGGCCATCGTGGAGCGCCTGATGGCCAAGCGCCCCGAGGAGCGCTTCCAGACGCCGGCCGACCTGGCCAAGGCCCTCGAGCCCTACGCCGTGAGCGGGCCAACCCCCTGGGCGCCGTCGCGTGCCCCCTTGCTCGACGTCGAGACCGACGCCGAAGCCACCCCAATCAGCCTCCCCGAGCCGGACGAGGACGACATTGTGCCGCTCTCGTCGGGGGAGCTCTCGACCTTCGGGAACACGCTGTCCAACGACCTCTCGCCGACGCCGCCCATGAAGGCAGTTGCCCCGCGCGCCGTTCCCCGCGCTAGGGCCCGGGCGCACCGGCGCCGCTGGCGCTGGGCGATCGGCGCTGCCATCTGCATCGTGGCGGGCCTGATCGGTGGGGCGGCGGCGATGGCGTACTTCCTCCGCCTGGGCGAGTGACGCCCACCGCGTGGGCATCGCCATTTCGCCGCCGAGCTCGGCTCGGCGGCTAAATCGGCCAGCAGCACGTTGTCCGGTTTGAGGTCGCGGTGAACGATGCCTTGCCGGTGGGCCACGTCCACGGCCCGCACCAGGAGCTCGACGAGCCCGGCCGCTTCGTCGGGGGGCTGCGGTTTGCCCGCCAGGCGCCGCGCCAGGCTGCCGCCTTCGACGAGCTCCAGCGAGAGGAAGGGCAGGCCGTTGTGTTCGCCGACCTCGAAGATCTGCACCACGTTGGGGTGCTGCAAGCGCGCCAGCGCGGCCGCCTCGGCGCGGAAGCGGTCGAGAAAGGCCGTCAGCTCCTCCGTGCTGCTGATGAGCCGTGCCTGGATCATCTTGAGGGCGACGAGGCGGTTCAGGGCGAGGTGGCGGGCCTTGTAGACGACGCCCATTCCGCCCCGGCCCCGTTCGCAAAGGACCTCGTGGCCCGGGACCGTCGGCAAGCGCGGCGGGAGGGCCGCAATGGGCGGAGGGATCGGCGCTTCGCCGAAGGCGCTGTCGATCGGAGAGCGCGTGTCGGCGGCGCCGGGAGTGTCGCGGGCGCCGTCCTGAGAGCGGGTGGGGAAGATGGGGTCAGGCATGGGGCTCTCCTCAAAGCCAGACGTGGCCAGCATCACCCGTCATGGTAACGGCTCGCCTTGGTCGCGCTAAGCCTCGAGCGGCGAACCTTCCGGGCCCGCCGCTTGCGGCTTGGCGTTCTCCCCCGCCACGATCCCCGCTTGCCGCCGCGCCCCGCTGTGCCGTAGCATGCCTCTCCAGGCGCTTCACCCAAGGAGACTGCGCATGACACGTACCCAAACAAGGGCCGGCCTGGCACTGGCCTTGCTCGCCATCCCCTTCGGTCTGCTCCAGCGACCGGCGACTTCGACCTCGGCCGAGGGCGAGAGCGGCTATCGGAAACCGCCGAAGGCCGTGCTCGACGTGCTCGACGCCCCGCCCGCTCCGCTCGTCTCGCTCAGCCCCACGCGCGAGCACCTCATTCTCGTGGACTGGGAGGCCTATCCCCGCATCGCCGATCTGGCGCAGCCGATCCTGCGCCTGGCGGGCCATCGCATCAACCCGCGCACCAGCGGCCCCGCGCGAACGCCGCGCTACACCGCCCTGACGGTCCGGTCGCTGCCCGACGGCAAGGCGACGCGCCTGCCGTTGCCCCCCGGCGCTCGCCCAGGGGCCCCTGTCTGGGCCCCCGACGGTCGCCAGTTCGCCTTTCTGAACACGACCGCGAAGCGCATCGAGCTCTGGCTCGGCGAGCCGGTGAAGGGGAGCGTGCGCCGCGTGCCGGGCGTTACCATCAGCGCAGCCTACGGCGATGCGCTGCGCTGGATGCCCGACGGCAAGTCGCTGCTGGTGCAGACGGTGCCGGCCGGCCGCGGCGCGCCGCCCGCCCCGCCGAGCGTGCCCAGTGGGCCGACGGTCGTCGAGGGGAGCGGCAAGGCGGCGCCCGCGCGGACCTACCAGGACCTCTTGCACAACCGGCACGACGAGGCGCTGTTCGACTACCACGCCACGGCGCAGTTGGTCCTGATCGACGTTAACGGGGGCAAGACCGTCGCCGTCGGCAAGCCGGGGGTCTTCCGCGATGCTGCCCCCTCGCCCGACGGGAAGCACTTCCTGGTCGAGCGCCTGGTGAGGCCCTACTCCTACCTGCTGCCGTCGTTCGCGTTCCCGCACAAGGTCGAGCTGTGGGACCGCGAGGGGCGCGTGAGCTGCACGCTCGCCAACCTCCCGCTCGCCGACCGGGTGCCCCTTCATGGGGTGCCGACCGGCCCGCGCGCCTCGCACTGGCTGCCGACGAGCCCGGCCACGCTGGTTTGGACAGAGGCCCTCGATGAGGGAGACCCGAAGAAAAAGGTGCCTCATCGCGACAAGGTGCTGTCGCTGCCGGCCCCCTTCAAAGACAGAGGGCGCGAGCTGGCCAAGACGGAGCAGCGCTTCGCCGGCCTGTCGTGGGACGAGAAGGGCCAGGCCCTGCTGCGCGACTTCGACCGCGACCGCTTGCGCGTGCGGACGTTTCTGCTGTCCCCGGGCAGCGCCGAGGCCCCGAAACTGCTGTGGGAGCGGTCGATCCTCGACCGCTACCGCGACCCGGGCGTTCCGCTGCAGCGCCAGCTCCCGACGGGCGAATTGGTCGTGCGCCGGCAGGGCGACGACGTGTTCCTGACGGGGCCCGGCTCCTCTCCCAAGGGCGATCGCCCCTTCCTGGACCGCTATAATCTCAAAACGCGCGAGGCCAAGAGGCTCTTTCACTCCGACGCCACCTGCTACGAGAGCGTTCTCGACGTGCTGTCGGCCAACGGCTCGCGCTTCCTGACGCGCCACGAGTCGCCGTCGTCCCCGCCGAACGTCTTCATTCGGACGGCAGGGAGCGAAGAGCGCAAGGCGCTGACGCACTTCAAGGACACGACGCCGCAGTTGCGCAAGATCAAGCCCAAGCGCGTGACGTACAAGCGAGCCGACGGGGTGCAGCTGTCGTTCACGCTCTACCTGCCGCCCGACCACAAGCAGGGCACGCGCCTGCCGACGGTCGTGTGGGCGTACCCGCGCGAGTACACCGACCCGAGCCTGGCAGGGCAGGTGACGGGCTCGACGAACCGCTTCACCCGGCTGGCGGGGCCGTCGCACCTGTTCTTCGTGCTCCAGGGCTATGCCGTGCTCGACGCCACCAGCATGCCGGTGGTCGGCACGCCCGAGAAGGCCAACGACACCTTCGTGGAGCAGGTGACCTCGAGCGCCAAGGCGGCCATCGACAAGGCAGTGGAGATAGGCGTGACCGACCGCGGCCGGGTGGGCGTGGGCGGGCACAGTTACGGGGCGTTCATGACGGCCAACCTGCTGGCGCACTCCGACCTGTTCCGCGCCGGAGTGGCGCGGAGTGGGGCTTATAACCGCACCCTGACGCCGTTCGGCTTCCAGGCGGAGCGGCGCACGCTCTGGCAGGCGCCGGACGTTTACGCAAAGGTGTCGCCCTTCACGTACGCCGACAAGATCAGGGCGCCGATCCTGCTGATCCACGGCGAGATGGACAACAACTCCGGGACGTTTCCGATGCAGAGCGAGCGGATGTACCAGGCGGTGCGGGGGAACGGCGGGACGGCGCGCTACGTGGTGCTGCCGCACGAGTCGCACGGGTATGCGGCGAGGGAGTCGGTGGAGCATGCGCTGTACGAGATGATCGGGTGGTTCGACAGGTACGTGAAGGGGGGAAGGTGAGGGGCTCGCCAATACCGTCACGGGGCGCCTCACCCTGGAAATCCGCCAACCGAGGTGGGGCAGAAGGGGACGTACCACGGACAACAGAAGGGGGAAGAGGAACCATCGTTGTGTTTCGGCCGCTTCGCGAATACGCGCTTGCCGAGGTTGCCCAGCCCGCATATCTTAGAGCGGCCATCGTGTTCGCGCGGCTGGGCAGTCGATGCGCGCCCCGGCATGGGCGTGGGAGGTATCAAGACGATGTTCCGTCTTTTTTCAACATTGTGGTTCCGGCAGGCCTCCTCGCACCGCCAGGCGAAACCGATGGCCAATCCGCGGAAGAAGTGTGCGCTGGGGGTCGAGGCCTTGGAGGACCGCTGGCTGCCGGCCCCGTTCACGGTCACGAACCTGAACGATTCCGGCGGTGGTAGCCTGCGCGACGCGATCTCCATGGCCAACGTCAACCCCGGCACCGACACGGTCGGTTTCACCGCCGGGTTGACCGGGACGATCAACCTCCTCACCCCGATCCCCATCACGGATGCGGTCTCGGTGAACGGGGCCCGGGAACGGCACGACCAACCCCGTCAGCATTGACGCCGGTGCAACCGGCCGCCACTTCACGATCAACACCAGCGGGGCGGTGACGATCCAGGGGCTGACCTTGATGAACGGCACGGCCACGGGGCAGGGAGGCAGCATCCTGGACGTGGGGGCCCCCTTGACGCTGGTCAACATGGTGATCGGAAACAACGTGTCCGGCGGGGACGCCGGCGCGGTCTTCCTCAAGAACGCCAACCTGAACGTCCAGGGCAGCACCTTCAGCGACAACGTCGCCGGCAAGGACGGCGGCGCCGTCGATGCCTTTGCCGATCCGGCGGTCACCATCACGACCACAATCTCGAACACCCTCTTTGCCCACAATCGCGCGGACGGCGACGGCGGCGCCTTGCGGTCTCAGGGCAACACGCAGCTCACCAACGTCACGTTTGACTCCAACACGGCCGGCAACGATGGCGGCGGGCTCTTCCTGCGCGGCTTCGCGCTGACGCTGACCAACTCTAACGTCTCGGGCAACGTCGCGAAGCAGGATGGCGGCGGCGCCTACAACTTCGACAGCGGCTCGGTGGGCGCCGGCAGTACGACCATCGCCAACAGCACCATCAACAACAACGCGGCCGACAGCGGGGACGGCGGCGGCCTGAATGCCGGCGGCGCCATCCAGCTGCAAGTGGGCGCCAAGATCGACGGCAACAGGGCGGGGAACAAAGGCGGGGGCGTTTTCAGCCATACCCCTCAGATCGCGATTCAGGATGCCGAGGTCGTGCGCAACTCTGCTCCGACCGGCAATCCCGACGTTCAGGTCCTTACCAGTTCCGGTGTCCCGCTGTCCGCCGAAGAACTGTACGTTCAGACGCTCTACCTGAACACCCTGGGGCGAACGGGCACCAAGGGCGATTACGACGGCTGGGTGAGCGTTTTGTCCAGCTCCGGGGCCACGGCCGTCGCCGCCGGGGTCGCCCGTTCGCCCGAAGGGGCAGCGCACCTGATCGGCAACCTGTATCTGACCTATCTTGGGCGGCCTGTAGATGCCATGGGCGTGGCGAGTTGGGCACCGACCATCGAGGCAGGCGGCACGGTGGAAGCGGTGACGGCGGGCATCCTCGGCTCTGCCGAGTTTGCCACTCGGGCCAACGCCCTGATCGGCGGGGACAACCCCAACGCTAACTACGTGCAGGCCGTGTTCCAGTTGGTGCTGCTCCGGGCCCCCTCCGGCCCGGAGTTGACGGCCGGACAGTCGGCCGTGAGCTCCAGTGGCCGCAGCGCGTTCGCGCTGGGCATTCTGCAAGGCAACGAATACCGCACCCTCGTGGTCACGGACTTGTATTTCAGCGACCTGAAGCGCCCGTTGGCACCTTCGATGAGCGAGCTGAACGGATGGACGAACGCGAACCTGGACCTGCTGACCATCCAGACATTAATCGAGGGGGCCCCGGAGAGCGTTCAGAAGAATGGGGCGTAGGGGGCGCTCGCCAGATCGTGGTTAGCGAACTGAGCAAGGCGATCATCGACAAAGTCCTGCGACAACTCCACGCCGCCGGAGAGTTGGAGGGCCGCACCCTGCCGATGGGGCAGCCGCCCGAAAGCGCGAGTGTTATGATCGCGCGAGGCGATCGATCGTGGAGAATTGCCCTGGCGGAGCTCGTTCGCCAACTCCTCGCTTCCTTCGACGCCCTTCCCGATCCCGACAAGCAGGTCGCGGCGGGGGAAGTCTTGCGCCGCCTCTCGGCCAGCGGGGACGTGCCCCTGGCTGCTCTCGACGCCGCGGCTGACCAGTTGTTCGCGGAGCTCGACGCGGAGGAGGCACCAGGTTCGATGCCCAGCGGTGACCAGATCGCATCCGCCACCGCTTCTTCACCCAAGTCCGCGGGGCCACCATGTCCTCGAAGCTCGACGCCTACGCCGTCCCGTTCGCCAAGCTGAAGCGCGTTGCCGGCTCGGGCGACTAGGCCCTTTGCGACGCCATCGTGGCCGAGTGCGGTTGGATGCTGACCGAGGCCGACGGCAACCGCGACGACGGCGACGAACTCACCTGCCAGGAAGCCTTGACGCAGATCGTCCACGAGGACGACCTGAGCGAGGTGCCGGAACACCTGGGCTCCCTTTACGGCTACCCCCTGGAGGCGACCTGCGGCTACCTGGGAAAGCACGTCGGGGAAATGCAGGGCAACTGGGGCGAGCTCGACGCCTTCTTCGCCGAGCGGAAGGTGCCGCTGACGTTCAGTAGCATCGCGTACGGCGACAGCGTCCTGGCGATCCCCGAGCCCGAGTTTCACCCGCTTATCGGCTCGTGGAAGCCGAGCGAGGTCGCGCGCCGTTGGCCCGTTACGGGCGCTCGATCTCGAGGCGCTCGCCGACCGCGAGTTGGCCGGGGCGGTGCGCGAGGTGCAAAAGTGGCTCGAGGAGGCGGCGAAGCACTGCGGCTGGGGGGTCGTCGGGTTCTCGATCACCCGCGCCCTTCGGGGCGCGGGCGATCGAACTGCCACGAGACCGCTTGACGTCCGAGCAAGGGTGAGGGGCCCGCGCCGCGGGTGCCGCTCGGCTCGCAGCACCGACGGGAGGCGCCGCGCTTTGGGGCCTTGCTCCTCCTCTCAGCGCTTCGCGCGCTCGAGCACCTGGAGATAGCGCCCCGGCCTGTTCCCGTCGAACTCGGCCGGCCGCTCCGCCGCGCTCCGGATCGACAGGCAACGGACGAGCTTCTCCCCCTTGAAGGCGTAGATGCCCCAGCCCCCGACCCTGCTGCCCCCTTCGGGCGTCATGTCAAAAGTCCGGGGCGCCTTCTTCGCGTCGATGGTCAGGGCCCACTTGCTCGAGCCATTGCCCTTCGCGTCGGAGTAGGTAAGCCAGCCCCCCGCGATCGCCACGCGGGACGAAAAGGTACTCGGCGCCAGGGGCCGGCCCTCGTAGATCAGGGAGGTCACCTCCCACGTCCCCTCCATCTTCTTCAGGTCGTCTTTTCCGTTGTCCGGCTTTGGCGGGCGGGGCAGCGGGGCCGGCGCAAAGCCCAACAGCAGGCCCGTCAACAGCAGAGCACACTTCCGCATGGGGCCTCCGTCAGCGGCTCGAGGAGGGACTGGCCAGCGATTCGGCCCGCGTCGCACACTTGAGCTTGTCGTCGTTCATGTACAGCAGGTTCATTTGCGGCACGGCCTCGCTGCCCTTGGAGGTCTTCTTCATGGGCATGTATACGCGCAGGTGCGTGGTGGGCAGCAGGCCAAACGTTTCCGGCAACTGAGGGTCCACCGGCACCCAGCCGACGCCCGTCACGTAGACCTCGACCCAGTTGTGGCTGGCGTAGCCGCCCGAGTTGGGGAACACGTAGACGCCCCACACGTAGCGGGCGGGGACGTTGGCGGCGCGGCACAGGGCGGTGAACAGGAAGGAGTAGCCCAGGCACTCCGCGCTGCGGCGCTCCAGGAGCTCCTCGGCCGTCTTGAAGTCCAGCTTGACGATGCCCTTGTTCTCGACCTTGTAGGCGATGTTCTTCTTCATCCACGTGGAGACGTTCTGGACGGTGCGGACGGGGTCGGGCGATTTGAGCCCCGCGGCGACCTTCGCCAGCTTGGGGCTGGCGGGGTTGATGCCCACGCTCGTCCCGAGGTAGGGGCGCACGGCCGCGGGCACCGGCCCCGGCTTCCGGCTCGCCAGGCGGGCCTTGTACGCGTAAGGCTGGACGGTGAACTGCATGGTGATCTGAAACGGCCTGGTCCCCTGCGGGACGACGAGCAGGAGGTCGTTGGCCTCGCCCTTGACCGCGCGATGGCTCTTGGCCCCCGTCACCTTGTAGGTGACGGACTGGTAGGGCAAATCGCCCTTGGGCAGGGCCACGCGCAGGGCCCCGTCCTCGAGCAGCCCCTTCTTGGGGTCCATGTCCCAGGTGAGGGTGTGGACCTTTTTGACGAGCTGTCCTTCGAGCGCGCGGGCGGCGTTGACGGCCACGGGGCCGTACGTCTCGGCCCCTCCCTCGAGCACGATCAGGACGTGTTTGCGGGCCAGGGCGAGGTCCTGCGTGCCGAGGGCGTTGGCGGCGACGAGGGCGTGGTAGGCCCCGACCTTGTCGTTGAGCGCGAGGGCCTGTTGCGCGTGCTTCAGGCCGTCGGCGAACTGGCCGGCCTCGCGCTCGTAGTCGCTGGTCATCGCCAGATAGAGATCGTTTTTGGGCACGAGCCGGATGGCCTGCTTCATCGCGCTGGCCGCCGCGGCGAACTTCTTCGCGGCGGCGAGCTTCTTGGCGCTCTCGACGAATTGCGCGGCTTCTTCCTTGGGCCCCTCGCGGCCGGGGGCCGAGGAAGCCAGGGGGAGCAGACAGGCAATCGCGAGCCCGCAGAACAGGCGCCATCTCATGGGTCGGCCTCTCTTTCTTACTTGGTCCGTCGAGCCGATCTTCCCGGTGCTTTCTCGCCGGATGGCCCGCTGCCGGGCCAGCGCGCTCGGCGGCGCCGCGCTTCTCCTGAGTCTACCGACCGCAGAGGCCCGCTTCAACAACGCACTTCCCGGCAAGGTCGCCCGGCTCGCCACCGGAGCAGTTACGGTCGGCCCCGGCCCAGAGAGCGTCTGTCTGGAGAAGACTTCCGCCCCTCTGATCCACTGGGCCCCGCTGCGCACTAGCCCGCCCCTCTGCGTCGGGCTACATTGCCCGGGGCCCTCCTTGCCACCGTCGCACCCAGCCGCGTCTTTGCGCGGGCGGGGAACGACAGGAATGAAGATCGCCAAGCTGGAGACCTTCCTGGCCAATGCCGGGCTCCGCAACTATCTCTTCCTGCGCCTGACTACCGATGGCGGGCTGACCGGCGTCGGCGAGGCCTCGCTGGAGTGGCAAGAGAAGACGGTCCAGGTGCTCGTCCACGAATGGGTCGAGCGCCGGGTGCTGGGCCGCGACCCGTTCGACGTCGAGGCGATCGTCGGCGGGTTGGTGCGCGATCAGTATCAGGGGGGCGCCACGGTGATGACGGCCATCAGCGGCGTCGAGATCGCCCTGTGGGACCTGATCGGCAAGGCGTGCGGGCAGCCTGTCTACAAGCTCCTCGGCGGCCGCTGTCGCGAGCGCCTGCCTGCCTACGCCAACGGCTGGTACGGCGGGGCGCGCACCGCGCAAGAGTATGCCGAGCTCGCGCGCGACGCCGTTGCCCGCGGGTATCGTGCCCTCAAGTTCGACCCGTTCGGCATCGCGTGGAAGGAGCTCTCTTCCGAGGAGGGCGAGGCGGCACTCGAGCGCGTGGCCGCGGTCCGCGCGGCGGTGGGGCCACGGGTTGGCCTGATGATCGAGTTTCACGGCCGACGGGCCGCCGGCGCCGCCATCGACACGATTCACAAGCTCGAGCCGCTGGCGCCCACCTGGTGCGAGGAGCCGGTGGCGCCCGAGGCGCTCGACCTGCTGGCGGAGGTCAAGCGTCGCACGCGCTGCCCCCTCGCGGCGGGCGAACGGCTCTACGCGCTGGCCGACTTCTACCGGCTTATCTCCCTGCGCGCCGCCGACGTGGTGCAGATGGACGTCGCTCACTGTGGCGGCATCCTGGCGGCCAAGACGATCGCCGCCTTCGCGCAGGCCCAGGACCTGCGCGTGGCGCCGCACTGCTCGATCGGCCCCGTGGCCCTCGCGGCGGCGTTACACTTCGACCTGTGTACGCCCAACTTCATGATCCAGGAGGCGTTCGCCGAGTTCGACGTCCCCTGGCGCAACGCCCTCGTCGGTGGGTGGTCCCCCATCCAGAACGGCGAATTTGTGTTGCCCGAGGGGCCAGGGCTCGGCCTCGCGCTCGACGAGGCTGCCCTGGCCGACCATCCCTACGTCGCCAACAGCTTCCCCAGCCTGTGGGACGTGGACTGGCTCACCGAGTTCACGCAGGCGGACAAAGAAGGCTGACGAGCCGGCCCGCGAAAAGCCCTCGATCTCCAGGCGCCAAACACCACCTTCGGCGGGGAGCGGTGTTCAAACTCTCAACTGCCAAATTACCACGTTGCGAGGTCGCTCCGATGAAGCACGGCTCGGGCCTCCTGTTTCTCGGCGGTGGCGCCCTTCTGGCGGGCTGGCTCACCCTTGTTCTCGACCTGGGCGCGCAGCCCAAAATCAACCCGGAAAAGGGCTTCCGGAAGAAGCTGGCGGCGAAGGCCGAGCCAACGAATGCGGTGGCCGCGAAGCGCGCGACGCCGGAGCAGTTCGCGTTCTTCGAGAAGAACATTCGCCCCGTGCTGGTCAAGGAGTGCTACTCCTGCCACGCAACGACCGCGAAGAAGGTGCGGGGCGGGCTGACGCTCGACACGCGCGAGGGCGTTCGCCACGGCGGGGAGACCGGCCCGGCCATCGTCCTCGGGGACGCGAAGAAGAGCCTGCTCATCAAGGCGCTGCGGCACGTCCACGAGCCCCTCAAGATGCCGCCGAAGAAGAAACTCCCCGATGAGGTGATCGCCAACTTCGAGAAGTGGATCGCGATGGGCGCGCCCGACCCGCGCGACGGCGCCGGCAAGGTCGCCAAGAACGAGATCGACGTCGAAAAGGGCCGCAGGTTCTGGTCGTTCCAGCCGCCGAAGAAGACGATCCCGGCCGTCAAGGACGTCGCGTGGCCCAGGGGCCCCATCGACAAGTTCGTCCTCGCGGGCCTCGAAGCGAAGGGGCTGCGGCCCGTCGCCGACGCCGATCCTCGGGCGCTGATCCGGCGCATCGCCTTCGACCTGACCGGCCTGCCGCCGTCGCCCGAAGAAGTGGAAGCGTTCGTGAAGAAGCGCGCGGCCGGGGAGCCGGGGGCGCTCGAGGCCATCGTGGATCGGCTGCTGGCGTCGCCGGCGTTCGGCGAGCGCTGGGGCCGGCACTGGCTCGACGTGGCCCGCTACGGCGAGTCGAGCGGGCGGGCCGCCAACTTCGCCTACCCCCACGCCTGGCGCTACCGCGACTACGTCATCAAGTCTTTTCACGCCGACAAGCCTTACAACCAGTTCGTGCGCGAGCAACTGGCCGGCGACCTGCTCCCTGCCAAGGACGACCGGCAGAAGGCCGAGTTGCTCGTGGCGACCGGCTTCCTGGCCATCGGGCCGAAGTCTCACGACGAGCGCAACCGGCGGCAGTTTCAGATGGACGTCGCCGACGAACAGATCGACGTGACGTTCCAGGCCTTCCAGGGACTGACGGTCGCCTGCGCGCGCTGCCACGACCACAAGTTCGACCCGATCCCGCAGCGCGATTACTACGCCCTGGCCGGGATCTTCCGGAGTACCGAGACCTGCTACGGAACCATCCGCCTCCTCCAGAGCAATCACCCCAGCCCGCTCCTGACGCTGCCCAAGGACGCGGGGGCGACGGTCGCTCTCGAACCGCTCTAGGCGTCGCGTCGCGCCTCGCTCGAGAAGCAGATCAAGGACCTGCGGGAGCAGGGGAAGGGCCTGACCGGGCCGAACGCCTTCATCCGGCGCCTTTTCCTGCGGAACCGCAGTAGCACCCTCCAGAGCCAGCTCAACCTCTACGAGGCCGATGGCACGCCGAAGCTCCTGGCGATGGGCGCCCGCGAGGGCCGAGCCCCCGCCGACAGCCGGACCTACGTTCGCGGCGAGCTCGACCAGCCGGGCAAGACGGTCAAGCGCGGCTTTCCGCAGGTGCTGACGGCAAAGCAGCCGGTGATCCGGAAGGGGAGTGGCCGGCGGGAACTGGCCGAGTGGATCGCCTCGAAGGACAACCCGCTGACCGCCCGGGTGATGGCCAACCGCGTCTGGCTGCACCTGTTCGGCCTCGGGCTGGTGCCCACGCCCGATAACTTTGGGGCCAGCGGGCTCCCGGCCAGCAACCAGGCCCTGCTCGATCACCTCGCCGGCACGTTTGTCGCGAACGAGTGGTCGGTGAAGAAGCTGATCCGCACCATCGTTCTCAGCCGGGCGTATGGGCTCTCCTCGCAGTTCGACGAGGAGAACTTCGAGGCGGACCCCGACAACGTCCTCGTCTGGCGGGTGCCGAAGCGCCGCCTGGAGGCCGAGGCGCTGCGCGATGCGATGATGGCGCTGAGCGGTCGGCTCGACCTGGCCCCGCCGAAGGGCGGCTCGGTGGCCCGCCTCGGGGAGGGGAACGTCGGCTTCCGGTTCCAGGCGGGCGGCCCCGCCTCGACGAGCGACGTGCATCGCACCGTCTACTTGCCGATCGTCCGCGACCTGGTGCCCGAGGTGCTGATGGTCTTCGACTTCCCCGACCCGAGCCTGATCATCGGCGAGCGGGCGACGACGACGATCCCCGCCCAGTCGCTCTACCTGATGAACAACCCGTTCGTCATCCGGCAAGCCGAGGCGCTGGCCGACCGGCTCCTGGCTGGCGACGAGGAGGGCGCCGGCAAGCTGACGCGCGCCTACCAACTTTGCTACGCGCGCCCGCCGTCGGCGAAGGAGCTGGAGAAGGCCCAGACGTTCCTGCGGAACTACGGCCGGACACAGACGCGCCGCGCGACGTGGACGGCGCTTTGCCAGGCGCTCTTTGCGAGCGCGGAATTCAGTCATCGGTGAGCCGAGGCCCCTTGGCGATTGGAGATCGACCCATGTATCCGACCGAGCACGTGTTTTCGCGCCGCGCGGCCCTGAAGAGCGCCGGGGCGGGCTTCGGCTACCTTGCCTTCGCCGGGCTAAGAAGAACTTGAACAGAAGGCAACGAAGGGAACGAAGAAAGAAGAAGCAGAGGCAGAGATAGTCAGAGGAGCGCGAACGGTCCGTTCGCGCTCCCCGGTTGCCTTTGCTCTTCTTCCCTTTCTCTTCTTTCTTCGTTGCCTTCGTTACCATCTGTTCGAGTTCTTCCGTCCTTCCGACGAACGCGATCTCACTTCTTCGGCACCAGGGCCAGGATCGCCTTCAGTATCTCCGCCACGCGTGCGTCGGTCAGTTCGCCGGCGCGGAAGGCGAAGTTCTTGACCACCTTCTGCTTGACGGACAGCAACACCGTTACGTCGGCGTCGCGGCCGATGCGGTAGGCCGGGGGGCCCTCGACGTCCTCGAAGACCGCCAGGGGCACGTTGCGCAGCGATTGCTTCTTGCTCCACGCCAGCACGCGCGGGCCGAAGGCGCTCTCGTCGTCGTGCAGGAACGTCGCCCAGGCGCGCAGGTCGGCCTTCTTGTGTTCGGCCAGCGCCTTGTCCACGCCGCGCAGCAGCTTGCCCAGCGGATCGCTCAGGCCGCGCGCGAACACGATCACGATCGGCCGGTCGGCCGCCTCGCAGATGAAGCAGTGCGGCTGCCCCCGCTGCGGGCCCACGCTCACCACCGCCGAATAGGGCCCCGGCCGTTGCCCCGGCCTCGGGCCCGACACGCACGGGCCCGGCTCGGCCGCGCCCGCGGCCCCCGCCCCCAACGACACCAGCGCGACGGCGAACAAATGGCGGAACGAATGCATCGGCAATCTCCTCTCCCACGATGGGCGCTCGCCCCATTATCGACGTGCAGGGAAAGAGAAGCAAGCGCCAGGATGGCCGTGCCGGCCCACTGCCTTGCCCGCGACCGTGGCCTCGCTTACACTGGCGCTTCCGGTTGCCTGCTCCTTCCCTGGAGGCGTCATGCTTCACCCGAGTGTCCGCCCGACCGCCGCGGCTCTGCTCTTGCTGACGTTCGCCCTGGCGCTGAGCGGCGCGCCCGGCCCGCTCGATGCGAAAAAAGAGCCGGCCCACCCCGCCACCGAGAAGGCCATCGCCGACGGCCTGCGCTGGCTGGCGCTTCACCAGGCCCCCGACGGGCACTGGGGGCTGCACGACTTCAACAAGTTCGCGCGCACGGCCCCGCTGCCGGGCGGCAAGATCGTCGGCGACAACTCGGTGCCGGGCACGACCCGCAAGAACGACGTCGCCGGGACCGCCTTCGGCCTGCTCCCCTTCCTGGCGGCCGGCCACACCCACAAGGCCCCGGCGAAGCCCGTCATGCCCAGCTACACCAAGACCGTCTCGGTCGGGCTCCGCTACTTGCTCGTCAAGCAAACCAAGGTCGGCGCGAGTAAGGGGGCGTTCAGCACGGAGATGTACGCGAACGCGCTGGCGACGATCGCGGTGTGTAACGCCTACGCCCTGACCCGCGACCCGGCGCTCAAGGCGCCGGCCCAGTTGGCCGTCAACTACGTGGTCGCCGCTCAGCACGTCGCCGGGGGCTGGCGCTACTCGCCCGGGATGGCGGGCGATACCTCGGTGACGAGCTGGCAGGTCGCCGCCCTGAAGAGCGGCCAGGTCGGCGGCGTCATCGTGCCGAAGGGCGCCTTGCAGCGGGCGGCGAAGTTTCTGGAGTCCGCGGAAGTGGGGCAGGACAGCGGCGGATACTGCTACGTGCCGGGCGGCGCCGAGACCGCGTCGATGACGGCGGCGGCCCTGAGCAGCCGACTCCACCTCGGCACCGCCCCGGCCGCAAAGACCGTGGTGAACGGCGTCGCCAAGCTGCGCGCGAGCCCGCCGGGGAAGACGAGCAGCCCCTATTACGAGTATTACGCCACGCTGGCGATACTTCAGGTGGGCGGTGAGGATTGGAAGTTCTGGCAGCTCGGTCCCGACGGCGACGGCAAGGGCGGCATCCGCGACGCGCTGCTGAAAAGCCAGGACCAGGGCGGTCTTCGGCCCGCTCAGAAGGGGACCTGGGTCGGCAACGACCAGATCGGCGGGCGCCTCGGCGCCACCTCCCTTTCGCTCCTGATGCTCCAGGCCCCCGCACGGCGCTTGCCGCTCTATCGGCCCGCCAAGGACAAGAAGGACAAGCAGTAAGGGGCTGGGCAGGGCAAACTCTCCCCCCGTAGGACGGCTCTCCCGAGCCGTCCAGTCCCCGGCAGGACGGCTCGGGAGAGCCGTCCTACGGGCCGTTTTCTCTCGCCGCTCGCCTGAATCGCGGAACGCGCACTCATCCCCAAAGAGGATCTCTCATGTCTCTGCCCCGTGTCCGCTGTCTCGTCGCCGTGACCGGCGCCTGCTTGCTGGCGTTCGCGGCGCTCGGGCGGGCCCGCGCGCTTGCGCCCGAGGTCGAAGTCGAAGTCCCGATAAAAGAGCCAAAGAAGCCGCCGCTTCATCCCGCCACCGAGAAAGCGGTCGCCGACGGCCTGCGCTGGCTGGCGCTCCATCAGGCCGCCGATGGCCACTGGGGCCTGCACGACTTCAACAAGCACGCGCGCACCATTCCCCTCCCCCGCGGCGTCGTCGGCGGCGACAAATCGACGCCGGGCACGACCCGCAAGAACGACGTTGCGGGGACGGCCTTGGGCCTGCTGCCGTTCCTGGCCGCCGGGCACACCCACAAGGCCGGCGCCAAGGGAGGCGGGCCCGATTACAGCAAGGTGGTCGATGCCAGCCTCCGTTCCCTGATCTCCAAGCAGAGCAAGGCGGGGGGTGACAAGGGCTATTTCGGCGGCGATGCGTATGCGCACGCCCTGGCGACCATCGCCCTGTGCGAGGCCTACAAGCTGACCTCCGACCCGGCGCTCAAGGCCTCCGCCCAGTTCGCCGTCGATTACGCCGTCGCCGCTCAGGACCCGGTCGGCGGGGGCTGGCGCTACAAACCGAAAGAGGCGGGCGACACCTCCGTGACGGGGTGGTATTTGCAGGCGCTTGTTCGAGCGCGGATGGCCGGCCTGACCGTCCCGAGAATCGCGATGCGCCGGGCCGAGAAGTATCTCGACGCGGCCGAGACGAGCAAGAACAGCGGTGGGTACGCCTACGTGCCCGGCGGCGGCGAAACGCCCACGATGACGGCGGTCGGCCTTTTCTGCCGCCAGTACCTCGGCGCCAACCCTCGCAACCCCGGCCTGCGAAAGGGGGTGAAGAAGCTGAAGGCCCACCCGCCCGGGACGACCGGCAACATCTACTACGACTACTACGCCACCCAGGTCATCCATCACATGGGCGGCGACCACTGGAAGTTTTGGAATCTGGGGCCTGCAGGCACCGGCAGGGGCGGCATCCGCGACCAACTCATCAAGACTCAGGACAAGGGCGACAAGAACACCGACAACAAGGGCACGTGGGCCGGCACGGAACACGTCGGGGGGCGCCTCGGCGCCACGTCCCTGTCGCTCTTGACGCTGCAAGTCCCGCAGCATCATTCGCCGATGTATCAGCCTGAGTTGGTCCTCCCTGACCCGGAATGAGGCGCCCTCACGTTCGCCCCATCACCCAATCAACCACGTGACAGCCGCGCACGTGGTTGGCGGTGCGGCAGTGCTCCGACGGCTCGTCCTCGCCGAGGTCGGCCAGGGCGTCGGCCAGGACCGGGTAGAGCGCGTGGTCGCCCTCGTGGCAGGCCTCCGCCAGGCCGACGATCGAGGGCGGAAACGCCCTCCTCACCAGCGGCCGGAACGGGTTGCCGAGCAGGTCGCGCACCAGGTCGAGCAGCGCTTCGGTCGGCACCTCGCGCAGGTCGCGCAGCGGCCAGAAGCGCGCGACCGGCTCCTCGGCGCAGCTCGCGGCGATACGCGCCCACGTCGGCGGCAGCACGCGCGCCCCCGACGCGGCGACGACCGTCTGCGCCCCCTCCCAGGCGGCGAACAACTCGCGCCGCCGGGCCTGGCCATCGGCGTAGCGCTCGGCGGCGCCCACGGCGGCACGGCTGCGCTCGTCGGCGAGGAGTTGCCAGTGGCGCCGGCAGCAGGCGCAGGCGAGCAAGCGGCGCTTGCGCGCGCTGAAGCGATGTCCCAGCAGCCCCACGCACTGGCGCAGCAACTCGGGCTCGGGGCAGGCCCGCCACTCCGCCGCGCCGAACGGCTTGCCCCCGTACACGCGGAACGCCGTGCCGCTGTAGGGGCAGATCACCTCGCCGCCGAGCGTGTCGTCGGTCAGCAACAGCGGGTAACGCGACGCGCAGCCACACGTCGTCTGGATCATGGCGCTCTCCCGGGCCCTGGCTCGTCCTCCCCATTGTAGCCGTCGCCCGCGAGGCCTGCTCCACCAGGCCCCTCACTCCAATCCCACCTTGCCCACGTGGTTGTTCCCGAACCCCACGTGGCGCGCCGGCCGGGCGGTCAGCTCGTTACGGTTGATCTCGAACTGCTTCAGCGCCCACGCCCAGTCCCACTCCCCGCCGTCTACGAAGTGCATCACCAGCAGGTTCTTCAGCTCCTCCACCTCGGCGAAGCTGAAGCCACCCGTCGATTCGACCGCCCGGTCGAGGTCGAGGTGCGCCAGGATCTCCTTGTGCCAGCGCAAAAGGAGTTGCCGGCGCAGCTCGGGGCCAGGCGGCTTGAAGTCGAGCATCAGGTCGAGCCGGCCGGGGCGCTTGAACGCCCGGTCGATCAGCGCGAGCGCGCAGTTGGTCGTGAAGACGAACACCACTCCTTCGTTGACCTGGATGCCGTCCATCGCGCTGAGGAACACGGCCTGGTCTTCGGTCTCGGCGATCTTGTCGCGGTCGCGCAGCGCCAGGTCCATGTCGTCGAAGAACACGATGCCGCGCCGCTCCACGCTGAACAGCCCCTCGATGTTGTCGTTCTCGCGCGCCGCGCGATAGTTGTCGGGCGTCACCAGCCGATACTCCCAGCGGCGCTGGCGGCACGCCTCCCACACCCAGCGGCACGCCATCGTCTTGCCGTTGCCCGGCGCCCCCGTCAGCAGCACGCCGCGCTTGGCCCGCCCGCCGTAGGCCTTGATGCGCGTGAGGTTGCGCCCTTCGAGATAGCCAATGGTGTTCTTCCACAACGCATCGAGCTGCTCCGGCGGCAGCACGGGCGTGGCCGAGGGCGGTTCCTGGTCGCGGCGGCAGCGGACGGCGATGCGGTAGAGCCGGCGGTAGTCGGCGAGAGCGACGGCGTAGAAGTCGAGGCCGGCGCAGTTGAGGCTGTCGTGGGATTGGAAGCGGACGTGGACGAACCGAACGCCTTCGATCTCGTAGTGGCGCAGGCCGAGGCGCACGCCCGGGCCACCGCGGCGCTGGTCGGGCGACCAGTCGCGCACCATCACGCCGTCGATGGGCAGCAGGTCGCCGCGCTTCGCCGCCTTGACGAGCGGGTCTTCGAGGACGTCGAGATCGAGCGCGACGGGCCGCTCCATCCCCGTCTGGCGGGCGACGACGTCGAGGAGATGGCGGTGGTCGGCAGCGTATTGTTGCAGTTCGCTGTGCATGATGATTCAGTGGCCCGGGAGAGGGTGAATCGGTAGGCCCCGATGATGACGGACACGCGCCGCGCCGGGCGGGCTCACGCCGGGGCCCACTCCCCGCCCGCTACGGCCCCGCGCAAGCGGAACTCGTCCCCCGCCTCGCGGTCGAACAGCACCAGGTCGGCCACGTCCCCCACCAGCAAGCGCCTCGGCGGAAGGCCCAGCAAGTTGCGCGGGTTGGCGCCCGCCATGTCGATCGCCTCGCGCAGGCCCACGCCCATGAGCCGGGGGGCCAGCCGCACGCAGGCGTCGGTAAACGCGGCCGAGCCCGCCAGGTAGGGCGTGCCCGACACCACTACTTTTCCCTCGGGCAGGACCTCGAAGGCCTGCCCCCACTCAACGTATCGACCGGGCGGGAGCCCCGCCAGGCTGCTGGCATCGCACGTCAGGATGGTCCGCCCCACGCCCTTCACGCGTACCACGCAGCGCAGCACCGCGGCGGGGAGGTGGTGCCCGTCGCAGATGACGCTGGCCCACAGTTCCTCGGCGGCAAGTTGCTCCCACACGTAGTTGTCGTGACGCGGCAACATGGCGTGGGAGCCGTTGCCCAGGTGCGTCGAGAGCTTCGCTCCCGCCCGGATCGCCTCGCGGACGGTCGCCCCGCTCGCCGCCGTGTGCCCCAGGGCCACCACCACGCCCGCCTGGGTGGCGCGCTCGATCAGCCCCAGCGCGCCGTCGTGCTCCGGGGCGAGCGTCAAGAGCCGGATGCGCCCGCCCGCAGCGTCCTGAAAGGACCGAAACTCATCCCAGTCGGGGGGCCGCACGTGGGCGAGCGGGTGTGCGCCGCGCGGCCCGTCCTCGGGGCTCACGTACGGCCCTTCGAGGTGGAAGCCGGGCACTGCGGCACCCACGGCGCGGTCGGCCTCGCAGGCCCGGCGCAAGATCGAGAGCCCATGCAGCAACGCGCTCGCGGAGTTGGTGACGAGCGTGGGCAGCAGCCCGGTGACGCCGTGCCGCCGGCAGGTGCGCACGACGTGGGCGACGTCGTCGGTCGTCAACGTCGGCGAGTTGAAGCTCTTGCCGTCGCAGCCGTTGATTTGCAGGTCGAACAACCCCGGCGCGATCCAACCCGTTTCGAGGTCGGGCGCCGCCGGAGAAGGTGGGCCGAGCGACGCGACAAGGCCCTCGACGCAGGTGAGGTCGAGGAGCTCGCCGGTCTCGTAGTGCCGGGCACGGATGCGCATGGCCGACGCTCCTACTTCCGAACCAGCTTCACCAGCTCGACCATCCCCCACCCAACCGCCAGCCCGATCAGCGTGGTGCCGACGCCGGCCCCGTACAGCACGAAGTCGCGCAACGTCAGCGGCCCGATCAGCTTCTTCCCGCCCGCCGGCGCGAGCGCGGGCGCGTCCATCGGCACCAGTTCGACGTTGACGGACTCGTCGGGCACCTCCGCGGTCCTGGCTGCGGGGGGCGGCAGGGCTCGGCGGTCCTTCTTCGAGCGCTTGCCGTGCTTCGCCCCGGCCTTTTCCGGCTCCGGGGGCGGCGCCTTCACCTTGTCGGCGCGGGGCATTTCGCCCGACGACTTTCTCGCCTGCGCGACCGCTCCCGCGACGGGCAGCGCTCCCGAGGACGGCTTGGCCGAGGCCGGCACCGGCGGGGGCAAAGCGGTGCTGGCCAGGGTCGGGATGAGGGCAGCCGAAGAGGGGGGTGGTGCCGGGCCCTTTTTGTCCTCGATCTCCAGCCAGGTCAAGTAAGGCTTCATCTGCGGGTCGAAGTCCGGCGACGACAGCGGGGCGGAGCCGGCGGCGAGGAACACCTCGAGGGCCTGGGCGGCGCGCTCCGGGGTGGGGTAGCGCCCCGCCGCCGCCTTGGCCATCATCCAGTTGACGATCTGCTGTAGGCCATCGGGGACCGCCGGGTTGAGCTCGTTGAGCGGACGGGCCGTCTCCGTGGCGTGCCGGATCATCTGGCTGATGATGTTGGTGTCGGGGAAGGGCGGCCGGCCCCCGAGCAGGTGGTAGAGCACGCAGCCGAGGCTGTAGACGTCGGAACGGATGTCGGCCGAGCGCGGGTCGCGCGCCTGCTCGGGCGACATGTAGTCGGGCGTGCCGAGCAGCACGCCCTCGCTGGTCAGCCCCGCGTCCTCGGCGAGCGACTCCGCGGCGGTGTCGTCGAACAGCACGCGCCCCAGGCCGATGTCGAGGATCTTGACCGTGCAGGCGAGCGTGCTGCCCTTCTCCGGCGGCGGGACCAGCATCAGGTTGGCCGGCTTGAGGTCGCGGTGGACCAGCCCCTGTGAGTGGATGTGCTGGAGCCCCTGGAGCGCCTGGTAGACGAGGCGCACCGCCTCGGCCGGCGGCATCTTGGCGCGCTGGGCCATCGCGTCCTCGAGCGTCTCGCCCTCGAGGAACTCCATCACCAGGTAGTGCAGCCCCGCGGCGCTGCCCATCTGAAAGGCGCGGACGATGTTGGGGTGGCGCAGGCGCATGGCCAGCTTCGCCTCGCGCTGGAAGCGCGCCAGCAGCGTCGGCTCCTTGGCCTTGGAAGGCGGCAACACCTTGATTGCGACCATCTGCCCGAGCCGATGCCGGGCCTTGTAGACCCCGGCCATGCGGCCCTGGCCCAGCCGGTCGAGGACCTTGTACTCGCCGAGGAAGAACCCGTCGGCGTGGCCGCGCGCCAGCAGCCCGGCCTGGTACTCGGTGAGGTAGCGGTTGGCCACGACCCAGGCGGCGAACCTGGCCAGGTTGGTCGAGGCGTCCTTGGCCTCCTCCTGCCAGCGGGCGTACATGGCCTTCGCCTCGTCCAGCGACAGCAGCTTGCTGCGCAACAGTAGGCCGTAGACGTTCTGTACCGTCAGCTCCATGTCGCGCCCTCACCCGAAGCGATCCGCGGTCCGCGGGAGCAATTGTGCCAGGTAATGCGCGGTTCGGCAACTGTCTGGGCGGCGCCGCGCGACGTTTGCGGGCAGGATGCCGCGCGCTTGTTCCGAAGGATATAATGACCGCATGAACCTCGACCAAGCCCTCCCCCTCCTGGCCGCCGACCCTGCCGCCCCGCTCGATCTTGCGGAGCTGGCGCTGGGGCTGGCGCGCGACGAATACCCCAACCTCGACGTCGAGGCCTACCTTGCCGAGCTGGACGGCATGGCCCACGAGGCGCGCTCGATGGTGCGCGGCGGGCTGGAGGCGCGCGTCGCCGGGCTGTGCCGCTACCTCTTCCACGACCAGGGCTTTCGCGGCAATCAGAAGAACTATTACGACCCACGCAACAGCTACTTCAACGAGGTGCTCGACCGCCGCACCGGCCTGCCGATCCTGCTCTCGGCGGTGGCGATGGCGGTGGGCAAGCGGGCCGGCCTCGAAGTGATCGGCGTTGGCCTGCCGGGACATTTCGTCGCCAAGGCGGTGGACGGCGACCAAGAGGTGCTGTTCGACCCCTTCCACGGCGGGCGCCTGCTGACGCCCGACCAGTGCGAGGGCATGGTCGAGCGCGTCGTCGGCACGCCGTTCCAGGCGACGCCCGAGGCGCTGTCCGCCGTCCCGCTCGGCGCGATGGTGCTGCGCATGCTCAACAACCTCAAGGGGACGTATCTGCGCGAGGGCGACTTTGCGCGCGGGGCGCGCATCATCGGGCGCATCCGCCAACTCTGCCCCGACGACCTGATGCAGCGCCGCGACCTGGGGGCCACGCTCCTCCAGGCCGGGCAGGCGGGGCCGGCCATCGACCACCTGGCGGCGTACCTCGGCGGGCCCGACGAGCCGGACGATGCGGACGCGGTGCGGAAGTTGCTCGATCGGGCGCGGGGGGAGGTGTGCCGGTGGAATTGAAGCTCGCGATGAACCGATGTGTGGAAGGAACACGATAAGGATCGCCTGCTCCTCCAAGATCGCCTCGGCCCCTTTTTTCGCAAGGCCCTGCCCGCCGTGGCGAAGGGCCTGTAGAACGGGTGGGGCGACCGCTCGCACCGGCGGGAGTGAGGCGCAATGGACGTGGAAGCATCGCTGTTGCAGGCGATTCACGACGACCCGGACGACGACACGAGTTGGCTGGTGCTTGCCGACTGGCTCGAGGAACAGGGCGATCAGCGCGGCGAACTGCTGCGCCTGACGCTGGCGCTGCGCGCGAGCCCGGCCGGCCCCGAGGAACGCGATCGCAGGGAGGCGCGGCTCCAGGAGTTGTTGGCGTCGGGGGTCAGGCCATGCACCCCGCTCCTGACAAATACGGTCGGGATGGAATTCGCCCTCGTCCGGGCGGGCAAGTTCCTGATGGGCTCGCCCGACGGCGAGGCCGAGCGGTCGGCCGAGGAGGGCCCGATCCACGAGGTGGAGATCGCGCGGCCGTTCTACCTCGGCGCCTTTCCCGTCACCCAGGCGCACTATCGGAAGGTGATGGGAAAGAGCCCTAGCAAGTTCCGCGGCAACCCGAACAACCCCGTCGAGCAGGTGTCGTGGGAGGAGGCCGTGGCGTTCTGCAAGAAATTGTCGGAGATGACAGAGGAGAAAAGGAAAAAACGTTTGTACCGCTTGCCGACGGAGGCGGAGTGGAAATACAGTTGTCGGGGTGGGGCTGTTTCCAGGCCCTTCCACTTCGGCGCCTCCCTCTCTTCCAGCCAGGCCAACTTCAACGGGAACTATCCCTACGGCGGAGCTCCAGCCGGGCCGTATCTCGAACGCACGAGCCCTGTCGGCTCCTATCCCGCCAACGCTTGGGGGCTTTTCGACATGCACGGTAACGTCTGGGAGTGGTGTCAGGACTGGTACGACGGGAACTACTACGCCCAAAGCCCTCGGCAAGATCCGCAAGGCCCGCACAATGGGCAAAGCCGTGTCTTGCGCGGCGGCTCCTGGTTCATCAGCGGCAGGTACTGTCGCGCGGCCTACCGGCTCAGGAGCGTGCCCGGCAACCGCCTCAACGACATCGGTTTCCGCGTCCTTTTCCCGGCGTGAGGGTTTTGTATCGGCTTGTCTTTTTACCTCTTTACGTTTTCGCCGCACGGGGCAAGTCACCTGCCCATTGTGAGCATGTGACTCCGCTGCCACGCGCAAGTCGCTCTTCGCAAACGCCTTCGACGCGAACGTCGCCCGCCGCTCCCTCCGCGATGTGATCAGGTGACAAATGACTCTCGGCGAGCTGGTCGGGGGAAACGCTTTCCCAGGAGAATCGAGTGGGCCCGCTCCGTCAACCAGCGAGGAACCGGAGCTGGCGGATCGTCGCGGCCCGCGGGTCGCCAGCAGCCTCTGCCGCAGCCGCGAGTTGCTCCACCCGGCTCGCCTCGCCGGACAGGACCGCCTCGGCCGCCCGACGAACCTCGGCCTGCTCCTCTCGGGCCAGGTCCAGCAGCAACCGGTTCCCGGGGTAGTTCGCGCCCAGGTCCGCCAGCGCCGCGGCCCGGCTGACGTACACGACTAGCTGGGTGTTGGCGATGACCTCCAGCGCCGCCCGCTTGCTTACGCGCAGCGAGAACCGCGCCTCGTCGATCTCCCACGCTTCCCAGCACGACTTGACGCGCTTGTGGGCGAGGAGGAGTTCTTCCCCCTGACCGGCCTGGGCGAGCGCGTCTCGGAAGAGAAACACGTACGGCGGGGAGAGGGCGTCCGGCGATCACGTTCCCGGCTCGAGCCCGGGGCAGTCCTCGAAGTCGAAGCCCTTGCTCATTCGGCACAGCCAGCCGGGCCGGGGAAGTTGGAACTCATTCGGGCCCGGCGCTTCAGAACTCACCGTTTGCCTCCGAACGAAGAGCGATCAATCCGTCGTGCTGGCGCGCAAGAGGTTGTCGCGCTGCGGCCTACCGCGCCCCGCAAGCGGGGCGGCTAAATCGTCGGTTCGCTCAGCGAATCGCCCCCGGCTCCCACAGATACATGAACCCCGTCCGGCCCATCCCGCCCAGCGCGTTCAGCCCCGGCACGTCCACCTTGACGTTGATCTGCCCCGGCACGATCGGCGCCCGCGCGTAGATGCTGCCGCGGTAGCCCTTCCCCTTGTCGTAGGCCACCACCGCCGCGTCGCACAGCCCCGCCAGGTCGAGCGCCGCCTTCAGCGCATCTTCCAGGTAGCCCACCTCGTCCACCAGGCCCAGGTGCTTGGCGTCGAGGCCCGTGTAGACCCGGCCGTCGGCCAGACCGCGCACCTGCTCCAGCGTCAGCTTGTGCTTGCGGCCCTCCGCGACGACCTTGACGAACTGCTCGTAGAAGCTGTTCACCATCCCCTGGAGGATGGCGCGCTCCTCGGGGGTCAGCTCGCGGCCGGGGTTGCCGATGTCCTTGTTCGGCCCCGACTTGATCGGGTCGCTGCGAACGCCGACGAGCTTGAACAGCCCGCTGGCGTTGTACAGGCTCATGATGACGCCGATGCTGCCCGTCACCGTGCTCGGGTGTGCGTAGACGGTGTCGCAGCCCATCGCCAGGTAGTAGCCTCCGCTCGCGGCCACGTCCATCATGCAGGCGACCACCGGCTTGCCCGTCTCCTGGCGGAAATTTACAAGGTCGCGATACATTATGTCGCTGGCCGTCACCGCCCCGCCGGGGCTGTTGATGCGCAGCACGACCGCCTTGACGCGCTTGTCGCAGGCGGCGGCGTCGAGGCGCTCGCGGAACAGCGAGACGGGGTTGTCGCCCCCGCCGAAGAGCCCGCCGGTCTGAGCGTTGAGGATCGTGCCCTCGACGTCGATGAGGGCGATCTTGTTGAAGCAGAAGCACCCGGCGGCCGGCGTGACCGCGACCTCCTCGATCGGCGTGCCCACGTTGGTGGGCGTCAGCACGAGGCCGTTGAAGCAGCCCGTCAGGGCGAACGACGTCAGGGCACACATCAGGCAGCGGGACATGGAGGGCCTCCCCAACCGAGAAACCGGGAGGCTGATAGCCGAGAAGGGGCCCTTGCGTCAAGGGGGGCCGGCGAACCGGGGACGTTAGCCCCCGGAGAACGCGTTCGTGGCGCGAGCCCCCGGCTCGCCTTCAATTCGCTACCGTGAAGATCACCGCCCGCCCCTCCGCCGCGGCGCGGGCGAAGAACTCGGGCAGGCCTCGGAAGTTGCTCCAGGCGTAGTCCCACTCGTCCTCGTCGATCGCGTACAGCGTAGCTTTCGCGTCGAGCGTGAAGAAACGCGTGCGCAGCCACGCCTCTTCCACCTCGGCGAGCGCCGACGCCACCTGCGCTACCTCGTCTGGGAGGACCAGCCTGGCCGTGTAGTCGTCGCCGCACAGTTCCTCGCCCCCGAAGATACACAGGCAGAGGGGCCAATCGCCCGCCTCCACGTCGATGCGGCCCTTGGGAGTGTCGTCGAGCGTCAGCGCTCGATGGATCGGGTCCCACGCCTTGTCGGTGTCGAAGTAGTACCGGCGAGCGAGGCCCTCTTCGAACTCCTTGAGTTCCTCCTCGATCACCTCCGACGCGGAGCGGTCTTCCTCGATTTCGATGGCCCCCGTGCCAATGTTCAGCAGGCGCTGCGCCTGCTCGGGCGTAACGGACAGGTGTCTGCCCAGCGAGCTCATGGTCCCTTTCCCCCTTCTCGGGCCCTCAACCCTTCAGCAACTCGCCGACGTGCCCCAGCAAGCGCTGCCCGCCGTCTCCCGCGCTCAACCGCCCCCCGCGGAAGATCCCTCGCTCCTCCAGCCACGCCGCAAACTCCGGCGCCGGGCGCAGGCCGAGGAGTTGCCGCGCCGCGACGGCGTCGTGGTAGCTGGTGGACTGGTAGTTGAGCATCACGTCGTCGGCGCACGGCACGCCCATGAAGTAGTTGCAGCCGGCCAGGGAGAGCAGCAGCAACAGGTTGTCGGCCGAGTTCTGGTCGGCGGCCGCGTGGTTGGTGTAGCAAACGTCCACGCCCATCGGCAAGCCGAGCAGCTTGCCCATGAAGTGGTCCTCCAGGCCGGCCCGGACGATCTGCCGCTCGTCGTAGAGGTATTCCGGCCCGATGAATCCGACCACGCTATTGACCAGGAACGGGTCGAACAGCCGCGCCACCCCGTAGGCCCGCGCCTCCAGCGTCAACTGGTCGATGCCGTGATGCGCGTTGGCCGACAGGGCGCTGCCTTGCCCCGTCTCGAAATACGCGACCTGGTCGCCGACCCAGTGGACGGCCCGCTCCCGATGCGAGGCCCGGACGCGCTCCAGCCCCTCTCGCAAGAGAGACAGGCTGACGCCGAAGCTGGCGTTGGCCGCCTGCGTCCCGGCGATCGACTGGAACAGTAGATCGACGGGCGCCCCGCGGTCGAGACAGGCGAGCTGGGTGGTGACGTGGGCCAGGCAGCACGCCTGCGTCGGCACCTGGCAAGTATCGATGAGCCGGGCGAGGGTGAAGAGGATGGCCGACACCGTCTCGACCGACTCGGTCGCCGGGTTGACCCCGAGGACCGCATCGCCGCAGCCGTGCATCAGGCCATCGACGGCCGCGAGTAGGATGCCGCCAACGTCGTCGGCCGGGTGGTTGGGCTGAACGCGCACCCCGAGGACGCCGCGCTGCCCCATCGTGTTGCGGCAGCGCGTGACGTTGCGCACCTTGCTGGCGACGAGAATCAGGTCCTTGTTGCTCATCAACTTCGCCACCGCCGCCGCCACCTCGGGTAAGATGGCGCGCGCCAGCGCGCGGAGCTCCGCCTCGCCGACTTGATCGTCGAGCAAGTGCTCGCGCAACTCCCCCACAGTCATCGAGCGCAGCGGGCGAAAGCCCTCCTCGTCGAGGTCGTCGAGCAGGGCTCGGCTCACGTCGTCGCGGTCGGGATCGAGCAGCGGATTGGCGACAATCTCGCCGAGGGCCACGTCGGCGAGGGCGACCTTGGCGGCGACGCGCTCGCGCTCGGAGGTGGCGGCGAGCCCGGCAAGGTGGTCCCCGGACTTCTCTTCGTTCGCCTTGGCGAGGAGCGCGGGGAGGTCGGGGAACACGAAGCACTCGCCGCGGAGGGTGGTCGAGTAGGGCATGGCACATCAAGGGCAGGTGGTAAGGCGATCAGCAGGAAAAGGCCTCCTTGTAGGACGGCTCTCCTGAGCCGTCTGGACGGCTCAGGAGAGCCGTCCTACAGCAAACCAACTCCTGCCGCTCGCCTAAAGAACGTGCGAAGCATCACCAAACGATCTCACTTCGCAAACAGCTCGTCCAGGTGTACCTTGCCCGCATCCCCGAGCAGGTCGCGGTGCATGCGCAACGGGTCGTCGAAGAAGTCCTCCCCGATGCGCGTGTCGAGCAGCCTCGTCCCCAGCAGCGCCAGCGCCTTTGTCTCGTCGAAGATCGCCTCCGCGTAGACGATGCGCTTGCCCTCGCCTTTCTCCCCCAGCAGCCGGGCGAAATACTGCACGGCGAGATTGTCCTTCCGCGGCATCTGACTGCCCATGACGATGACGGTCAGCCGCTTCCACTCCTTCTCCGTCAGTCTGGCGCGCCAGGTCGTCATTTGCCGATGGAGGGCGTCGATCTCCCCTCGCGCCGCCTCGACGGCGCTCGCCTCCAGCAACGGCCGCACGCCGCGCGCGAAGGCGACCAGTTCTTTCCTCTCGATGCGCTGCCTGTCCAGCGCCCGCTCCAGCAACTTCAGGCTCGCGGCGACGATCTGCTGCTGCCGGGCCAACGTCGCCCGCCCCAGCCCTCTTTCGGGCAACGCCTTCTCCACCGCCAGGACCAGGGCGCGGTAACAGCGCAGGTCGAAGAGGCGGTCGTCCGCGAGCGGCCGGCCCACGCGGTGGACGAGCAGGGCGTGCAGGCCCAGGGGGACGTGACTGATCGTCTTGAGGTCGTGATGTTTTTCCGGCGCGAAGCGCGCCGAGAGGCGCTGTAGCCCGTAGCGCAGCACGAGCTCGTCGCCGTCGAAAAGCACGACCGGCCCGCTCCGCGCGAGCGACTCCTCGCGAGCCCGGCGGTAGGCGGCGCGGGCGGCGGCGTTCACCTCCTTGAAGGACTCATCCGCCGCGGGCCTCCCGACGCGCGGGGCTGCGGCGTCGCCGGCCGCCAGCAGCGCCCCGAGCAGGATGAGGGCCAGCGCGGCCGAGGGGGTGAATCGCTTCGCCATGCGGTTGCTCCTTCCCGTTCCCAAGCGCGCCGCGCTCTTTTTCCTTCCCGCCCGCCGCTCGGCGGAGTATCATCCCTTTCATACACGACCGCCCGCCATCCCGCCATCGCCGCCTGCGAGAATGACCTCCATGAAACCACTTCGCACCTCCTTCGCGCTCGCCGCCCTGCTCGCCTGTCCCGCGCTCGCGCCGGCCCAGCCGTTGCCGCCCGGCACGCCCGTGAGCCCGCAGGCGCCCAACTTGCTGCCCGTCGTGCCCCTCGGCATGCAGCGCGGCACCACGCTCGAAGTCACGCTCACCGGCACCAACCTCGCCGGGCCCACCGGCGTGTGGACCAGCTTCCCCGCCAAGGTCACCATCCCCACCGACGCGGGGAACGGCAAGAACAACGCCTCGCTCAAGATCAAACTCGAAGTCCCCAAGGACGCCCCCCTCGGCTTCCACAGCATCCGCCTGGCCACCGCGCGGGGGATGTCCAACTCCCGGCTGTTCTGCATCGACGACCTGCCCCAGGTCCTCGAAAAGGACACCAATCGCTCTCTCAAAACGGCCCAGGACGTTCCCGTGCCGTGCGTCGTCGTCGGCCGGGCCGACAAGGAGATCACCGACTACTTCAAGTTCGGCGCCAAGGCCAACCAGCGCGTCAGCTTCGAGGTGCTCGGCCGTCGCCTCGGCAGCACCTTCGACCCGCAACTCACCCTTTACGACGCCGCCGGCAAGGAACTGCCGGGCGGGCACAGCAACGACGCCCCCGGCCTGCAGACCGACCCCCGCCTCACCTACGTCTTCAAGGCCGCCGGCGACTACGTCGTCGCGATCCGCGACGTGAGCTACGGCGGGGCGGCCGACTTCCACTACCGCCTGCGCATCGGCGACTTCCCCTGCGCCACCACGCCCCTCCCCCTGGCCGCCAAGCGCGGCACCAAGCAGACGGTACGCTTCACCGGGCCGACGGTGGATGGCGTCGTCCCCGTTGAGGTGGCCGTGCCCAACGACCCCGCCATCGAGGCCATCCAGGTGGCGCCGCGCGGGGCCAGTGGGCTGTACGGCTGGCCGGTCACCCTGGCCGTCTCCGACCTCGACGAGGGGCTGGAGGTCGAGCCCAACAACGAGGCCGCCAAGGCCAACCGCATCAACGTCCCCGGCGCCATCACCGGGCGCTTCGAGGTCGCCGACGACGTCGATCAGTTCGTCTTCGCCGCCAAGAAGGGCAAGCGCTACGTCCTGGAGGCCCACACCGCCGAGCACCTCTCACCCACCGACGTCTACGTGGTGCTGCGCGACGCCAAGGGCAACCAACTCCAGGCCACCAACCCCGCCGGCGCCCCGCGCCTCGACTTCACCGCCCCTGCCGACGGCGATTACTACCTCGTCGTCGAGCACCTGCACTCCTGGGGCGGGCCCGACGAGGTCTACCGCCTCACCGTCACCTTCTTCGAGCCCGGCTTCAGCCTCACCGTGCCCATCGACCGCGTGGACGTCGCGCCGGGCGGCACCGTGTCGATGCCGCTGTTCCTCACGCGCGCCGGCTACAACGGGGCCCTCGAAGTGAGCGTGGTCGGCGCGGGCGTGACGGGCACCGCGACCATCCCCGCGGGGCCTCCCAAACCGCCCAACCAGGCATCGGGCACCCTGGCCATCGGCGTCGGCGACGTACCCCCCGGGCCGCTGGTCTTCCGCATCCAGGCAAAGGCGACCATCGGCGGCAAGGTCGTGGCCCAGTTCGCCAGCGTGCGGGCCGCCGTCAGCCGCGACCTGGCCAACCTCCCCGTCCCGCCGCGCGAGATGTTCACCCGCCTCGCCGTCGCCGTGCGCGAGCGCCCGCCGTTCAGCCTCACCGCCAAACTCGACTCTCCCACGGCGGAGCCCGGCAAGCCGGCCACGTTCACTATCTCCGTTGTCCGCGTCACCGGCTTCAACGGCGAGGTCGCCCTGAGCGCGATCGGCCTGCCGCCCGGCGCGACGCTGGCGCCGACCAAGGTGCTGGCGGGGCAGAATGCGGCGAAGGCCACGGTCAACCTTCCGGCGAAGGGCAAGCTGGCGAAATTCAACCTCACCTTCCAGGGCCGGGCGATGCACGCGGGGCGCGACTTCGCCGCGAGCGCCCCGCCCGTGGCGGTTGTCGTGGCGGAGCGCCCGCCGTTCACCCTCCTCGCCAAGCTCGACGCCCCCACGGCGGAGCCGGGCAAGGCGGCGACGCTCACCATCACCGTCACCCGCGCCCCGGGCTTCGCTGGCGAGATCGCCCTGAGCGCCGTCGGCCTGCCTCCCGGGGCGACGCTGACGCCGGCCAAGGTGCTGCCCGGGCAGAACGCGGCGAAGGTGGAGGTGAAGCTCGCGCCGACGTTCAAACTGCCGCGCTTCAACGTCGTTGTGCAGGGAGCGACCAAGCACCTGGGCCGCGCCTTCACCGCCAGCGCGGCGCCGGTGGTGGCGATGGTCCTCGTCAAGAAGTGAGCTTCGCCATGATGACGCCCGAGCAGCACCTGGACAGCCTGGTGCGCCACATCGACCTGGTGCGGGGCGCCTGCCTGTTGCTGGGCAAGCGCCTGATGGCGCGGGGCCGCGTCGAGTTCGGCCGCATCCTGATCGCGCGCGGCTTCGTTCACGACTCGTCGAAGTTCTTCGGCATCGAGTGGGACTACCTGCACGCCGGCCGCGACGTGCCGCAGGCCGAACTGGACCTGGCCATCCGCCAGCATCGGTTGACCAACCAGCACCACCCCGAATACTGGGGCGGCTTCGAGCACGTGCCGGAGATCGGCATCGCCGAGATGGCGTGCGACTGGTCCGCGCGCGGCGCCGAGTTCGGCACCGACCTCCGCCAGTGGATCCACACGGTCGCGGTGCCGAGATACAAGATCGACACGGAGGGGCAGCAGTTCCGTTGGTTGATGGGGTTTGTGGAGGTGTTGCTGGAGGACCACTTCCGGCGCGAGTGATGGGACCGAGCCCGGGTCGGAAGAACGCGCGTTTTCTGTTCTGGGAAGGCGAGCGGGCACTCGGGGGCCACCGAGTGACGTGCTCAACAGGGGCGGAGGTTGGTCCGTTCCTCTTGCCGAAAAGCCTGAGCCCGCCATCCGCCTCGCCCGCCTGGGTCGGCAGGAGATCTCCTGCTGCTTCGCGTGTCGGTTCAGCGTTGCCGCGGCGCGGGCGGGTCGCGCGCCGCCCGGGCCCGGGCCTCACCGTTTCATCTCGAAGATCCAACTCGCTCTCGCCGCGCCCTCGCCACGATAAACTTCGGCAGGCGCCGGGGGCCCGCAGCAGGCAATTCGGGAGGCCTGCCCCACGACCTTCTCACCACGATCGACTTTGGCGGGCAATCTTCAGGGCATTGGGGGAGCAGACAGGGGCAGTACGGCAGGAGCGAGACAGTCTCCCGCCAGTGGGAAGGGGAGCAACGCCTCCTGGCAAGTACCCGCCGCGAGCTGGGGCGCCACGAGCCCCCTCGCCCGGCACCGCCTCACCCCCACCTTGATCACCCGCCCGTTGATCGGCAACAGCCCCGCCTCCAGCCGGGCGCGCAGCCTGGCCTTGAGCTTCCTTAGCCGTCGCCTGCCGGGCCGGCGCTCGATCGGGATGCGCGCCCACCCAGAAAACTTCCCCTCCCCTTCGCCGCGGTGCAGGCAAACCCGCTCGGCCTTCGGGGAGCGGTCGGCGCAGCCCAGCAGCCGTGGCAGGGCGTCGGCCAAGATGCGCCGCCACCTTCGGTACGCCGCCCGGTCGCAGCCCGGGCCCAGCGCGAAGTCGGCGCGGACCAGTAAACTCTTGCGCGCAGTATCCACGGAAAGCCTCTCTCTCGCTTCGGTTTTTGTCGTTCTGGGTGTGTCTTTATTATACGCCTCCGGGGGCCTTTTCTGTAGGCCCGAAGCCCTTGTTTTTCCAGCTTTTCCGATCGCCGTCGCCCTCTCCGCGAGCGCCCCCTCCGGCAAGCGATCAGGCCCCTGGAAATCAGCCCGTTTCCGACCTGGGCCTCCTGGCAGGCGAGCCCACCACGCCGCAGGGGCGCTTCGCCTACGCCGGGCGCGACTATGACATGCTTCGCGGGCGCCTGGCGGAGGGGCCGAGTTGGCCTCCCTGCGGGGCGATGCGCTTCAAGTAACTCGCGGAGGGGAAGTGACGGGCCGCCTCGCCCCACGAGGTGGCCCTGTCCAAGCCCCATTCCCGCGCTAACGTCTCCGCAACGTACTCAACGTGTTGCCGTCTCCCCTTTCGGCCACGAACTCGTGCGGCGCCTTGCTCCGGTGCGTGCAAAGGCGCAGCGCATCGCCCCGCAGTTCGTAAATGCCCCGGAACGCAGTCTCTTCCCCGCCCCCATCCAGTCTGCTCCGTTTCGACAAGGCCTCGAGCCTCATCGGGCGGGCCTCCCGGTCCAGGACCAGGCGATAGGATTCGTAAGAAATGCTCGCCGACGAGCGACGGGTGACGGTCAGGCGGTCTCCCCGGAAGCGCCAGGTCACCTCGTCCTTCGCGCGCCCTCCCTCCTCGGGCGGCTCGACCGCCGTCGGGGCCCACTCGCCGTTCAATCGATCGTCCCCGGCGGCGAAGTCGGGCGCTTCCTCCCCATCCACGCTCTCGCTCGCGTCTGAGGAGCTCGTCGCCGCGGCCTTCACATCGCTCCGCGCAAACGGCCTGTCCCACGACCGACGGGCGTGCCAGTGGCAGGCGCCGATGGCCACGAGAAGCAGCACGCCGCCCGTACCGCTGACCAGCGTCGGCCACCAAGGCATCGGCGCGCCTTGCAGGCCGCCCAGAGGCGCGGCCGTCTCCGGCAGGGCCCCCAGCCCCGGGCGAGCGACCTTGGCCAGCAGGCAAAGCCCGGCCACCCAGAACGGGCCAACGGGGACGAGCATCGGCAGGAGCAGCGTGTCGAGGATCGCGTAACTCTCCCATCTCCTCACGTTCCACGCCAGGACGGCGAACGACAGGGCCCCCACGGCGAGCAGCACCATTCCCCAGGCCAACTGGTAGCCCGCCGTCGTTCGCCGCTCGGCGCGAACCGCCGCGGCCACGTCGGGCGGCTCGTCCTCCAGCGCCGCGACGCGAGCTCGCATCAGTAGGCCCCGGGCGAAGAGCGACAGGGCGGCGAGCAGCAGCGGCAGATCGAACAGCGCCAGATGGAGCAGCGCCACGGGGACCACGTCCGGCTCGCGCTGCAGCGCAGCGACGACGAAGACAAGGGACGCGTGCAGGCAGAGGACGGCGGAGAGGTAGGCGCCCCAGACGAACCACTGCGTCGCGCGCCAGCGCAGCTCGATTTGCAGGAGGCGGGCCTCGGGGTGACGGGCCCGCCGCGCCCGGGGCGCTTCGGCCAGCGCGTTGACGCCCGTCTGCACCAGCGTGGCGAACAGGGGGACGGCCACGAACCAGTTCACCAGCGGCCCGCCGAGCCCGAGGACGAGCCCGACCGTGACGAGGTCGCGGTGTAGCGCCCCCAGCGGCGTGAGGAAAGAGGCCAGCACGCCCAGCACGAAGAGGGCGAGCAGCCCGTTGAGTCGCATCTCGGGCAGGCCCCACTCCCGACGCTGCTCGTTGAGCCGGACGAGGAGCCGGTGCAAGGCGAACGGCACCCAGTAGAGGCTGAAGAACGGGACGAACGCCAGCCCCAGCGCCTGCCCCGCCGAGGGGTCGTCGGGGCGCCGGCGCGGCAACTTGCCGTGCAGGAGCAGCAGCCACGTCGTCGCAAAGGTGCTACAGGTCAACACGCTCAGGACAAGCACGAGGCCAGCGGGAAAAGGCCGCAGGGAGTGCGCCGGCCCCGGCAGTTCGTGCTGGGCGACTGCCGGGAGGGGCGGGATGGGGCGCGCTCGGGCCGGCAGCGCGGGCGGCGCCTGCGGCGGAGGAGCAACCGCCTTGCCTGGCGGGGGCACCAGGATAGGCGCCTTGCAGTTCGGGCAGCGCGCCTTCCCGCCAGGGTGCTCGCTCGCGAAGCGCAGCCTCGTCTTGCAGCCGAGGCACGTAATGGCGAAACTCATCGCAAGTCCTCAGAAGGAAGAGCTCGGGAGGCGCGGGCTCATTCCGCGCGGGCCCTTTCCAGGGCCGCCTGCGCCGCCTCGCCCACGGCGCCCTTCTCCTTCGCCACCTTCTCCAGAGCCGGGATGGCGGCGCGCGCCTCCCCGCCCAGGTCGCCCAGCCCCTCCGCGGCGGCGCGGCGAACGCCCCGGTCGCCGTCCTTCAGCGCCTCGGCGAGCAGCGCGACGACTTCCTTCGCCGGCAGCGCCCCTTTCGTCAGCGCCTGCACCACGTCCTTGCGCGCCCCCGCGCTCTCCGCCGCCAGCGCATCTTTCAGGCCCGGCAGCGCCCCTTCGCCGATCTGCGCCATCGCCAGGGCTGCCGCGCGGCGCATCGTGGGGCCCTCGCTCTTCACCAGCGCCGCCAGTTCGTCCACTGCCCCCTTCGCCTCCGGGCCGATCTGGCCCAGCGCCGTCGTCGCCGCCAGGCGCACGCCGGGGCCCTTGTCCCTGAGCAGGTCGATGAGCTCCGGCACGGCGGCCTTCGCCTCCGGCCCGATCTGGCCGAGCGCCTTCGCCGCCGCCCGCCGCAGCTTGGCCACCGCCAGCGCCTTGACCAGCGCGGGCACCGCCGGACGGGCCGCCCGGCCCATCTGCCCGAGCGCCTCGGCGGCCGGCAGCGCCACGCCATTGCCGCCTTCGAGCGCCTTGACCAGGAAGGGGACCGCTTCGGCGCCGACTTCCTGGAACGCGGTCAAGACGCGCTGCTGAACCAGAGGATCGGGGCCCTTCAACGCCTCCATCAGGTCGGGCAGCAGCGCCTTGCGGTCCGCGGCCACGCGGAGCAGCGCGCCAATGGCCGACCGGCGCACCCCCGCGTCCCGGTCCTTCAGCAGGCCGCGCAGGCCCGGCAGTGCCGCCTTCGCTTCCATCCCCAGCGCCCCGAGCGCGTCCGCCGACGCCGCCCTTGTCCCGGCGTCGGGGAGCTTCAGCGCGGCGGTCAAGGCGCCGAAGCCGGCCTCGCCGCCAATCTGGCCGAGGGCCCGGGCCGCTCCCACGCGCACCCAGCGGTCCCGGTCCTCCAGCGCCGTCACCAGTTCGGGCACCGCCGCCTTCGCGTCGGCGCCGAGCCCGCCCAGCCCCAGCGCGGTTGCCTCGCGCACGGCGGCGTCCGCGTCGCCCAGCGCCTTGCGCAGCGCCGGGACGGCGGCCTTCGCGCCCGGCCCGATGCGGCCCAGCGCCTGGGCGGACAGCTCGCGGACGTTGGAGCTGATGTTGCGCGTCGTCCCGTAGGCCCCGAGCGAGCGGGCGGACACCGGGGGCGTCGTGGTGTCGGCCAGGGCCTCGATGAGGGCCGGCACCGCGGGCGTGGCGTCGGGCCCGATGCGGCCCAGCGCGTAGGCCGCGTAGATCGTCTTGCCCTTGAGCGCCCCGATCAGCGCCGGCACCGCGGAGCGCGCCGCCGCCCCGCTGTTCCCCAGCGCCATCGCCGCGAACGTGCGCACGTCCTTCTCCTCGTCCTTCAGCGCCGCGATCAACTCGGGCAGAGCGTCCGCCGCGCCGCCGCGCGTCGTGGTGAGCGCCGCGGCCGCCGCTTTCCTCGCGCTCGCCTCGCCGCTTTTCAGGGCCCGTTTCAGGACAGGCATTCCCTCGGCCCCACTGCGGGCCAGCGCCTCCCCGGCCCAGGAGCGCTGTTCGGCGTCGGCCCCGCCCAGGGCGTCGGCGAGGAGCTTGATGGCCTTCGCATCGCTCTGGCCCATCATGGCCATTGCTCCGGCGGCGTAACGCGCCAGCGCCGGATCGCCGGCCGCCAGCGCCTTGCGCAGGTCGGGCGCGGCGGCGCGGGCCTCGCGGCCAATCTTGCCGAGCGCCTTGGCGGCCTCGTGGCGCAGGGAGATGACCCACCTGTCCCCCGTCTTCGTCTCGATCGTGACGTTGGCGCCGGTCCTGTCGTTGAGCGCCCCGCGCAGCGCCGGCACCGCGGGAAGGGAGGCCGCGCCGATCTGGGCGACGGCGATCGTCGCGATGACGTTCTTGGCGCGCACGGCGTCGATCAGGTCGCGCAGGGCGGGCCGGGCGTCGGGGCCGAGGTTCATCAGCGCCACCGAGGCGGCGAGCTGAACGCGCGCGTTGCGGTCGCGCAGCAACGGCCCGATGGCGGGGGCGAGGAGGCGGCGGGCCTCGGGGGCCGCGGGCAGATCGACGAGCGCCTGCACGCGCACGTTCGGGTCGTTGCTCTGCATCATCCGGATGCGCTGAGGTATCGTCAGCGCCTTGGGCGGGGCCTGGCCGAGGGCCGCGGGGGCCAGCCCGAACAGCGCGAGGGCGACGGAGAGCGAGCGAAGGGTTGCCGACGCGAACATGGTGGTTCTCCTTGGTCCGGGAAGGCGGGGCCGATTCGAGGCGCCTTGGCGCCCCTCGCCGAGACCATCGCCGATTCCCCCCGCCCCGCGCAACGGGGGCGCGGCTGAGATGGGTTTTTTGAAGGCCGCCCCGAATCAATCGGCTCGCAGAGAGCGCACGAACGCATCGACCGCCTTCTCGAGCGCCTCGAGGTCCGCGAGCCACACGGCGCCGGTCGCGTCGGCCCAGGCGAGGGAACGGCCGTCGCTGCTGAAGGCTTCGCTCCCGCCGACCGCCGCCGGGGCCCCGCCCGTCGGCAGGTCGAAGAGGGGCTTGCCCTTCCGCCACACCGTGAGCGCCGGCAGGCGCAGCCAGCCCTCGCTCGTCGCGTAGGCCACGCGCTCGCCGACCGGGGCCACGGCGAGCGGGCACATCTTCACGTGGCGCGGCGGCTCGGCCCCGGTCAGGTCGTGCAGGTCGGCCCGGCCCCTCCACACCACCCACAGCTTCTTTGCGCCCGCGCCGAGCACCGCGACCACCTCCCCCTCTTCGGGAGGGTGCCGGTGGGGGACGCGCACCACCTGCTTGCCCGTCTCCACGTCCCACACCTCGACGCGCCGCCGGTCGGCCGGCTCGCGCGGCCCCGACCACCAGTAATGCTTCCCGTCCGGGCTCAGCCCGGCCTCGAGGTACAGGGCCCTGTCGCCTGGCTCTCCTCCTCGCAGGGCTCGCACCACGTGCGGGGCCTTGCCGGCGGTCAGCTCCCGGACGACGGTGCGCAGCGGCTTGCCCGGCTCCAGTTCCTCGCGCACCAGCCGGAACGTGCCGCCCTCGACCCAGGCGAGGTATTCGAAGCCGCCCCCGAGCGCCCATTTCGCCCGCTCCCGGCCCGTGGCAGTCTCGTAAATCCGCACCTCCGAGCGCGTCCGCCCCCCGCTCGCGTAGGCGAGCAACCCTCCGTCCCCGCTCAGCGCGAGGGCGCCGTTGTTGCCGAAAAACTCGCCCGGGGGCGCCTCGATCGCGGCCACCGCCCGGTGCGCGCGCGCATCGAGGACGCGAAGCACGTAGCGGTGGTCCAGGGTGGCGAGGTAGCGCCGGTCGCGCGACCAGGCGAGTCGGGCGACCTGGGCGCGATGGCCGGTGAAGCGCGCCAGCGCCCGGGGAATCGAGACCTCGCCGAAGACCGCCCGGTCGTGGAAACTGCCCGCGAAGAGCAGCGAGCCCGCGCGCGTGTCAGCCATCCCTCCAACGCGGTAGGGGATCGTTAGCAGGCGCTCGCCCGAGTGGACGTCCCACACTCGCGTCGGCCAGTTCGTCGCCCCGGCCAGCAGCCAGCGACCGTCTGGAGTGAACTGGACGTCGCCGATCCCGCCACCGAACGGGGCGAACTGGTGCGAGGGCGTCGGCGTGCCTGCCGTTTGCCACAGGCTCACGTTGCCGTCGCGCGTTCCGACGGCCAGGTGCTGGGCGTCGGGGGACCAGGCGAGGGCCTGCACGGCGGTGCGAGCCGCGGGGAGCGCCTGCGACGGCCCGCCCGCCAGCTTCTCCAAAACCACCCTCCCGTCGGCGTGCCCCACAGCAAGCACGACGGCGTCGGCGCTGAACGCCGCCGCGGTCGCTCCCGCGCCGACGCGCCGGGCCGCCCCTTCTTCGAGGCCAGGCAGCGACCACGAGCGCAGCGCCCCGTCCGCGCGCAGCGCCCACAGCGACTTCCCCTCCGCCCCGAAGCCGACCGCCAGAACAGGGCCCTTGCCCCGGCGCTCCAGGACGCGCGACCGGGTGGCCTCGCGGTCCCACACCTCCAGGCCGCCCTTCGCGGGCCAGAAGACGAGATGAGCGCCGTCCGGGCTGTAGGTCAGGTGGGGCGGCGGGGCCTTGCTGCCCACCCCGTGCGGGGCGGTGAACTTCCCCCCGCGCTCCCAGTACACCGGGCCTCCGGGGGCGCCGACCGCCATCCCCTTGCCGTCCGGGCGGAGGGCCAGTGGCCAGGCGGCCTGGCGCAGCCTCGGCAGCGCGGTGGCGTCTTGTTCGGCAACGGGCGCCACGTCGGGCACGCCGAGCGAGGCGACGAACAGCGAGCGCAGTTCGTGGTCGAGGGCGTCGGCGCGCTCGCCAGGCACGACGTCGGCGCGGTCCTTGGCGGTCTCGCGCAGCAACGCCTGCGCCTCCAGGCGCCGGCCCGCCGTCGGCATCTGCAGGCGCACCCGGGCGCGATCGAGCCGGGCGCGGACCGCCAGCTCGGCGCGCGTTCGCGCCTCGCGGGCCTCGCCGGCGCGCGCGGCCACCGAGCTCAGGCGCGCCTCGTAGGCTGCCCGGCCCAGCAGCGCGCTCACCAACGCGAGGGCGACGGCGGCGGCGGTCAGGACCAGCGCCACGGGCCGATGCCGACGAGCCCAGCGCCGAGCCCGCTCTCCGAGGGTGGGCGGGCGCACGGTCAGCGGCTCGTCGTGCAACCAGCGCCAGAGCTCGTCGGCGAAGGCGCTGGCGGTGCCGAACCGATCGCCCGGCTCGCGCGCCATCGCCTTGAGGCAAACGGTCTCCAGACCGGCGGGGATGGCCGGGGCGAGCCGGCGCGGGGCGGGGGGATCGCCGCGCATCGCGTGGCCGAGTAGCTCGGGGGCGGTGGCGCCCTGGAACGGCAGGCGCCCGGCGAGCAGGCGGTAGAAGACGACGCCGAGGCTGTACACGTCGCTGCGGCCGTCCACCTCGCCGGCCCGCCCGGCCAGTTGCTCGGGGCTCGCGTAGGGGAGAGTGCCTACCACGTCGCCCGGGCGGGAGATCGAGACGTCCAGGGCCGTGCAGCGCGCCAGCCCGAAGTCGGTGAGCTGCGGCTCGCCCTCCTCGTCGAGGAGGACGTTGCTGGGCTTGACGTCGCGGTGGACGACGTCGGCCTTGTGGGCGTGGTCGAGGGCGAGGGCGAGCTTGTGGATCAACTCCGCCGACTGCCGGGGCGTCAGCGCCGGCGCACGCCGCAGGCGCTGTTCGAGGCTCTCGCCGCAGACGAGCTCCATGTCGAGGAACGGCCGGCCCTCGTGCTCGCCCGCCTCGTGCAGCGGGACGATGTGCGGGTGGCGCAGCCGGGCGGTGATGCGAGCGTCGCGCTCGAACAGCGAGAGAAAGCCTTCCCCAACGCTCCCTTTCATCACCTTGAGGGCGACTTCCCGCTCGAACTTGGGGTCGTAGGCCCACAAGACGACCGAAAAGGCCCCCGCGCCGAGCTGGCCGTGGACCTCGTAGCGCCCCAGGCGAGGGGGGAAGGGCTGGGCGGGCCCCTCCGAGCGCTCCCCCTCGGTATCGCACGAGTGGACCGGCAAGGTCGTGGAGCCGCACGACGCCTCCATCAGGTCGTGGAGCCTTTTGAGCGCCTCGATCCGCGCGACCGCCTCGCGGGCGACGGGCAGGCGCGCGGCGACAAAACGCGCCAGGTCGGGCCTCGCGCCGGCCTGCAACTGGTCGAGGAAGCCATCCACCACGTCGCGGACCTGCTCCTCTTCGGTCGGGGACAGGTTCGGCGAGGGCCCCTCGTCCGCGCTCATAGCGCCTCCTCCGCGTTCCAGCGCCTGAGTTTTTTCAGCACGTCGTGGCAGGCCTGCCGGCACTTTTCCCGATCCAGCCCGAGCAGGGCCCCGATCTCCTCGTGCCCGAGGCCCTCCCCGAGCCGCAGGTGGAGCAACTCGCGCTCGCGGTCGCTCAGCAGCCGCAGCGCCCGCTCCAGCTGCTCGCGGGCCTCCTGGCCCATGACGATCCCGCTGGGGGTCGGGCCCGGCGCCGGCGGCTCGAAGGCAGGGCCGCCCGGGGCCCCGTTCAGGGAGACGACCGCGCCGGCGAAGGAACGGGCGCGCCGGCGGTCTTCTCCCAGACCGTTGACGTAGACGCTGTGCAGGATCGCCCCAACCCAGCCGCGGAACTCGGGGAGCGAGGCCCCGCGGAACTGCCCCAGCCGCTCGAGGGCCCGCGCCCAGGTGTTCTGGATGAGGTCCTGCACGTTCGCGTTTTCCGGGCCGGCGCGGTACTTGCGCATGGCGCAGGCCAGCACGTGGTCGTGGGAGCGCGCGATGCACTCGTCCAGCGCTCGCTTGCGCGCCTCCGGGGCCTGGGACAGCAGCCCTCGCCGCAACTGATCTTCCATCGTGCCCGCCTCGGGATGGGCAGCGTCCTCGGCGCTCCCTCCGACAAGAGTAGACAAGGGCGCCCGCCCGGCGCGGGCACAAAATGCGAACGCGGGCGAAAAAACTGGCCGGCCCCGAGACCGCCCCGCTACCTTGACAACCGTCCCCGGCGCTGCTCCAATGCCCGACGTCAGCTCCTTCCTCTCCTCACCGCGCCCCGGGGCGCCCGGAGGCGCTCGGCATGTCCGGCTCCATCACCAACGCGATCGACCGCTGGAAGCAAGGCGACCCCGGCGCGCAGTTCGACCTCGAGGCCAGGCTCCAGCCGTTTCTCCTCGAGCTGCTCGCCGTGGTCCGGCGGCGGCGACGGAAAGACCTTCGCGCCGTCATCGACAGCGAGGCGGTCGTCAACGAGGGCCTGTGTCGCTTCCTGGCCGGCGCCCGCGACGGCGACTTTCCCACTCTCGAAAATCGCGAGAACGTGCGCCGGTTGCTCAGCACCCTCGTCCGCCGCGTGCTCCTCGACGAGGTGCGGCTGAACACGCGTCAGAAGCGCGATCGGTCCCGGGAGCAGCCTCTCGCCGAGGGCGCGGCGCACGGGCTGGCCGACCCACGCGCGCCCGCCGCCGAGGCGACTGCCCTGCTCGACTGGGTGGACGAGTTTCAGAACGCCTTGCGCGACCGCGGCGAAACGGCGATGAAGGTGGTGGAGCTGACGTTCAAGGGCCTGTCCGTCGCGGACATTGCCCAGCAAGTCGGTCTCGGAGAGCGGTCGGTCCAGCTCCTGCGCAAGAAGATGGCCGACTGCCTCCCCGGGCCAGGCGCCGACGTCGCGTAGGCCATCCATGCAAAACTCGCTTCTCGGGCCCCTCATGGCGGACAACTGCTTCGCGCGCTTCGCGCAGGCCTGCCGGTCCGACCGCCCGCCCACGGTGGCCGAGCTGCGCGACTGGCTGGGCGCGTTCCCGCCCGACGAGCGGCCCGACGCCCTCGTGGACCTCGTCGGCAAACACCTCCGCTCCTCCTGGGCGGGGCCGGCCCGACACCGGCTCGAGGACTACGTCGCCGAATTCGGGCCCGAGTTTGCGGAATTTCGCTCCCTGGCCGACCTTCCCCCCGAGTTGATCGAGGCCGAGTTCATCGCGCGGCACGAGTGGGGCCCCTTCGCCGACCACCCCGCGCCCGACGAGTATGAGAAGCGGTTCCCGGGCCAGGCCAGGGCCCTCGAGGCGGTGCGGGCGCGCTGCCTGGACGGCGAGCGGTACGCGCTCGTCCGGCAGCAGGGCGAGGGCGGGCTGGGCATGGTCTGGTACGCCTACGACCGACACCTGTGCCGCTACGTCGCCATCAAGGAGCCCCACCCCGCGCGCGGCGAGCCCGACGCGGTGCTCCGGCAACTGGCCGAGGAGGCGCGCGTGACGGCGGGGCTGGACCACCCCGCCATCGTGACGGTCCACGAACTGCGCCAGCCCAACCAGCACCTGCCGTTCTTCGTGATGCGCCTGGTGCAGGGGCAACGGCTCCACGACGCCATCCGCGACTTCCACGCGGCCCCGCCGGGGGCCGAGCGGCACCTGCGCTGGAATCGGCTGCTCGAAGCGTTCGCGACGGTGTGCGACGCGGTCGCCTACGCGCACTCTCGGGGGGTGTTGCACCGCGACCTGAAGCCGCAGAACGTCGTGCTGGGCGCGTTCGGCGAGACCGTCGTCCTCGACTGGGGCCTGGCCAGGCCCGTCGGGGCCGTCCCGGAGTTGCCTGCGCGGGCGACGGTGGGGCCGCCGTCCGAGCTGGGCCTCACCACCGCGTACGACACGCCCGGGCATCAGTCCGCCACGTCGGGCAGCCCCGGTCAGGTCGCCGGCACCCTGAGCTACATGGCGCCGGAGCAGGCCCTGGGGCGCGCCGACCAGCGCAGCGACGTGTTCGGGCTGGGCGCCATCCTCTACGAAATCCTGACCGGGCGGGCGCCTTACGTCCCCGGCCCCGGGGAGGACGCGACCGCGGTGCTGCGGCGGGCGCAGGTGGCCGACTATCCGCCCCCGCGCGCCCCGGCGCACGCGCCCGCGGCGCGGGAGGGCCCGCTGGCGGCCATTTGCCTCAAGGCGATGCGCCGCGAGCCCGTGGCCCGCTACGCTGGTCCCGCGGAGCTGGCCCGCGACGTCCGGCTGTGGCTGGCGGACGAGCCGGTGTCGTGCTACCGCGAGCCGCTGTACGCCCGGCCCGCGCGCTGGGCGCGGCGCCACTCCTCGACCACGGCGGCCCTCGTGGCGGTGCTCGTCTGCTTGCTGGCGGCCTCAGTCGCCGGCGGGTGGTGGCATCAGCGCGACCGCGACCGCCGGCAGCGCGAGCACGACGAGGTTCAGCGCGAGGTGGGGCGCCTGGCCGGCGAGGCCGAGGAGTTGCTTCAGCGCGGCGAACACGGCAACGCCCGGGCGCGGGCGATCGAGGCGCGGGCCCGGCTGGAAGGGCGCCCCGGGCTGGTCGATCTGGACGAGCGACTGCGGCACATCCTCGGGCGGGCCGAGGCCCGGCTTCGCCTCGATGCCTTCCTCGAAGGCGCCGGCGAGGCGGAGTACCACCTGCTCGGCCGTTGCCTGCTGTTCGCCCCGACCCAGGAGTCGGAGAGCGGGAAGGGCTTTGTGCGCCTCTACGAGCGCGGCCCCGACCTGCGGAAAGGCATGCGCCTGGCCGAAAAGGCGCTGGCGAACCTCGGTTTGCCGGACAATCCGGGCCCCGTTCAGGAACTCGCGGCGCCGGCCCGGGCTCGCGCTGCGGAGTTGCTGCTGCTGTGGGGGCTCGGGCTGGAGCAGGAGCAAGGGCAAGCCTCCGAGCGGGCCGTTCGGCTGTTCGACGCCGCCGAGGCGACCGGACGTCGTTCGCGGTTTCTGTACGAACAGCGGGCGAGGTTGCGGCGCGAACGGGGCGACGAGCCCGGCGCGGAGGAAGACCTGCGCAAGGCGAAGGGGCCCCTGGCGAGCACCTTCCTCGACCACCGCTGGCGCGCGGCCGAGGCCGGACGCAGGGGGCAGTGGGACAGGTCGGCCGCGGCCTGCCGCGACGCGCTGGCGCTGCGCCCCAACGAGGTGTGGGCGCTCTTCCGGCTGGCCTACGCGCTGCAACACCTGGGGCAGACGGAAGGGGCCCGCGAAGCGCTACAGGGCTGCAAGGGGCTGCGGCCCAACGACCCGACCACGTGCAACGAGAGTGGGGTCATCCTGTCCAACCTCGGGCTCTGGGCCGAGGCGGCGCGCGAGTTCGAGGAGGCGATCCGCATCGACCCCGATTACCGGATCGCCTACGGCAACCTGATCCGCGCGCACGCCGAGAGGGAGCGCCCGCGGGAGGCTGCGGAGGTATTGCGCCGCTACCTGGCGCGAAAGCCGACGAGCGCCTTCGAGAAGGCCCTGGCCCACACCAACATGGGACTTGCGTTCGACCGGGTGAAGGACAAGGACAGCGCCCTGAAGGAGTACACGCGGGCGCTGGAGCTCGACCCCGAGCACCTGATGGCGTTGCGAAATCGGTCCATCGTCCTGCGCGAGCGGGGACACTTTGCCGAGGCGGAAGTGGACGTCCGGAAGGCGGTCGAACTGCGCCCGCGGAACGCGGAGCTGTGGTACGTGCGCGGTTTCCTGCTCGAGAAGTGGGGCCGCTTTCCCGACGCCGTGGCGGCCTACAGCGAGGCCCTGAAGTTAGAGCCGCGAATGGTGGAGGCCCGTTCCCAGCGGGGCGCTCTCTACCGCAAGTCGAAGCAGTACGACAAGGCCCTCCGGGACGTGAACGAGGTGCTGAAATTGCGGCCGACGGCGGAGGCACACTACGAGCGCGCGATGCTTTTCGCCGTGCAGGAAGAGTACCGGGCCGCCCTGCGCGAGCTCGACCTTCTGGTGTTGACGGCGAAGGAGCCAGACGTGAAATGGCTCCGCATGCGCGGCGAGATGAAGGGCCGGCTGGGAGACCTCCGGGGCAGCGAGGACGACCTCAGCGCGGCCCTGAAGCTCGCCCCGGAGAACGGGAGCGTTTCCCTCAACCGTGGGGTGACGCGGATGCGGCTCAAGCGCTGGAGCGGGGCAATCGACGACTTCCAGCGGTATTTGACGTTGGCGCCCAAAGCAGTGGGTCGGGCCGGCATCCTCAACGACGTCGGCGAGGTGCATCGCCAACTGGGCCAGTACGACAAGGCGGTGAAGGCGCTTTCGGCCGCCATCGCGCTGGGGCCCCACGCGGGGACCTATCTCAACCGGGGACAGGCGTTTTCCACCCTGGGCCGGCTCGCCGAGGCGGCGGACGACTTCAGCGCCGCCATTCGGCACGAGCCGGGCAAGCCGGACGGATGGTTCTTGCGCGCTCAGGCCCGTCTGCGCCAGGGGCGCCCCGACGACGCGGCCCGCGACCTGGACAAGGCCCTGGAGCGACGGCCCGACGACACCGAAACGCTGCTGTTCCGCGGCCTGACGCAGCAGGTGCGAGGGAAGCCGGCCGAGGCACGGCGCGACTTGTTGGCCGTCGTCCACGGCCGGCCAACCCCGGCGCGCGGCCACCTGGCCCGGGGGCTGTTGCACCTGGAAGATCGCAGTTACGCCCTCGCCCTCGCCGACCTGTCGCAGGTGGTAAACGATCCCTTGCTGGGCCCGTTTGCTCGCCTGCCCCGAGCCAGGGCCTGGCTCGGGATGGGCCCGGCCGGAGTGCCCGGCGCCGTGGCCGACGCCGACGCTCTGGTGCGCGCCTGGCCGCGCGACGCCTTCGCTCATCTGGGCGCGGCGGGCATCCTCGCCCGCGCCGCCCAGGGCAACGTCAAAGCCGCCGCCGCGCTGCACGCTCGCGCCTTTACGCTCTTGAGCCGCGCGGTCGAGCTGGAGCCGGGCCTGCGCAAGCGCCTGGCCGAGGGCCCCGACCTGGAGGCGTTGCGCGCCGACCCGCGCTTCAAGCGGCTCGCGGGCGGCTGAGGTTGGCCCGGCGAGGAGGGGCTCGCTATGCTAACCCCGTCTGCCACTGCGCCCTTGGCCCCCCGGCGAGGACTATCCCGATGAAACGACTGCTCTGCGGCCTCCTGCGACTCTTGCCAACTGCGGCTACGCGGTGTTGCAGGTGAACTACCGGGGCTCGACGGGCTTCGGCAAGAAGTTCCTGCACGCGGGCAACCGCGAGTGGGCGGCCAAGATGCACGACGACCTGATCGACGTCGGCGCCGCGCTGATGCGGAGGCTCGTTTCGCCGCCGAGCTCGCGCGGCACGGCCACCGCGCCGAGCGAGCTCGGCGGCGAAATGGTCGTCACCCGTGTAACCGCGCGCACGGCTGGAAACACGATGAGAAGCCGGGCCCTTCGGGTAGAATCAAATCAGAGCCCCGAAGGGGACGAGAAGGGACAACTTCTGCCACCCTGTCGGCGAACGAGAGGCCCGCATGGCGACGGCAACAACGGAGCGAACGAGCGACCGGGCAGACGAGCGGACGAAGCCGCCGTTCTTGCGCCGGGCCCGCATCCAGGGGTACAAGAGCATCGCGCTTTGCGACGTGAGCCTCCAGCCCATGACCATCCTGGTGGGCCGGAACGGCTCGGGGAAAAGCAATTTCCTCGACGCGCTCGCCTTCCTCCGAGACGCGGTGAAGTTCGATCTGCCCGAGGCGTTGAAGCGGCACGGCGGGCTGCCGTCGATCCTCTGCCGGTCGGCCCCGGGGGACGGTTTCACCGTTGCCGTCGAGGTCGGCTTTTTCACTTCCTCCGGCGCCGAATGGGAGGCGCGCTACAGTTTGACCGTTCCGGCGAGCGAAGGCCGAAGTCTCGGCCCTCATCAAGAACGCCTGTTCGTTCGCGACGCGACCACGAACCAGGAAACAGGCTTCCACCTTGCCGGGGGCAAGTTGCACTGGTTTGGGTCTGACGTAAACCTGGGGGCCCGCCAGGGGGCGCCTGGCCCGACAGGCCACTTCCCTCTCCGCTTCGGCCTTCCGCCCGACTCCAGTGCTACGATCGACTTGGAGGCGCTCCCGCTTCCTTCGGGCCACCTGGTCCTCGGCATGGTAGGCCACGCCCCCGCCGTCGCCCTGGCCGAGGGGTTGGCGTCCATGGGCGCTTACAACTTCAACCCCGACGCAATCCGCCGGCTACAGAAGCCCCTCCCCGGCGTTCTGTTGGATCGGGACGGCGGCAACCTTGCGAGTGTCATCGCGGGGTTGGAGGAGGTCGATCCCGATTCTCTCCTGCGTGTCCGCGACTACCTCGCGACCATCGCGGAAGACGTTGAGGACCTCCATGCCAAGCTCTACGGCGAATACGAAACCATCCGCTTCCGGATGCGCTCTCCTTCATCGAAAGCGCCGCTGGAGCTCGACGCCGCCAGCATGTCGGACGGCACCCTGCGGGCGCTCGCGGCCCTGATGGCGGCCTTCCAGGTCCACGAGCCGACGGGGCCACCGAGCGTTATCGGGATCGAGGAGCCGGAAACGTCTCTCCACCCGGGGGGGGCCCGGGCCCTGGTAGACGCGCTGCAAGAAGCGACCGGGCGCACGCAAGTCTTGCTGACAACGCACAGCGGCGACCTCCTGGCCGACCGGGCGATCAATCCCTCTCACTTGCTGGTCGTGCGGAATCGAAACGGTCAAACGCAAATCGCTCCGATCGATGGGGCGGGCCGAGAGATCATCCGCAAAGAGCTCTACACGCTGGCCGACCTCCAGCGGATGAACCAACTGGAGCCGGACCTGACCGACCTGGCGCGGCAGGCCAACTCGAAATCGTCGGACGGGGAGGAATAAGGATGCCTCTCCGCGTGGGCGCGATCGTCGAGGGGCAGGGGGAGTATGGGGGGATACGCACAATCCTGGAGCGGACCTGGTACGAGATGCTCCACGGCGACTTCATCGACGTACTTCGCCCCTGGCGTCAGCCGCAGGGGACTTTGCTAACGGAAGAGGGACTGAAGACGGCCGTGGATGCCGTCAAGATCCAGCTCGACCAGCAGCCTCCCGATGGCTTGCACAGGCTCGTGCTGATCCTGATCGATTCGGAGGGAACGCCGCCCTGCGCCCTCGCCCCGCAACTTCTGCAATGGGCCCGCGAAGCCCGAGCCGATGCCGACGTCGCCTGCGTCCTTCCGCACCCGATGTTCGAGACCTGGTTCGCTGCCGCCGCTTCTTCGCTGGCGGGCGTGAACGGCCTTCCCGCCGACTTGACCGGCCCGGCAGACCCGGAAGGGGAGGGCCGGGGCAAGGGATGGCTCAAGAACCAGCTTCGTCGCAAGTACAGCGAAACGGTCGATCAGCCTCGCTTCGCAGCCCGGATGGGCCTCGACCTTTGCCGGAAGAACTCTCCGTCTTTCGACAAGCTGTGCAGGGAGCTGGAGAAGCGGTTGCCTCCGACGAGCGCCCAGGGCACGGCGCCCGGCGCGCCATAGAGGCTCCCGGGGCGAGCAGGGCCCCGACCTGGAGGCGTTGTGCGAGGGCCCGCGCTGCAAGCGGCTCGCGGGCGGATGAGGTTGGCCCGGAGGGGGAGGCTCCCTATGCTAACCCCGTCTGCCCCGCAACGCCTTCGACTTCCGGCGAGGACCGTCCCCATGAAACGACTGCTCTGCGGCCTGCTGCTCCTGGCGTGTGCCGGCTCGGCGCGCGCCCACTTCGTCTGGCTGCTGCCCGGCCCGGGCGCCGACAAGCTCTCGGCCCGCATCGTCTTCAGCGACTCCCCGGCGCCGGACGACCCCAAGTTCCTCAAGAAAATCGCCCACACCAAGGTCTACGCGCGCGACGCGGACGGCAAGCTCTTCGAGTTGAAGGCCATGGCGGGCAAGGACGCGCTGACCGTGGCCATCCCCGGCACGGGGCCGCAGGTGGTGCTGGCCGTCTGCTCCTATGGGGTGATCGCCAAAGGCAAGGGCGAGCCGTTCCTGCTCCACTACTACGCCAAGTCGCTCGTCGGGCACACCAAGAAAGCGC
>JBBSEZ010000004.1:0-70142 GCA_038239195.1 Gemmatales bacterium
GCGGGCCCCGGCCGGTGGGGGGGCGTGGAGCGCCGCGGCGAGGGGGCGCGCGTCGGGCCTCCGCCCGGCGACGCGGCTACGTGGGGGGACGGGCGCTTTTCTGTTGCCTCTCGCCCCGCGCCCCCCGATGATGGCCCTACCGCCCGATGGAATGAGGAGCCTCCCCGATGCTGCGCTGGTCGTTCGCTTTGAGTGCCTGTCTGGTCCTGTTCGCGGCCCCTTCGCCGGCGCCTTCCGCGGCGGAGGCGAAGCGCGGCCTCGACGTCTTCTTCATCGACACCGAGGGCGGGGCGGCGACGCTGATCGTCACGCCCGCCGGCGAGTCGGTGCTGATCGACTGCGGCAACCCCGGAGCGCGCGACGCTCAGCGCATCCACAAGGCCGCCACCGAGCTGGCCGGGCTGAAGGCGATCGACCACCTCATCGTCACGCACTGGCACAGCGACCACTACGGCGGGGTAGACCGCCTGACCAAACTCATCCCCGTGCGCAACTTCTACGACCGCGGCATCCCCGACAAGTTCGACGAGGACCGGGTCAATTTCCCCACCCTCATCCGCGCCTACCGCGCCGCCAGCAAAGGCAAATCGGTCAAGCTCAGCCCCGGCGATGAGGTGAAGCTCAAACAGGCGCCTGGCTCTCCCGCGCTGAAACTGCTCTGCGTGTGCGGCGGTGGGAAGGTGCTGCCCGACCGGCCCGGCGCGCCGATCAATCCCATCGCGAAGGAGCACAAGGCGCAGCCGGTGGACACCAGCGACAACGCCCGCAGCCTGGGGTTTGTGTTGAGCGTCGGCGATTTTCGCTTCCTCGACCTCGGCGACCTGACGTGGAACGTCGAGCACAAGCTCGTCCACCCGACGGACAAGATCGGCCGCGTGGACGTCTATCAGGTAACGCATCACGGGCAGGAGACCAGCAACAACCCGGTGCTGGTCAAGACGGTGCGGCCGAGGGTCGCCATCTGCAACAACGGGCCGTTCAAGGGCTGCCACCCGAGCGTGATGACGACGCTGCGGCGCGTGCCCGACCTGCTGGCGGTCTACCAGCTTCACCGCAACCAGCGCTCGGGGGCGACGGACAACGCGCCGCCGGCGTTCGTCGCCAACGCGGAGGCGAAGAATTGCCAGGGCGAGGCGATCCGGCTGACAGTGGCGCCGGACGGCAAGACGTATACGGTGACGGTGGGCAAGAAGGGCAAGCCGCACACGTACAAGGTGCGGGCGGGGCGGTAGTTCGCGTAGCCGCGACGCCCAGCGGAGCGCTCCCATCGCGATGCGTTTCGCGTAAGCGGCTACACGGTTCGGCAGAAACCATGACGATCGTTCTGCAAACGGACCGGCTGACGCTGCGGCGCTTCGCGGACGACGACGCCGGCGACCTGCTGCGCATGGAGAGCGACCCGGAGATGTTGCGCTACGTTGGCCGGGGCCCGCTGGCCGACGCCGACGCCTACCGCCAGCACATCCGGGCCAAGTTCCTGCCCTACTACGACCGGCCTGGCGGCCACGGGCCCTGGGCCATCATCGAGACGGCGAGCGGGGAGATCATCGGCGGGTGCAGCCTCAAGCCCGGCCCGGATGCCCGCGATGCTGCCGCGATGGGCTTCGGCCCGGACGACGTCGAGATCGGCTACGGACTGCGCACGGCGTCGTGGGGGCGCGGCTACGCGACCGAGTTGGCCCGCGCGCTGGCGCGCAAGGCGTTCGCCGAGCTGCACGCGCTGGCCCTGGTGGCGTCGGTCTCGGCCGCCAACGCCGCGTCAATCCGGGTGCTGGAGAAGGCCGGGCTCGAGCGGGTGGGGGGGCCGATCTCGCTGCCGGGCGACGAACACCCGAGCTTCAAGTATGCCCTCTCGAAGCAGCGGTTCGACGCGCAGGTCCTCGCGCGGGCCAAAGGCGCTTGAGGCCCCGGCTCACGCCAGCAGCCCGCCCAGCACCTTGCCGTTCGGCACCAGCGGCACCGGCCGGCCTTCGCGGTCGTGCAGGTGCGTGTTCGCATCGACGCCCAGCAAGTGGTAGATCGTCGCCAGCACGTCCTTCGGCGACACCGGCCCGTCCTTGGGAAACGCCGCGGTCCGGTCGGTCGCGCCGACCAGCCCACCCCGCTTGACCCCGCCGCCCGCGAATAGCGCCGAGTAGGCCCCCGACCAGTGCTCGCGCCCGCCGCCCTGGGCGTTGTTCAGTTTCGGCGTGCGCCCGTGCTCGCTCATCACCACCACGAGCGTCTCGTCCAGCAGGCCGCGCGCTTGCAAGTCCTCGATCAGGGCGGAATAGGCCAGGTCGAAGCCCGGCAGCAATTCGCCCTTGAGCCGGCGATACTGCCAGACGTGCGTGTCCCAGGCGCTGTTGGCGTCCTTGAACTCGTCCCAGAACACCGTCGCCAGTTTCACCCCGTGCTCGACGAGCCGCCGGGCCGCCAGCACCGCCTGGCCAAAGAGCGTCTGTCCGTAGCGCTCGCGCAAAGGGGCTGGCTCGCGGCCCACGTCCAGGGCGCGGCGCATCTTCGACGAGGTCATCAGGTCGAGCGCCATCTGCTGGTGCCGGTCGAAGCCGCGCCCCGCCGCGCCGACGCGCTTCTGCTCGCGCTCGAGCTGCCCCAGCAGCGAGCGCCGGCGCGCCAGCCGATCGAGGGTGAGGGTTGGGGCGCCGGGCTGGCCAACCTCGAAGGCGGCGCCGGGCGCGATGCCGCCGTAAGGGTCGCCCTTGGTGGCGCTGCCGCGGAACTCGCCCCAGACCGGGTCGTAGCCGCTGCCGAGAAACCCGCCGTAGGGCCCGCCGCGGCGGAAGGGCTCCGAACGGCTGCTGAACTTCCACGGCAGGGCGACGTTGAGCGGCACCTGGCGGCGGGCGCGCCGGACGTCGAGGTAGTCGAGGACCGAGCCGAAGAACGGCCAGTGGCGCGCGTCGCGGGGGCTGAGCTCCATCGGGATGTCGGTCGTCGGCACGCCGGTCAGGGCGTAGGCGGCGGAGTGAATGTTGTAGGGGTGCGACAGCGAGCGGAGGAGCGTCGCGTGGTGCATGACGCGGGCGGTGCGCGGCAGGTGCTCGCAGACAAGCACGCCGGGGACGGTCGTGGCGATGGGCTTGAAGTCGCCGCGCACGTCGGTGGGGGCGTCGGGCTTGAGGTCGAACGTCTCGAGCTGGCTGGGGGCGCCGTAGAGGTAGAGGAGGATGCACGACTTGGCCTTGCCGAAGCCGCCCGCGACGCGCGCGGGCCGTGCCGCCTGCGCCTCGCGTAGCCGGGCGAGGTCGGTCAGGCCGAGGCCGAAGAGCCCGAGCCCGCCGGCGCGCAGCACCTCCCGCCGGGTCAGGCCGTCACAGAGGCGCGTGGTCGAGCCGAGAATGCGCAGCATCGTTGGTCCCTCCAGAAGCCGAGCGCCATCCTACCCGAACGCGAGGCCGGCGCAAACCAGAAAGGGCCTGGAACTGTCAATGCTTGAAGATCGTCAGCAGGATCTCGACCAGGATGAGCAGGATGACGATCATTTCGAGAAACTCCGTCCGGAAGTGCGCGCTCTGATCGGAGATCACCTCATACACGCCCTCGACAACCTCCAGTTTCCGCTCGATGCTGCGCTCCCAGTCGCGCAGGTGGAAGCGCGTGGCGAGCAGCCGGTAGACGCGGGCCAGGTACTGATCGCCGACCAGCTTCAGGACGTTGCCCGTCCGCTCGAACAGGCCGTTGGCCTCCACCTTCAACTCGCCCAGGATGCGCAGCGGCGCCACGTGCCCGCGCCAGGCCGGCAGGCGCGAGCGCGTGGCGCGTTCCAGCAAGTGATCGGCCTGGGCCAGCACCTCGTCGAGGCGGTTGTCGATGTGGCGAAACTCCAGCAACTGGAGGTTGGCAAACTCGACCGCCTGGAGCGTCTCGGCGCACTCCTTGTCCTGGTCGAGCAACAGCGCCGCCCCCCAGTCGGGGACGAACAGGTCGGCCCGGCCATAGCGGAGCGACAGGCGCGTCGCCTCCACGGTCTCGCTGTCGCTGAGCGCCTCGTCCTCCAGGCGGACCAGGCCCGTCAGCCACCCGGCCTGGGGGCCGAGGAGCCCTTCCGGGGCAAGGCCCTCCTGCGGCGCGAACTGGAAGACGAAGTATTCCTCCCACAGGTTGTCGGCCCACGCCGGCTTCTGGATGGCCGGCAACAGCTTGCGGTGGAGCGGATCGACGGCGGCGCGCGCCGCCTGAACGAGGGCGCCGGAGGTAACCGTCTCCGCCAGGTGCCCGGCCAGGGCGACCAACTCGGCGGGCGAAAGCTGGAACGGCACGCGCAGGGCCACGCTGACCGCGGCGAAATCGAAGACGGTCGCCTCGGCGCTGACGGGGCGCGCGGAGGCGTCCGGCGAGCCGGGCAAGTCCACGGTGACGGGGCTGAGCTGGAAGCGCAAGGGGGCGCGCTGGTAGGCGAACGAGTTGGGGGTGCGCGGCCGGCGCGTCAGGTCGAGGACCACGTTGGGGCCGGCCTGGCGCGCGCGGGCCAGGTCGATCTCGTCGCCCCAGTCGAAGGCGACGTAGAGGTGCAGCCAGCCCGTCAACTGGGCGGGAAGCTCCGGGTTGGCGTCGGGGTGCGACATGGCGTCAGTGTAGGCAGGGCCGCCAGGGCGCGGCAAGTTTTCGGGCCGGGGGCGTCGGCGCCCAACAGTTCCAGAGGCTGACGCCCCTGGGTATTGAATGCCGCCCCGTTGGGGCTCGGTCTGAGATGAGGGCGACATCGTCCCCTGGCGTCATGGACATTTCTGCGCGAGCCCCAACGGGGCGGCGTTCAATACCCAGGGGCGTCAGCCTCTGGAGAAAACGACGCCATCATCCCCGGCCCAGCCCCAACGGGGCGGCATTCAATAGCCAGGGGCGTGAGCCCCTGGAACGCTGGGACGCCAGGGCCGTTCCTTTATTGAAGCGGGGGAAGGTCGAGCAACTGGAGGGCCTCGTCGGGGCGGCAGGACAGGCGACGGATGACGCCAGCATGGCTGATAGCGGGCTCGCAGGCCTGGGCCACGCCGGAGACCAGATAGACGACCGCGTTGCGCAGCGCCGCGAGCACCTGCGTCGCGGCGCCCTTGCGCACCCGGCAGGCGTCCTCCCCCAGCGTCACGTCGCGCACGTAGTGCGACTTGTTCTCGATCCCCCAGTGTGCGCGGGCCAGCCACAGCAGGCGCTAGTATTTGTTCTTCGCCGACTTCGAGGGGCACCACGAAGACGCGCGGGTGAGCAAGACGCTAATGGCGCTGACGGAGCATTGCCTGGAGATGACGGTGCTGGGCTCGTTCCCGATGGCGAAGGCGGCGGTGTGAGCGAGCCCGATCCAGCGGCGCTTTCTTTTCTTCGCTTGTCCACACCGGCGAGAGGCCTCGTCGCCGGGCGCGGCCTGATCGAATACAAAAGCAAGCGCCGAGGATTCGGGCTCGATCCAAAAAGGCCCTTCCGGTTCGTTCCGTGGGGTGAGCCATGGCGCGGCACTTTGAAGCGATCGGCAAGCCGCGCGCTTTCTGGGAGCTGTTCGACTCGTGGGACTTCGAGGTTTCCCTCGCCCCCTGGCCGGCGCGCTCGGGCAGCCCCAGCACCTTTTACTTTCGGTGCGGGTGGGACCTGACGGGCCCCCTGGAGCCGAGCCTGGTCAAGTATCGGATCGTGCCCCGTGCTCTGGCGCGTGGGGACTACCCCTACGACGACGATTTCTCGGGCTGCCGTTGGCGGGCACGATGGTGGCGCACGATCGCGCCGAGGTCATCTTGCCGGCGGGCGAGGTGTTCATCCAGTTCCAGGTGCTGCTCTCGGCCGACTCCGAGGAACCTCATCTGTGCTCGGGTTGGTTCGTGGAAGTGTCGTAATCCCGAACGGCGAGAAGGCGCATGTGGGCCACGCGCAACGAGCCAATGGCGGACGGTCGCCTCCTCCGGGTCGCCATCGACCTCGACTCGTCTCCCGTCTCGTACGCGGAGGTTTTGCGCCGCTGGCAACACGACAGGGGCTTCCGTTCGTGGTTCATCGCCTTGCTCGCGGGCTCGCCGTTCGCCGCGTTTCGTTGGGAAACGCCGCCGATCGCCACGGCGACAGCGCACCGTCCTTTTGAGTTCGTCCTGCTCGACAGCCCGGGGCTGGCGAAGGCCCCCGACGCCGGCGCCTTCGCCGAACACTTCCGCGGTGCGACCGAACGAGGGGCGGTCGCGTTTCCCAGCCTGGGCAAGGACGCGATCCTGGTCGTGCCGTGTCCCAACCGCGCGCTCTCGGCCTTCGGGCACCTCGGGGCGTTCGTCCGACAGGCACCCGAGTCGCAGCAGCACGCGCTGTGGGAACTGGTCGGCGCGACGATGGAGCGTCGGCTCGGCACCAGGCCGGTTTGGCTCAGCACGGCGGGGGCGGGGGTGTCGTGGTTGCACGTGCGGCTCGACGACCGGCCCAAGTATTACGGACATGGGCCGTATCGGGAGGCGGGCGAGCCGGATTTGCCGAACCTCGATGCGAAAGAACGCCCAACGTGAAGGACCCGCTGCCATGAACGAACGACCTGCCGGGTTGTTGGAAGCCATCGCCGAGCTGCGTCGGCGCTGATCCCGATTGGCGGTTCGGCCAACTCGTCGCCAACGTCGCCGGTTGGGCGGACCAGGAAATGGGGGACGTCGAAGACGAGCAACTGCTTGCGGCCGTGCAGTCGCACCTGGAACAACGGGGACAGGGGAAGCGGGACCTTCCAGTCGAACCAACGGTCGCGGCTGAGCGGGCCGGCTAAATACCAAGTGGGCGGCGCAGGTAGCCCTGATGCGGAAGGTGTGCTTGCATCCCTCGTTGTCGCCTGACCGCGCTGAGGACTGCCTCGCGCTCGCGCAAGCACTTGCCCACCTCTTCCATACTCATCGGCCTCCCCCTCTGCCGGTCGAACGGGTGGTCGCCGTCCCCATGCCGCGCACCTCGCCCACGCCCCTCTCCTGCCGGCGGAGCGTTCGCCCTCCGCCGGCATAAAGCTGGCGGCGCGCCGCAGGTTGGGCCCCCATCCTGCGCCCGCTTCGCCTTCTCGACATTTTCCCTGAAGCCGTCCGCCTTGCCGCGCCGATGGTAAGGGGTGATGGACTACCTCGGCGGTCTCCCCAAGGAAGGGGCTCGGCATGTTCAAGTTCCTCGGCCGGTTCACGGTCGGCCACCCCTGGCTGATCTGTGCCGCCTGGTTGCTCCTCGCAGCGGGCGTGGGCGTCGTCGCGCCCAGTTGGGGCTCGCAGGCCCATGACGACGACGTCCGCTTCCTGCCCGAGCGCTGCGCCAGTGTGCGCGGCTACCAACTCCTCGAGCAGGCCTTCCCGCAGGACGTCTTCGCCAGCCGAGTCATCTTCGCTCTCGAGCGCGACCGCAAGCTCGGCGACGACGACCTCGCCCTCGTCGAGGACGTGGTCGCCGACCTGAGCGCCCTGCGCGACGCCGAGCCCGACCTACAGATCAAAAAGATCTACTCCCAGCGCGACGCCTTCGTGGGCAAGCGCCTCCTCAGCGCCGACGGGCAATGCACCCTCATCCAGGTGTCGCTCGGCACGCCCTACCTCGCCCTTCAGACGCGCACCACGGTCGATCGCGCCGAGTCCGTCGTGCGTCATCGGCTCGAACGTGTGCAAGACGCCCCGACGCTCCATACGACGGGCCAGGCCGGCGTGGGCCGCGACCTCACGGCCTGCGGCGGGGACAGCCTCGAGCGCACCACCTTGGCGACGTTCGTGCTGGTCGTGGTCATCCTGCTGGCGGTCTACCGCTCCCCGCTGCTGGCGCTGGTGCCGCTGGCGACCATCGCGCTGGCGGTTTTCGTGGCGCTGAAAGTGTTGGCCCTGTGTACGCTCATCCCCGGTTTCTACCTGGTCAACATCAGCCAGGTGTTCGCCGTCGTGATGCTCTACGGTGCCGGGACCGACTACTGCCTGTTCCTCATCAGCCGCTACCGCGAAGGGCTGGCGGCGGGACAATCGGCCAAGGACGCCCTGGCCGGGAGCGTTTCCGGGGTGGGTTGGGCGCTGGCGGCCAGCGCGGGCACCGTCATCTGCGGGCTGGGGATGATGGCCCTGGCCGAGTTCACCAAGGTGCGCTGCGGCGGGCCCGCCATCGCGGTCAGCCTGGCCGTCGCCCTGCTCGCCTCGCTCACCCTGACGCCGGCGCTGTTGCGCCTGCTCGGCAAGGCCGCGTTCTGGCCGCTCGGCCCCCCGAAGCCGGCGCCCGGCGCGACGCCGTCCGAGGGCGTTTGGGGCTGGATCAGCAAGCGCGTGGTGGCACGGCCCCTGGCGGTGGGCGCGCTGGCCGTGCTGCTGCTCGCGCCTCTGGCGCTCATCGGGCTGCGCGTGACGACCACCTACCGCGCCACCGACGAGCTGTCGCCGGCCTGCGGGAGCGTGCGCGGCCTGGCGGCCATTCAGCGCCACTTCACGGCGGGCGAGGTCGGGCCGGTGACCGTGCTGCTCGATTCGTCCACCAACTGGGACAGCCCGCGCGGCCGGCAGCTCATCGAGCACCTGAGCAAGGGCTTCGCGCACCTCGACAACGTCGCGGAGGTGCGCAGCCTGACCCGCCCCCTGGGCGAGCCGCTGGCGCGCCCCGCGCCCCCGAAGCAGGCCGCGAAAAAGCCCCGCTCGCTGTTCCGGGCAGTGTTCGCCAATGTCGTCGAGAGCGTCGAGGGGAAGATGCACAAGGCGACGCGCGGGCTCTACGTGGTCAAGCTGCCCGGCGGGGAGGAGGGGCCGCGCTACGTGACGCGGCTCGACGTGGTGATGCGCTCCAACCCGATGGGGCCGGAAAGCGTGCCGACGCTCCGGCTGATCCAGACCTGGCTGCGCGAGGAACTGCCCATCTCGGGTGAGGCGGTCGGCGGGGCCCGCAGCGAGGTCTATGGCGTGACGGTGAGCGCGGCGGACCTGGCGGAGGTGACGGAGAGCGATCGCTCCCGCATCAACCTGCTCGTTCTGGCGGGGATCTTTCTGATCCTGATGGTGCTGGTGCGCCGGCCTGGGCTGGCGGCCTACCTGCTCGCGACGGTCTTGCTCAGCTACTTCGCCACGCTGGGGGCGACGGCGCTGGTGGCCCACTACTGGGGCGGCCGGCCGTTCGGCGAGATCGACTGGCGCGTGCCGTTCTTCCTGTTCACCATCCTGGTGGCGGTCGGCGAGGACTACAACATCCTGCTGATCTCGCGAGCCCTGGAGGAGCGGAAGAAGCACGGCGGGGTCGAGGGAACGCGGCGCGCCCTGGCCCACACGGGCGGGACGATCACCTCGTGCGGGCTTATCATGGCGGGGACCTTCGCGACGCTGATGCTGGCGGGGCTCAACACGTTGGTGCAGATCGGCTTCGCGCTGGCCTTCGGCGTCCTGCTCGACACGTTCGTGGTCCGGCCGTTTCTGGTCCCGGCGTTCACCGCCTGGGCATGGCGCGACGAACCGGCACCCGCCGAGGAGGACCGGCCGCGCCACTTGCGCTTCCCCGTGGCGCGAGCGCGCCGCGCCGGATGAGGCGCGCGAAACGACAAGCAAGCAGGGGCCCTGCTTGCTTGTCGTTTCGCGTTTCCATCCCGCTCAGGTGGTCGGCGCGGGCGGGGCGGCGGGGGCGGTCTTCTTCTTGTGCAGCGCCAGGGCGAGCTGCGACTTCTTGCGGGCCGCGAGGTTGGGGTGGATGATGCGGCGGGCGGCGGCCTTGTCGAGCTTCTTGGCGGCGAGGTTGTATTCCTTCTGTAGCGCCTCGACGGGCTCGCTCTCATCGAGGGCCGACTCGAAGCGCTTGATCTGCGTCTTGATCGTCTTGACGGCGGCCTTGTTGCGGATTCGGCGCTTGTCGGCCTTTCGCAAGTTCTTCTTGGCGCTACGCGTGTGCGGCATCTATCCTGTCTCCAGCGGAACGATACGCTTCCCAAAAGTCACATTCTACGGGACGCGGAGCCGCCGACAAGGTGCCGCGCTTCGTCTTGACGTCCGCCCCGCCTTGTGCGACCTTTTCGCGCATCGCCCGGGGCCCTCGGAGCGCGCGGCATGGATGGCACGCACGGCTACCGCATCTCGCTCGTCCTGCCCGCCTACAACGAGGAGGCCGGGCTTCGTCAGGCCATCGCCGAGGCCGACCAGGCCCTCGCCCGGCTCGCCGACGATTACGAAGTCCTCGTCGTCGATGACGGCAGCCGCGACGGCACGAGCCGCATCGCCGCCGAGGAAGCGATAGTGCGTCAACGCGTTCGCCTGCTGCGCCACGAGCGCAACCGCGGGTACGGGGCGGCGCTGCGCACCGGCTTCGAGGCGGCGCGCTTCGAGCTGGTCGCCTTCACCGACGCCGATTGCCAGTTCCACCTCGACGACCTGGCCCGCCTGTTGCCGCTGACCGCCTCGCACCCCGTCGTCGTGGGCCATCGCATTGATCGGCAAGACCCGTGGCGGCGGCGCGTCCTTTCGCGCGGCTACAACCTGCTGACGCGCACGCTGCTGGGCACCTGCGTTCGCGACTGCGATTGTGCGCTGAAAGTGTTTCGCCGTGCCGAGTTGATGCAGTTGTTGCCGGAGTCGCCCAACTTCTTCGTCAACATCGAGATGCTGGCTCGGGCGCGCCAGCTCGGCCACGCCGTCGCCGAGGTGGGCGTGCGCCACCGGCCTCGGCTGCGTGGGCGCAGTACGGTGTCGCTGCGCGAGGTGCCGCGCACGCTGGGGACATTGCTGCCGTTCTGGTGGTCGCGGGCGCTGTTTGTGGGGCCGGCCGCTCGCAGTTTGGCGGAAGACGCTAAGCTGCAAGCGGCGGCGTGGCCTGTCCTGCTCCTGCTGTTGGTCGCCAGCCTGCTGTTCTTCGCCGGGCTGCGCTCCCCCCTCCTGGAGCCGACGGAGGCGCGTTACGCCGAGATACCCCGCCAGATGCTCGAGGCGGGCGAGTGGCTGGTGCCGACGCTCCACGGCGAGCCCTACCTCGACAAGCCGCCGCTGCTGTACTGGGCGGTGATGGCGAGCTATCGGCTTTTCGGGGCCAGCGACTGGGCCGCTCGTCTCGTCCCCGGCCTGGCGGGCGTCTTGACCGTGCTGCTCGCCTACTGGTGGGGCCGGCGAACGGTCGGGCCCCGCGCCGCCCTGTGCGGGGCGATGGTGCTGTGCCTGTCGGGAGAGTTCGTCTACCGCCAGCGCATGCTCACGATGGACGCCCTGCTCTGTCTGTGGGTCGTCGCGAGCCTGGCGCTGGCCCACGTCGCCTTGCTCGGAGGGCGCGGCAAGTGGGAAGGGGCGCCTCTGTGGCTGCTCGCCGCCGTCGCCTGCGGGCTGGGCCTGCTCACCAAGGGGCCCGTCGCGCTTGTGCTGGTCCTGGTGCCGCTCGCCGCCTATCGCTTCCTCGACCGCCGCACCGCGCCCGTCCCTTTGCGCTGGTGGGTGGCGTTCGTCGGCGTGGCCGGGCTGGTCGCGGCCCCGTGGTATCTGGCGCTGATGCTGCGCATGCCGGGGTTCGCGGGCTCCTTTTTCTGGAAGCACAACGTCGTGCGCTTCGTCCGGCCCTTCGACCACGCCAAGCCGGTGTGGTTCTACCTGCCCGGCCTGCTCCTCGGCCTGCTCCCCTGGGCGCTGCTGCTGCCCGGCTTCGTGCGCTACCTCGCCCGACGCTCGCGGCGCGCCGGCGCGCGCCGCCCGGCAGCGCTGGGCCTCTTTCTCCTGAGCTTCGGTTGGTGCCTGCTGTTCTTCTCCCTGGCCGGGTGCAAGCGACCCACCTACGTCCTCCCCGCCCTGCCTCCACTCGCCCTGGCGCTGGGCTGCTACCTCGCCGCGCTAGTCCCGTCGTGGAGGGCGCTGTGGCAGCGCGGCTCGCGCCTGGCGACGCAGGCGGCGACCGTGGCGCTCCTGCTCGGGCTGGGGCTGGTCGCGATGGGGAGTGCGCAGAAGATGCTCCGCCCGAGCACCGCCATGGGGCTGGTCGCGATGGGAAGCGTGGCCCTGATAGGGGTGGTGTTCCGGCGCCGGCTGTCCTGGGGGGGCAGCGCCGCGGCGGTGTTCGGCGTGCTGCTGCTGGGCGTCCACTACCTACAACCCGCCTACAACCGCCAGTTCTCGCTGCGCGGCCATCTGCGCCGCACCCACGCCCAGGCCCGACTGGAGCACGTGCCCGACGTACCGGTGGTCTGCTACCCCCACCGCTGGGACTCGGTCAGCTTCTACCTGCCCCGCGCCAACGTGCGCGTCTACGGCCCCGACGAGCGCCCGCAACTGCTTGCCGCGCTCCGCGAGCAGCCCGATACGCTCCTCCTGGTCAAGTCGGGGCGGGTGCTCGACGAGTTGCTGCGGGAGTTGCCGGGGCGTGAGGTGGTGGTACGCTCGCGCCAGGGGGGCGTCGCGGTGGGGTTGGTGCGTGCGCGCGAGGAGGCGCCGGCCCTGGCAATGGCAAGGCGGTGACCAACTCGACGAGGTGTTCGTTGTGTTCCCGCAGGGCCTGGGCCGCAATGACGAGACCGCGCAGATCGGGTAACAGGCGATCGAGACTGCGTCGGAAGGGGGGACTGGAAGCTGCGTTCCCGTTCCGGGGCCGGACAAGAGGGTTTCGAGCCGATGGATGACGCCGCGCTCAGGGCCGAGATGGAGAAGTACACGTTCTACCACACGATCGAGTTGGCGGAGGGCATTACGACGCCCGGCTGGCCGACGATCGTGCCCGTCGTCGCACAGACCCTGGACGCGATGCGGGCCCTCGACTTGCGCGACAAGCGCGTGCTGGAAGTCGGCTGCGGGATGGGCTGGTCTGCTTCGAGGCCATGAAACTGGGCGCCCGCGAGGTGATCGGCGTCGATAACGACCTGTCCCCCGCGGCCGTCGAGTTCCTCATCCCCTACTTCAAGTCGCCCGTCCGCATGCACGAGATGAACCTCTACGACCTCACGCCCGAGACGTTCGGCAAGTTCGACGTGGTGGTCTGCTCGGGCGTTCTGTACCACCTGCGTTATCCGATGCAGGCGATCAAGGCCCTGCGCGACCTGCTGCCGACCGGCGGACACCTCGTCCTGGAGACGGCAATCTTTGCCGGCGAGAACGAGCACGCCTTGCTGTACTGCCCGATCGGGGCCGAGAGCCCTTACGAGCCCTCGAGTTGCACCTTCTTCAACCTCAAGGGCCTCGCGGACAGCTTGTTCAGCCTGGGCCTGCTCCCGAAACGGGCCCGCTGCAAGAACAACACGCCCCCCTCGGCCACCTTCGCGCCGAACAAGGCCATTGATCGAACGGTCTTCACTTGCCAGTACGTGCCTGAGACGATCGATCGGATCGTGGATCGCTACTGGCACGCGACACACAAGACGCACCTCAAAGAGGCCGACTTCTACGAAGGAGGGGAGTGGCCGACCAAGCCTTCCGAGCTCGTGAAGTTGGCGATCGAGGACGCCGTGCGCGCCTCCGAAGCCAACCGCCCCGCACGGCCGACGATGCAAGGCCTCGAAGAGGCCCTGCGTCGGTCGGAGGAGGGCTTGCGCCAGGCCGAGGCGGTCTGCGCCGAGCGCCTCGACGTGATCCATCGGCTCGACGAGGCCCTGCGCCGGTCGGAGGCGGAGTCCGCCGAGCGCCTGGACGTGATCGGGCGACTCGACGAGGCCCTGCGCCAGTCGGAGGCCGAGTGCGCAGCCCAACGCGGCTCGATCGAGGCCCTCACCAGAGCGGCCCGCGACCCGGTCCGCGCATCGGCCCGGCTGGTGAAGTGGCTGGCCTCGCGCTCGTCCCGGCCGAAACAAGGGGCCGCGTGACGAGCAGCCTCCAGCGGTCCTCCGCTGCCTCGACCTTTGTTGCAAAGAGGGTGAGCGCCTCACTTCCGATCGTAGACGTCCAGTTCGAGCTTTACTGCCGCCGCGTCCGGCAGATCGATGCGGATGAGGTAGCCATCGTCTACGCTTCGGTCCTGGATCGCGCGCAAAGCAAAGCCGCGGAACGACACCTCGCCCGCAGCGATCCGTTTGACGGCGCGCGCGACGTCGATCTCGAACGCCTTCGGCGGCCCGTAATCGACCCCGCCCGGCTGTCTGGGCACGACCGCCGTGCCGACCACCTCGCCCAGGTGCTTGAAATCGAACGGCTTGCCCCCCTCGAACGGCGCGGTTAGCATCGTGACGCCAACCTTGGTGGCGGCCTTGTCGTGCCCGCGCACCACGGGGAAGATCAGCCGCGCTTCGGCGATCTCGCGGGCGGGCGGGAGCTCGTTCAGATCGCCCCCGACCAGGAGGGCCCACGTCTGGCCCTTCTTCCAACTCAGGGAGTGGTTCGCCTGCACCCGGCCGTCCTGCGACACCGCATGGCCGGTCTTCAACGCGATCGTTCGCGTGGACGTCGGCCGCTTCACTTTCTGGGGGGGGCGGTCGATGCCGACCGTGAAGGGGTTAGGCAACGACTTCAGTTCCTCCGCTGCGACGGGCCTGGCCCGCTCGGCCCCCTTGGGGAGCGGCAGCGGCTTCGAGCCGGGGGCCAGCACCTCGCGGCGCAGGAAGAGCATGCGCGGGTAGACGGAGTGCTTGCCTTTCGGCGTCGGGACGTCGACGTCGAACGTCGCGGGCAGGTCCCTGGCGGCGAACACCTTCTGCACCACGGTCGGCGTGGCGGACCAGGTGGCATAGTGAGCGCGGGCCACCTCGGCGCCGGCGTCGGCGAGGGCCTCATACGACTTCGACCGCGAGCCAACCTGATAGGCGTACGTGACCACCAGCCGGTTGTCGCCCATCTCCTTCGGACCGTCAACGCTCACCGCGATCTTGTTCTTGCCCGGCGAGAGGTAGGGCAGTGCGCCGCGGTTGCACTGTACGATGGCCTCCAGCTCGAGCGCCGTCAGGGCCCCCTTGAAGGACAGTTTCACCAGACAGGCATGCTTGCCACCGACTTCCTCCGAGAAGTCCTCTAGCTTGATGCGCTTGAACGTCTTGCCGCCGTCCACGGAGGCCTCAGCAGCGTCCGCGCCCGTCGCCTTGCCGCTGGCCCGCGACATGATGTAGGGGGACTGGAGCGCGACAGTGATCGACGCCGGGCGCCCCGAGCTCTCGGGCAGCAGTTTTCCGCCGACGAACTTGACGTTCTCCTTTGCCGCGAGGCTTTCGAGGAAGTTGGTCGCGAAGTCGGGAGCGAAGAGGAGCTTGCCGTTGGCGAAGCTGCGGCGCTGGCCGCCCGAGCGCAGGTACGGCTCGAGAAGCGGGCCGATGGCCGGGCAGTTCCGGTAGTCCTTGTCGCCGCAGCCGTGGCCCGGGACGTACTTGCGCCCGTTCCACCAGTGCGCTCCCTTGGTCGCGTCCCAGGTCAGCGTCAGAGAGTAGCCCGGTGCCAGATCGACGTCGGTGGTGTAGCCGGGAGAGGCGAACTCGAGCCCCGCCCATCCCGTCGGGCTGCCTGCGCGGTTGCTGGAGCGGATGCCCGTGAGGATGCCGGCGGGCGGGTCGCCGCAACTGAGGAACGACGGGGCTCGCCAGTTGGCCCGGTCGTTGACGATCTCGAAGCGGTTGCCGGCGTGGTAGTAGACGCCCCGGCTGCGGTCGAGCACGAGTCCTTTTGTGACCAGGGAAGGGTTGGCCTTGATGTCGGCCTGGCTGGCGATGGTTCGGCCGCCGGGCGCTTTGGCGTCCGGGGCCCAGGTGTAGTAGCGGAGGAAGACGTCGAGGTAGTGCCAGCGGCCATCGTACTGGGCCTCGACGGTGGTGTGGCCGGGGTTGCTCCAGCCGACGTAGCGCCAGGGCCAGCCCATCTCGCGCCAGAGGGCCGCCTGGACGGTGTGCAGCCCGCCGCACAGGCTCCAGCCGTAGACGTTGATCTCCTTCAGGGCGCCCAGCCCGCCCTTCTCGCCCGGATAGCCCTGGTGGTAGTGCGTCAGTTGCATGAAGTTGTAGAGGGCGATGGCTTTCTCGTCGTTGGTCTTGCAGCCGCGCGTGACGCTCTGGACGATCGACTTGAGGGAAGAGCAGTCCGGGGCCTTGTCGGTGAGGACCTTGATCCGATGGACTTTCTTTCCCGAGGGAGGGGCGTCCGCGCTGGGTGCGGCGGGGAGCAAGCCGAAGGCCAGACCGCAGCAGGCCAGGGCGATGAGTCGGCAGACCGGCATGAGACGTCCTTTAGGTGGGAGTGTTTGCGAGGGCGGGGGCGGGTCACTGTCTGCTCAATAGACTATCGAAAAGAGGGGCGGGGGGCAGTCAACGGCTCGATCAAAGGCCGGCATCCGGTCACGAGGGCAGGTACACGTTGTCTTCCGAGTCCGCGGCCGGGATAATGGAGGCGAAAGGGGAATCACGATGACGCACACCGCGAGCTCGTTCGAGGCAGGGGCGCTCCCTGTGCCGACGTCCTTCCCGCTCCAACAGGCCGAAACCCGCGCCGTGGAGGCGGCCCTCGACGCCTTGCCCCAGGAGGAGCAGGCCGGGCCCTCCCTGGCTCGCAACGCCCATTTCATGCTGGCTCGCTGTCTGGACTATCCGGCGGAAGCCGAGCGACTCTACCACCTCCTGACCGAGGACGGAGCGGTCTTCGAGCAGCGCGAGCTGCGCAGGCAGCTCGTTGGCCTCGGCGACCTGTGCGCTGCCCGCGCCGGTATCCTGGCCCGCCTCGGCGCGCTCCTGAAGGACGTTGCCGATCTCGCTGCGGAAAGGGCGGCCCGTTTCGCCGAGATCGCCCCCGCAGCGGAGCGCCTCGTTCAACTGCGGGCCCGGACACAAGCGTTCCTCGCCTGGCTCGACCGTCCGCGCGCCGCGGTGGACCGGAAGATGATCGAGGAGTCTCGCGCCGCGTTCGCCCGCGGCGAATACGAAGAGGTGGAGGCCATCATCCAGCGGCTGCGGGCCGGCGAGGCCGTCCACGAGGGTTGACGAATGGCCTTGCGCGCGATCGTCAGCAAAGGCGTGACCCGCGCCCTCGGCGCTTGCGGTCTCTCGCGCGAAGGGCTGATCCGCGTTCTGGCTCGGCTACACAGCGACCTGGCCTCGCAGCCCGATCGGTCCGAGCGCGACTTATCCGACCCGGACTGCTTTCTCTACCGGATCATCCTCAACGACGGCGGTCGCCGACACGACCTTGCCTTTCAGGTCAACGACGCGCAGGCCCCCGGCTTCCTGTTCGTGGAGGGCCTCACTCACGAGGCCGAAGGCGGATGAGTGCGGTTGCGCGACGAGCCGAGTTGCATAACTGGGAACGCCGTCATCCCGCCCCCGTCGGCTGAAGCGCCTGGTTGGGCGCCTCCCCCTTTTTCTCGTTTCGCAAGGTCACGATAGGGTCGGGGTTCCGGGGCGGGACAGGCAGGCGCTGCTCGGCCAACAGCTCGACGTGCTCCTTCATTCCCCAGCGCGCCTGGTACAGGCAATCCTCGACGGAGTGACCGATGCCCGAGAAGCCTTCCAGCTCCGGGGAATAGAAGCCGAAGTAATCGGGCTCGTCCGTCGCCTCGATCGCGAGAGAATAGGGGAGATCGACCATCGACGTGCTCCTCACGGCTTCGGGACGTCCGCCGCCTTCAAGATCGCGTGACAGGTGCCTGTTGGGACTTCCTTGGGCCCGTGGTTGTCCACGCGGATCAGCCGCGGGTGGCCGGCCTTGCCGTCATGCCAGACGGAACCTTTCTGTTTGACGAGCGTGAAACCATTCTCTTCCCGCAGGCGGACGAGCTCGCTGAACTTCACGGTTCCGCCTCCCTCGGCCAGCAAACGCGCGAGGCCGCAGGCCCCCGCTGCCCGCGGAATCGTGCTACCTGCCCCGACGAGCGCTCGCAAGCGCCGTCAGTCGTTGTTTCCGCGACGCTTCGGCCCAACGAGCAGAACCGGGGCTCGTCCCTCGACCGCCCACCAATCATCGTTCTGGTCGCAGATCAGGCCTTCTCCGACAGCCGCGAGGTATTCCGCGACCTGTCCCGCCAGCACGATGCCCATGTCCTCCAGTTGGCCCCAGCCCAGTTCCAGGGCGGCCACCTCAACGACGCGACTGAAGTGCGCTTGCACGCGCTTCAGCCCTTTGCTCTTTTTCCCTTCGAGCTCTTCCAGGGCCTCCTCTCGCAACGTCTGCACTTGCCCCGCCTCTGTCGAAAAGTGGATGAACACGGGGCGAAACCGAGCAGGACGATACCGCAGGCGGAACCTGGCCCCTTCGGGCTCGCTCACCGGCTCGATTCGGAGTAGCGACAAGGCCCGATGGACCACATCCTCATCCTCGATGCCAAAGCCCTCGGCAACGGTGAGGAAGTCTACGTCGCCGAGGCCAGCAAGGAGGTCGTCCGCGGTGAGGTGGCTCGCCGGGCGAGAACAGTAAACGCTGAGCCACGCTGCCATCGTCAGCCCCTTCAGGGCGCCGGGATGCCGAGCTGCTTGCAGATCCGCCCCGCCGTGTGATTCGGGACCTCACGGTGGCGCGGGATGGAGGTGCGCCGCCCGTTCGCAGGGTTTTCCCAGATGGAGTGTTCCCCGCCTTCCCGAACCAGCAACAGCCGTGCTGGAGGAGGTGCTGGATGAGATCGCGTCTTTTCACGGCGCCACCGGCTGCGCGACCACCGCCACGCGTGAGGCAGCCGTCAACAGCAAGTGCAACGGTTCCTCCAGGTCCGCCTCCGCGTCGGAACACGATGGGTCGGGCGCGGGCAGGGGCTCGCCGCGCATCAAGTTCGTCTCCGCCATGTCCACCAGCGCGCTCCCCAGCAACGCCCGCGCTCGGTCGAGGTCCTCCCCCCAGGTTATCACGCCCGGGAAGTCCAGCAACTCCGCATGCACCCCGCCCTCGTCGAGAAACTTGAACATCGCCTTGTAGGTAAGCATTGGTCCTCTCCCTTCCTCCCCCCGATCCTACCCGACGCCCCGCCCCGAGGCGAGATCCCGCTCTGTCCCCATCCCTTTTCTCGGGGGCCCGTGCGTCGGTCCATCTTGACCTTGCGCAGGTTGCCCTCTTAGACTGACTACCGTGGCGAGAACCGCCACGCACGACCGACCATGCGCGGAGGGCGCCGCAACGGCGAGAGAACCGATGAGCACCGACAGCAAGATGGAAACGTCGTTCTGGGAAAAGCTCGGCGATGGCCTGTCCGCCTTCTCCGAGGGCTTCTCCCGCTTCCTCACGCGCCTCTTCGGCTCGTCCAACGAGCGCTACGTCCGCAAGCTCGGCTACGTGCGCCCCGCCCGGGCCGGCGCCACCCACACCGTCACCCCCGGCTCGCACCTCGCCCAGATCAACGCCTTCGAGCCGCAGATGCAGGCCCTCAGCGACGAAGAACTGCGCGGGTCCGCCGCGAAGCTCCGCGCGCGCCTCGAACAGGGCGCCTCCCTCGAAGACCTCCTCCCCGAGGCCTTCGCCGCCTGCCGCGAGGCCGCCAAGCGCAGCAAGAACATGCGCCACTTCGACACCCAGATGCTCGGCGGCATCGTCCTGCACCGCGGCAACATCGCCGAGATGGTCACCGGCGAAGGCAAGACCCTCGTCGCCACCCTCCCCGCCTTCCTCAACGCGCTCGAACAAAAGGGCGTTCACGTCGTCACCGTCAACGACTACCTCGCCCGCCGCGACTGCGAGTGGATGCTGCCCATCTACCGCGGCCTTGGCCTCACGGCCGGGTTCATCCAGTCGGACATGGACCCCGACGACCGCCGCAAGGCCTATGACTGCGACATCACGTATGGCACCAACAGCGAGTTCGGCTTCGACTACCTGCGCGACAACATGAAGCCGGCCCGGCGCGGCGACAACGTCTTCGACCCCTACTACCAGCAGTGCCAGCGCGTGCCGCTCAACTATGCCATCATCGACGAGGTCGATAACATCCTCATCGACGAGGCCCGCACCCCGCTCATCATCAGCGGGCAGGCCTTCTCCGACGTGCGTCGCTACACCAAGGCCAACGACATCGCCGTGCAGCTCGGGGAGCTCCAGAAGCACGCGCCGGGCAAATACTTCGAGGTCAAGGAGAAGGAGCAGACCTGCCACCTCACCGACGAAGGCATCCGCAAGGCCGAGGAGCTCGCCGGCGTCGAGAGCTTCTACACCGCCGGCAACATGGAATGGCCCCACCTCATCGACAACGCGCTGAAGGCCCAACAGCTCTACAAGAAGGACAAGCGCTATGCCGTGCTCCGCGACCCGGAGTCGGGCGACATGGCCATCATCATCATCGACGAGTTCACGGGCCGGTTGATGCACGGCCGGCAGTGGTCCGACGGCCTGCACCAGGCCGTCGAGGCCAAGCACGTTCGCGAGGGGGTGAAGATCAAGGAGGAGACGCAGACCCTCGCCACGGTCACGCTCCAGAACTTCTTCAAGATGTACGCCAAGCTCGCCGGCATGACCGGCACCGCCATGACCGAGGCGGACGAGTTCTGGAAGATCTACAAGCTCGAAGTCATCGCCATCCCGACCAACCAACGGCTCATCCGCGTCAACCACTCCGACGTGATCTTCCGCACCGAGAAGGAGAAGTGGAAGGCCGTCGTCGATGAGGTCCACGAGGTCTCCCGGGCCGGGCGCCCCGTGCTCGTCGGCACCACCGACGTCGATAAGTCACTCAAACTGAGCGAGCTGTTCAAGCGCCGCGGCATCAAGCACGAGCTGCTCAACGCCCTGCCGGAACACGCCGCCCGCGAGGCGGAGATCGTCGCTCAGGCCGGGCGCGTCGGGGCCGTCACCATCTCGACGAACATGGCCGGGCGCGGCACCGACATCATCCTGGGCGGCAACCCCGAGACCACGGCGTGGGCCAAGCTCAAGGGCAAGTACGCCTCGCGGCTCGACGTGCCGGACGAGGAGTGGAAGCAGACGGTCGCGGAGATCGAGAGCAAGGAGAAGATGCGCGAGGAGGGCCGCCGCGTCGCCGAGATGGGCGGGCTGCACATCGTCGGCACGGAGCGGCACGAGGCGCGGCGCATCGACAATCAGCTGCGCGGCCGGGCAGGCCGGCAGGGCGATCCCGGGTCGAGCCGGTTCTACCTGTCGCTCGAAGACGACCTGATGCGCATCTTCGCGGGCGAGTGGGTGTCCAACCTGCTCGGGCGCATGGGCATGCAGGAGGGCGAGGCGATCGAGAGCCGGATGGTCTCGCGCCGCATCTCCGCCGCCCAGAAGAAAATGGAAGAGCGCCACTTCGATGGCCGCAAGAACCTCCTCGAGTACGACGAGGTGATGGACACGCAACGCAAGAAGGTCTACGGCTACCGGCAGCGCATCCTCGACGGCTCCAACTGCAAGGTGCTGATCCTCAAGATGTTCGACGAGCAGGTCGAGATGGCGACCGAGCGCTTCCTCGATCGCGACTACGGCGCGTCGAGCTTCGCGGAGTTCGCGTCCACCCGGCTGGGCCTTGAGTTCGACTCCCCCGACTTTAGCCGCGCCGACTTCGAGGAGGCGGAGAAGGCGGCGCGCGACAAGGCGACGCGGGCAGCGCCGACGCAGATCGCCGACGCGCTGGAGGAGAACCTGGGCTCGGAGGACCCCCGCGAGTGGAACTGGCAGGCGCTGTCGAACTTCTCCAACAACCGCTGGGCCCTGAAGACGACCGACCGCCAGTTGAAGCAGATGGGCAAGGACACGCTGGCCGAGTACCTCATCGCCGAGGCCGGCCGGGCCATCGACAAGGTGGACCTGAGCGAGGGCAAGCCGTTTCTCGCGGCGAATTGGGGGCTCAATTCGCTGTGCGACTGGGCCCGGCTCAAGTTCCAGATCAAGCTGACGCTCGAGGAGGTCCAGGGCAAGAGCGAGGCGGCAATCCGGCAGTTGCTGCACGGCAAGGTGATCGAGCTCTACCGCCAGAAGGAGGTGGAGTTTCCGGTGACGGTCGGCATGTCGCAGTACATGACCGACAAGCAGCAGGGCGTGCCGCCGGGCGGGCAGCGCTACAACCGGGAGGGGCTCTACCGCTGGGCCGTCGAGCGCTTCCCCACCGCCGCGGGGCGAATCCTCGAGGAGGACTTCCTGACGCAGCCGCGGACGAAGATCAAGGAGCTGCTGGTGCAGCTAAGCCAGTCGGTCTACCCGGCCAAGAGCGAAGAGACGATCGACGCCAAGCTGGAGGAAGTCTTCGAGGGCAGCGCCCGGCCGGTGGACGAGGAGGACGCGGGCGAGCTGGCCGAGTGGGCGCGGACCACGCTGGGCATCGAGGTCACGGCGGAGGACCTGGAGGAAGCGACGGCCGAGGAGGCGCGCGACCTGCTGTGGAACGCCTTCGACGCGCGTTACCGGCAGGAGATGCGGCAGATGGAGCGCAACCTGCTGTTGCGCCAGCTCGACGCGGCGTGGAAGAACCATCTCTATACGATGGGGCACCTCCGCGACACGATTGGCTTGCGCAGCTACGGGCAGGAAGACCCGAAGACGATCTACAAGCAGGAGGGCATGAAAGAGTTCGCGACCATGTGGGACGGGGTCGATGACAAGGTGACCGACCTGGTCTTCCGCATGGAGGAGACGGAGGCGTTCCAGGAGACGATGTGGACGATCACCTCGATGACGCACGAGGCCGCCCCCAGCGCCGCCACGGCCGCCGCTGCCGCCGAAACGGGCACCAACGCGGGCGGCGAGAAGAAGAAGGCCGAGCCGATCCGCAACCGCGGGGAGAAGGTCGGCCGCAACGACCCTTGCCCGTGCGGCAGCGGGAAGAAGTACAAGAACTGCCACATGAGGCAGACGGCATAAGAAATTAGCCACAGATGAACACAGATGAACACGGATAAGACCGAAGAGAAAGGAGGATCGGAGAGCTTCTCTCTTCCTTTCTTTCATCCGTGTTCATCTGTGTTCATCTGTGGCTAATTCCTCTTCCACGGGAAAGGACTCCCATGGCCTGGCTGCTCAACGCGGTCTACCTGTTTGCGCTCGTGGTGCTGTCGCCCTGGCTGCTGTGGCGGGCGTGGCGCACGGGTAGGTATCGGCGCGGGCTGTGCGAGAAGGCGTTCGGGCTGGCGCGCGCGCTGCCGGGCGGGGCGGTCTGGTTCCACGGGGTCAGCGTCGGCGAGGTGCATCTGTTGCGGCAGGTCGTCGCGGCGTTCCGGCGCCGCCGGCCCGATCTGACGTGCGTCGTCTCGACCACCACAGACACCGGCTTCGAGGAAGCGAGGAAGGCCTTTCCCGACCTCGAGGTGTTCTACTTCCCCCTCGATTTCTCGTGGGCAGTGCGGCGCGCGCTGCGCAACGCGAGGCCGGCCCTGATCGTGCTGGCCGAGAGCGAGCTGTGGCCCAACTTCCTCCTCGCGGTGCATCAGGCGGGCGTGCCGCTGGCGCTCATCAACGCACGCATGAGCCCGCGCAGCCTGAGGCGCTACCGGCGCCTCGCCTGGCTGGCTCGCGGGCTGTTCCGCTCCTTCGATCTCGTTGTGGCTCAGACAGAAGAGTACGCCACGGCGCTCAGGTCGCTGGGGGCGAGGCCGGAGAACGTCCGCGTTCGCGGGTCGGTGAAATACGACGGGGCGTTGACCGACCCGTCCAACGAGCGGACGCGGGGCTTGCGGGAGCTGTTTGGGGTGAAGGCGGGCGATCTGGTGTGGGTGGCCGGGAGCACGCAGGCGCCGGAAGAAGAGATCGTGCTGGCGACGTATCGGAGGGCGAAGGCGGCCCATCCCAACCTGCGCCTCTTCGTGGTGCCGCGCCAGCGCGACCGCTTCGACGAGGTGGCCCGGTTGCTGGAGCGCAGCGGCGAGCCGTTCGTGCGCCGTTCCGCGCTGGGCGACGCTCCCCTCATTCCCCCCTTCCCGATTGTGCTGATGGACACGATCGGCGAGCTCGGCCCGCTGTGGGGATTGGCCGACGTGGCCTTCGTGGGCGGGAGCCTCGACGGCAAGCGCGGCGGGCAGAACATGATCGAGCCGGCGGCGTTCGGCGCCGCGGTGGTGTTCGGGCCTCACACGTGGAACTTCCGCGACGTGGTCGATCGCCTGGTGGGCGCGGGCGGGGCGGTCCAGGTCGCGGACGCGGCGGAGCTGGAGAGCGCGGTGCGGCGGGTGCTGGCGGACGCGGGAGAGCGCCGGCGGCTGGGGAGCGCGGCTCGCGAGTTCGTGCTGCGGCAGCAGGGGGCGACGGAGCAGACGGTGGCGCTCCTCGACGAGTTGCTCGCGGTGAGGTCGCGGGAGAGGTGGGCGGCGTGAAGTGCGTTCGCAACCTGCGGAATAGGCCGGTGGAGGCTGTTCGATGGCCATCAACCACTTCGATCAAGCGAGCCGGTACGCGGCCAAACGCGATCCGGCCGGCTTGCTGTGCTGGCTGCTGGGCGCGACCATCCAGTTCGTGCGCTGGCTCGACGCGCGGTCGCTCCCCTTCCCCGGCGAGCCCGATCGCACGTGCGACACGGTGGCCTGCCTGAGCGACGTGTCCGAGCCCGGGGCCTTGTGGGCCGTGCCGATCGAATTCAGCCTGCGCCCCGACGGCGGCATGTTCGAGCGGTTGCTCGAATACCTGGGGCGCGCCTGGCGCGAACTGCGCCCCCAGAGACAAGGGAGGCGCCGCGGGCACTATTGCGTGGGGGCGGTTGTCGTCAACCTGACCGGCCGGCGGCGCACCGCCTCGCAGAACATGCGCCTCGGGCGGACGCGGCTGCGCACGCGCCTGGGCGTAGGAGAGCGCAACCTGGCGCGCAACTCCGCGGCGGCTGCGCTGGCCGGGATAGCGGCCGGGACGGTGGCGCGCTGTCTGCTGCCGTTCATTCCGCTGATGCACGGCGGTTGCGAACCGGGTATCATAGCGCGGTGGGTGCAACTGGCGCAGGCGGAGCCGGACCGCCAACCGCGCGGCGATTACGGTGGATTGGCGCTGGTGTTTGCTGAGTTGGCCGGCTGTCGGCCGGCATGGGAACAGGCATTGGGGAGCTGGAACGTGGTCGAATCGCAAGTCGTGTTAGGCTGGTTGGCCGAGGGCGACACTCGGGGCGCATTGCGAACGCGGCGCGAGGATTTGCGCATGCTGCTCGAAGAGCGCTTCGGCCCGTTGCCTCAACCTTTGTTGGAGCGGATCGAGGGGGCCGATGACCTCAATCGCCTCCAGGCGGCCCTCCGCCAGGTCGTGCACATCCAGGCGCTCGACGATCTGCAACTCTGACCCCCGCCCGTGGCGGGCCTTCCATCATGACCTCCCCCCTCGCCTACCTCAACGGCCACTTCCTCCCCCAGCACGAGGCCCGTCTCCCCCTCCACGACGCCGGCTTCGTCTTCGGCGCCACCGTCACCGACCTCTGCCGCACCTTCGCTCACCGCCCCTATCGCCTCGCCGACCACCTGGCCCGCTTCCGCCAGAGCTGCGACCTCGCCCTCATCCCCCAACCGCTCCCCGACGACGAACTGATAGCCCTCGCCGACCGCCTCCTCGCGAACAACGCCGCCCTTGTCCCGCCCGAGCAAGACCTCGCCCTCGTCTTCTTCGCCACCCCCGGCCCCGTCGGCTACTACCTCGGCGAGCCCGGAGGCCCCGGCGACGGCCCGCCCACCCTCGGCATTCACACCTTTCCGCTCCCCTTCGCCCGCTACCGCGCTCTCTTCGAGCACGGGGCGCGCCTCGTTGTCCCGCCCGTGCGCCCTTCCTCCCTCGACCCGCGCATCAAGCAGCGCAGTCGGCTGCACTGGTGGCTCGCCGACCGCCACGGCCGCAACATACAGCCCGGGGCCTCCGCCCTCCTCCTCGATGAGAGCGGGCACGTCACCGAGACCGCCGCCGCCAACTTCCTCGCCGTCCTCGATGGCGCCGTCTGCTCGCCGCCGCGCTCGACAATCCTCAACGGCGTCAGCCTGCTCGTCGTCGAGGAACTGTGCCAGGGCCTCGACATTCCCTTCGTCGAACGGCCCCTCACCCTCGACGACTGCCGCGGCGCCTCCGAGGCGCTGCTGACGTGTACCTCGTACTGCGTCGCGGGCGCCTCGTCCCTCGATGGCCAGCCGGTCCCCTGGCCCGGCCCGGTGCTGCGCTCCCTGCTCGATGCCTGGAGCGAACGCGTCGGCCTCGACGTCGTCCGGCAGATTTTGTCGAGCCGGTAGACTCTTCCCGGCGCCGCCCCTATCCTTATGCCTGTCCCGCGAAGATTCGCTCCGCCGCCGTGGCGGAACCGGGAAGAACACGCGCGCCTCTCGCCGCATCGGTCATACAAGGGAGCTCTCTCCGCGATGACGTACCTCAACCCCCTGCGCCGCCCCCGCCTGTCGGGGCCCTGGCTGTGGATGATGCTCACGGTGGCTGCCTCCGTGGTGCTGCTCATGGCTCGCCCGGTCTACGCCAGCGAGGCGGACCTGGCCATTCCCGACCTGCACGCCGGCAAGTTCAAGCTCGCCGGCACGGAGGTCAGCGCCTGGAACCTGCTCTTCTACGGCGCCCTGGTCATCACCGGCACCCTCGGCATCAGCCTCTACCTGCTGGCCCAGATCAAGAAGCAGCCCGCCCACAAGTCGATGCTCGACGTCGCCGAGATCATCTTCCAGACCTGCAAGACCTACCTCATCCAGCAGGGCAAGTTCCTGCTCATGCTCTTCGTCCTCATCGCCGTTGCCATCACCTACTACCTGATCGGCTTCGGGCACGATGACGGGATTCACCTCACCGACCGCACCATCCAGGAGCTACGGCTCGAGAACGTGCCCGAGGACGTGCTCGCGAAACTCAAGCCGCTGGAGCTCGAGAAGCCCGTTCCCAAGGACGAGTTCGTCGCCAAGCTCGAGAAGCGGCTCTCCGCCGAGGAGTGGGCGAGCCACGGGGCGACCATCCAGAGGGTCGCCGCCCCGGTGCCCATCCCCCCCTTCCTCAAGGTGCTGTACGTCCTGCTCTTCGCGGTCGTCGGCATGGCGGGCTCGTACAGCGTGGCGTGGTACGGCATCCGCGTCAACACCTACGCCAACGCCCGCACCGCCTTTGCCGCCCTTCGCGGGGTGCCGTGGGACATCGTCAACATCCCGCTGCGCTCGGGCATGTCGATCGGCCTGTTCCTGATCTCGCTCGAGCTGGTGATGATGGTCATCATCCTGCTCTTCGTGCCGCGCCAGATCGTCGGCGTCTGCTTCCTCGGCTTCGCCATCGGGGAATCGCTCGCCGCCTCGGCGCTGCGCATCGCGGGCGGCATCTTCACCAAGATCGCCGACATCGGCTCCGACCTCATGAAGATCGTCTTCAACGTCAAGGAAGACGACCCGCGCAACCCCGGCGTCATCGCCGACTGCACGGGCGACAACGCCGGCGACAGCGTCGGCCCCACGGCCGACGGGTTCGAGACCTACGGCGTGACCGGCGTCGCCCTCATCGCCTTCATCACCCTGGCCGTCCCCAGCATCGACATCCAGGCCAAGCTCATCGTCTGGATCTTCGCCATGCGCTTCCTGATGGACTTCATGTCCGGCGTGTCGTACTTCATCAACCAGGCGATCTCCGAAAAGCAATACGCCGGGGTCAAGGAGTTCGACTTCGAGCAGCCCCTGACCCGCCTGATCTGGATCGCCTCCATCCTGTGCATCACCACGTCCTACGGCATGAGCTACCTGCTCATCAGCGACCTGGTCGCCAGCCAGCCCAACCTCTGGTGGCAACTGGCGACCATCATCAGTTGCGGCACCCTCGCGGCCGTGCTCATTCCCGAGTTCACCAAGATCTTCACGAGCTCCCACTCCAAGCACGTCCACGAGATCGTCACCGCGTCGCGCGAGGGCGGGGCTTCGCTGACCATCCTCTCGGGGCTGGTCGCGGGCAACTTCAGCGCCTTCTGGAATGGCCTGCTCATCGCGGGCCTGATGGCGGCGGCCTACTTCGTCAGCCTCCAAGGGCTCGACGAGATCATGCGAGTGCAGCTCGAGCCGGCCCGGTCGGCCACACTGGAACGGATGACCCCCGATGTCAAGGGCCCGATCAAGGCCGAGCTCCGGGCGAGCGAGGGGAGGGAATCGGCCAAGCTGGAGGCCCTCCCCGCGGCCACGAGGGTGAGAGTCAAGGAAGAGCTCGCGGACGTCAACCTCGTCGGCGTCGGCTCCATCTTCGCGTTCGGCCTGGTCGCGTTCGGCTTCCTGTGCATGGGGCCGGTCAACATCGCCGTCGATAGCTATGGCCCCGTGACCGACAACGCTCAGTCGGTCTTCGAGCTGGCCCAGACCGAGCACATCCCCGGCATCAAGGAAGAGATTCGCAGGGACTTCGGTTTCGAGCCCGACTTCGAGCGCGGCAAGCACTTCCTGGAGGCGAACGACTCGGCTGGCAACACCTTCAAGGCGACGGCCAAGCCGGTGCTGATCGGGACGGCCGTGGTCGGCGCGACGACGATGATCTTCTCGATCATCCTGCTGCTCGGCAAGGCGGGGCTGCTCCACCTGAGCCTGACCGACGCTCCGGTGCTGCTCGGCTTCATGTGCGGCGGGGCCGTGGTCTACTGGTTCTGCGGCGCGTCGATGCAGGCCGTGACGACGGGCGCCTACCGGGCCGTCGAATACATCAAGAAGAACATGGACCTCTCCAAGAAGGAGGCCGACATCGAGGACTCCAAGACGGTGGTCCGCATCTGCACGGAGTACGCCCAGTCCGGCATGTGGAACATCTTCATCACCTTGATGACGATCACGCTGGCCTTCGCGTTCTTCGATCCGAACTTCTTCGTCGCCTACCTGATCTCCATCGCGGTGTTCGGGCTGTTCCAGGCGATCTACATGGCCAACGCCGGCGGGGCGTGGGACAACGCGAAGAAGTACGTCGAGGTGGACATGAAGGAGAAGGGCACCGCGCTGCACTCGGCGACGGTCGTCGGCGACACGGTCGGCGATCCGTTCAAGGACACGACGTCGGTGGCGCTGAACCCGATCATCAAGTTCTCGACGCTGTTCGGGCTGCTCGCCGTGGAGATCGCGGTGGCGATCAAGACGGCGGCCGACGCGGGGCACGGCACCAACTATACCCCCTACGTGGGCGTGGTGATGCTGGGCATCGCGCTCGTGTTCGTGTGGCGCTCGTTCTACGCGATGCGCATTCCGCCCAAGCAGTGAGGCCGCCCCGTACGTCAGGCTTTCCAGCCTGACGCTTCGGCTCGTCAGGCTGGAAAGCCTGACGTACGAGAGCTCGGCCGTCGTGGACGATCCCGCGACGAGCCGAGCTCGTCGGCTAAATAGGCCCGAGCAAACGGAACCGGGGAGAGACCGTCATGTTCGCGATCCTCGAAGGCGTCGTCTACGAGCCCGACACCGGACGGCTGCATGCGATGCCGCTGCTCCTGGCCGCCCTGTGCGTGCTGGCCATCGCCTACCGCTACTATAGCGCCTTCCTGGCCGCGCGCGTCGCCGTGCTCGACGACGCCCGCCTCACGCCGGCCCACCAGTTCAACGACGGCCAGAACTACCACCCGACCAACAAGTGGGTGCTGTTCGGCCATCACTTCGCCGCCATCTCCGGCGCCGGCCCGCTGATCGGCCCGGTGCTGGCCCTCCAGTACGGCTACGCGCCGGGCCTTCTGTGGCTGGTGATCGGCGTCTGCCTCGGCGGCGCCGTGCAGGACATGCTGGTCCTCGCCGCCTCGGTGCGCCGCGGCGGGAAGTCGCTGGCGGAGATCGCCCGCGCCGAGCTGGGGCCGTGGGCGACGGTGGTGGTGTCGGTCGCCATCCTGTTCATCGTCGTCATCGCGCTGGCCGGGCTGGGCTTCGTGGTCGTCAAGGCACTGGGCGGCGAGGAGGTCAACCTCACGCCCGGCATGGAGATCACCCTCCCGGCGGGGGAACGGCTCGACGCCTCGAAGCACCCGCTCTACCCCTTCCCCGGCAAGTGCAAGCTCCGCTATCTGCCCGACAGCGCCCCCACTCCGCAGTCCGAGAAGTTCCAGGTGCGCGTGCCAGCCGAGGCCGACGCGTTGCGGTCGGATGCCTATGGCGTGGTCGCCCTCCCGGCCGGGAGCGTGCGCGTGATGCCGGGCTCTTCCTGGGGCATGTTCACCATCGCCTGCACCATCCCCATCGCCCTCTTCGTCGGCCTGTACACGTACAAGGTCCGCAAAGGCCACGTCGTCGAGGCATCGCTGATCGGCGCCGCGGGCGTCCTGGCGGCCACGGTAGCGGGGAACTGGATCCCCGGCTCGGTTCTGGAGCCGTACTTCTCCCTGAGCAAGGGGGCGACGGTCCTGGCGCTGTGCGCCTACGGGTTCATCGCCTCGGTGCTGCCGGTGTGGCTGCTCCTGTGCCCGCGCGACTACCTGTCGAGCTTCCTGAAGATTGGGACGATTGGCCTCCTGATTATCGGCGTGATCGTGGCCAACCCGGTCCTGCGGGCGCCGACGATCAACCCCGTCTTCAAGGACGGCGGGCCGACCTTTCCCTGGGGCGGGATCTTCCCCTTCGTGTTCATCTGCGTCATGTGCGGCGCCATCTCGGGGTTCCACGCCCTCGTGTCGTCGGGGACGACGCCGAAGATGATCGACAAGGAGTCGCAGGTGCGGCCCATCGGCTACGGCGCGATGCTGATGGAGGGCATCGTCGGCATCGTGGCGCTGATCGCGGCCGCGTCGCTGCCCTACGTCGATTACCTCGCCATCAACATCGACCTGACGAAGGTGGCTCGCTACCAGAAAGACGTGGACCGCCTGCCGGAGATGCTCGCCGTCGATAGCCTGGCCCACCTGCCTGTCGAGGAGCAAAAGGACAACCTGGCGGAGCGCGAGCGGCAAATCGGCGGGGAGGCGCTGCGCGGCCGGACGGGCGGGGCGGTGACGCTGGCCGTGGGCATGGCGGAGGTGCTGACCAACGCGATGGGGGGCCTGGGGCTGAGCGTCGAGGGGCTGATGAAATACTGGTTCCACTTCGCCATCATGTTCGAGGCGCTCTTCATCCTCACGACCATCGACACCGGGACGCGCATCGCGCGTTTCCTCATCCAGGAGGCGCTGGGAAAGGCACACCCGAAGTTCGGGGAGACCGACTGGCTGCCGGGGGCGGTGTTGGCGACGTTCCTGGTGACGGCGAGCTGGGGGCTGCTGGTGCAGACGGGCTCGATCGACACGATCTGGCCGATGTTCGGCATCGCCAACCAGTTGCTGTCGGTGATCGCCCTGTGCCTCATCACCACGCTGCTAGTGAACACCGGCCGCGGCCGCTATGCGTGGGTGACGGTGCTGCCGATGGTGTTCGTGACGGCGACGACGCTGACGGCGGGGGCGCAGATGGTGCCGCAGTTCTTGAAGCTGGTGGACAGCGGGGCGTGGGGGCCGGTGAAGGGCTATCTGAACGTGGGGCTGATGGTGTTCGTGATGGCTTGCGTGGGCGTGCTGCTGCTGCTGGCGGCGAGTCGGTGGGTAGCGGTGGCGCGCGGGCTGGTGCCGGTGCGCCCGGAAGCCGCGCCTGCCGACGTTTCACCGCCGGCCTTGCCGCGGGTAGAATAAGCCCGGTAGCGCTCGCCCCCCCAGGAGGCCCCTCCATGAGTTCTGCCTTGCCCCGCTCGGGCTCGCCTGCTGCCCCCGTCGAGGGGGCACAGTGGGTGCTCGGTCCCGAGGACGAGCCCGACCTCGACGCCCTGATCACGGAGGACGACGCCCCCGTGGACAACCTTTTCACCGAGAAACAGCAGCGGCTGCTGACCGAGTCGCTGTCCAGTTCCTGGGAGGGCCCCGGCGAAGGGCGGCCGTTCCAGGTGATGTCCAACGTGGGGCTCTTCAACAAGAACAAGATGCCTCCCCTGGTGCCCGACTGCATGCTCGTCCTCGACGTGAGCGCGGCCGAGAACCTGCGGGCCAAGGAAAATCGCTCGTACTTTCGCTGGGTGGTCGGGAAGGCGCCCGAGGTCGTGATCGAAATTGTTTCGGACCGGCGCGGCGACGAGGAGACGCTGAAGAAGGGCGATTACGCCCGCATGGGCGTGCCCTTTTACGTGATTTTCGACCCGGACGACCTGCTCGGCGGCGGGGCGCTCCGGTGCTTCGTCCTGGAGGGGGGCCGCTACCGGCGGGCCCAGCAGGAATGGTTCGAAGCGGTGGGACTTGGGCTAACCCTCTGGCAGGGCGCTTACGAAGGCGCGCGGGAGACCTGGCTGCGCTGGTGCGACCGCGCCGGGCGCGTCATCCCTACCGGCGCGGAACGCGCCGACGAGGAGCGCAGGCGAGCCGACGACGCCACGGCGAGGGCCGACCGCCTGGCAGCGCAACTGCGGGCGCTCGGCATCGACCCGGACGCCCCGGAGGCGAGCCGGCCCCAGAAGCCGGCGCCGAAAAAACGAGGGAAGAAAGGGCACTAGGCCCGGCACCGTCCTGCCTTCGCCGCTCACTCCGGACGGGGCGGCTGGCGGAAGAGGACGAGGTCGTGCCGCTTGATCATGACGCCCGGCTTGTTGTCGGGGCGGTTGCCCATCGTGTAGACGCCGAACTTGCCCGAGGTCGTCTCGCACACGTAGAGGGCCGCCTGCCCCTGGGCGATCATGCCGCAGGTCATCATGAAGTGGACGTTCTGGCGCGGCGGCAGGCCGAACTCGCTGACGAGATCGACCTCGGCCCAGCCGATGATCTTGCCCTTGACCCGGTCGATGACGGTGCCGAGGAGCTTGCCGGCCCGGTAGTCGAGCAGCCAGACCCCTTCGGTGGGGGCGCGGAGGTTGACGGCGACGGCGCCGGTGCAGAGGATGTAGTCCTCGTAGCGGTCGTTGGAGGCGCGGGCCTCCGGGTGGTGTCCCAGGTAGAGCGAGACGGCCGCCGCGCCCAGCAGCAAGCCGACCGCCAACCACAACAGACGTCCCCGATCCGTCATGACCTGTCCTCCTGGCGCCGGTTCCTCCCCAGGGCCGCACGAGCGGCCCTCGCGGCGCGGCGCCGCGCACGGCGGGCACTATAGCAACGCGCCAGGCGAGGACAACTTCAGTTCCGGGCACCAAGAGGCCGTTCGGACGGCCTTGACCGTTTCTGCGCCCTTTGTTACCGTCGCCTCCTCCCGACGAATGCCCATCCCCTGCTGGAGCAGCGGGACCGTGGGCGGCCTGCCCTGCGGGAAACCGCACCGGGCACGGCCTGCATTCCCGAGCCGCTCAGAGGCCTCCAGGATGGAAGTCGCCGCCACTTTTCGCGACGAGAGCTCCGGCAACGGACGATGCGCGGAGCGCCAGCCGAGTTGTCCGTGCTGTGGAGGGCATCTGTTCCCCTCGCGCGGCGCCTTCCAGTGCCCCCGGTGCCATTTCCGCATTTGCGAGGGCTGCCAGGGGGCCGAAAGCCCCCCCGAATCAGAGAGTTGATGCGGGAGACAACCACAAACACCGGCGAGCCCGCTGTTGCGGTGCGGCGCCATGGGGGCGGAGAAACAACCTTGCCCAGCAGCGAGCCAACAGCGGTCGATCCGATGCCTCCTCGGGCGGACAACCGATTCGCGAACTTGACCTACGAGGACTTCCGGAAACTGGCGACCGACCCGTCGCTGTCCTGTTACGAGAAGATCGGCTTCCCGAGCTCCTACCGCGAAGGCAAGGAAGAGGCGATCTTCCACGACGTCTCGAGGAAGCTGTCCGCCCTCGGGGGGAGGCAGAAGACCATCCTGGACGTCGGGCCGGGGTGCAGTCAACTGGCCCACATGATCGTTCGCCTGTGCGAGGAACGCGGACACGCTCTGGTCCTGGTCGATTCCGCCGAGATGTTGGGCCACCTTCCCGACCAACCCTTCATCAAGAAGGTGCCCGGACAGTTTCCCCACTGCCAGGCCCTCCTGAGCGAGTATGAGGGGCGCGTCGATGCCGCGATCGCCTACAGCGTGGCCCACTACCCGTTCGTCGAGTCCAGCCTCTTCGAGTTCGTCGATCGGGCGCTGCTGCTGCTGGCCCCCGGAGGAGAGCTCCTGCTCGGCGACGTCCCCAACGTCTCGAAGCGCAAGCGCTTTTTCAGCTCGCCCGCCGGCGTCGAGCACCACCAGAACTTCGTCGGGCGGGCCGAAGCGCCGGCCGTGGCCTTCAACCAGCCCGAGCCGGGGAAGATCGACGACGCCGTGGTCCTGGCGCTGCTCTTGCGCGCCCGTCTGGCAGGTTACGACAGCTACGTCCTGCCCCAGGCGGCCGACCTGCCGATGGCAAACCGCCGGGAAGACCTCCTGTTCCGAAAACCGTGAGGGGCGCACGATGGAGAAGGCCAAGCAGCTCGTCGTGGTGGGGGACACCGCCTTCGCCGAGATCGCCTGCGAGTACTTCACCCACGACTCCCCCTACCGGGTGGCGGCCTTCAGCGTCGAGGAGAAGTACCTGACCAGGCCCACCGTGCTGGGGCTACCGGTCGTCCCCTTCGAGTCGCTCGAGACCCAGTTCCCCCCCGCGCAGTACGACGTGTTCGTGGCCATTGTGTACACGCAAATGAATCGCCTGCGCGCTCGGCTGAGCCAGACCGCCCGCGACCGGGGGTATCGGCTCGCCAGTTATTACAGCAGTCGGGCGTTCGTGTGGCGGAACGCGAAGTTCGGCGAACACTGCTTCGTCTTCGAGAACAACGTGGTGCAGCCGTTCGTGGAGGTGGGGAACAACGTCGTCCTGTGGAGCGGCAACCACGTGGGGCACCACAGCGTGGTCCGCGACAACTGTTTCATCTCCTCGCACGTGGTGCTGTCGGGCTACGTGGAGGTGGGCAGGAACTGTTTCCTGGGGGTCAACAGCTGCGTGGCCAACAACGTGAAGGTGGGGGCGGACTGCTGGGTGGGGCCGGGCGTCACGCTCACGCAGGATACGGAAGAGGGGAAGATCTACCCTGCGGGCAAGTCGGAGCCGGCCAAGGTGGGGAGCTTGCGGTTCTTCAAGGCGAGTGCGTGATTTCCTCTACGTCAACATTCAGCACGAGCACGCGCGGGACGGCGGTCTCTCCTTCCGCTTCTTCGAGACGCTGGCCTGCAAAACTTTGCTGGTGCCGCACGGGGACGCCCGGAAGCCGCTGACCGATCTGGGGTTTGTGGAAGACGAGGACTACGTGGCGTTCGACGGTACGGCGGAGTTGCGGAGCAAGTGCGAGCTCTACCTGGCGGACGAGGACAAACGCCAGGCCATCGCCGAGTCGGGCTACCGGAAGGTCCGGGCCGGACACACCCTCGCCCGGCGGTTCGCCGACGTGTTCCGCGCCTTCGGGCATCACGGGCCGGCAAATCGCTACGAGCTCCTCAGCCGCACTGATGTTGCCATCCCATTCGACGCGGAAGAAATCTTGAAGGAAAAAGTGACGACCCTTCAGCCAGGTCACGCCCTGGGCGTGCCGTAACCTGAAGGAGCTCAGGGCCCCTACGGCGGCAGGACCTCACTGATTCGTTGGGGCTGCCTTGACCGGCCCAGGCAAAGTGGAATATAACCCGTCTGCCAGACAACGTTTCACTGTACCCTGGCGAGAGACAAACATGAAATCCATGGGCGGCGTGAACGGTACGGTGAACCATGCCGATGCTCGCCAGCGACACCTGGAGCTCTTTCGGGAAACCCCGCTCCCCCCGAATGAACTACTGACCAACCTCGGGCTCTACCTCCGAAGCACCGTGATGGCCAAGCTCCTCTATCTCAACGAGCTCTACGAGCAAATCCTGCCACTCCCTGGCGTGGTGATGGAGTTCGGCTGCTGGTGGGGCGCCAACCTCGCCCTCTTCTCCTCCCTGCGGGCCGTCCACGAGCCGTACAACTACGCTCGCAGAGTGATCGGGTTCGATACGTTCACGGGCTACAAGTCGCTCGGCGACCAGGACGCGACTTCCGACCTCGTCGTGGAGGGAAGTTATTCCGTGACCGACAACTACCTGCCCCACCTGGAGTCCATGCTCGACTACCACGAAGCCGAGAACGTGATGTCGCAGGTGAAGAAATACGAACTGGTCGCCGGGGACGTGACGGAAACCGTGCCCGACTATTTCCGCCGCCACCCCGAATGCGTCGTGGCGCTGGCGTACGTGGACATGCAGCTCTATAAGCCGACCAAGGCCGCGCTCGAAGGCATCCTGCCCCGCCTCGTCAAGGGAAGCATTGTGGCGATCGATGAAATGAACTGCCCCGAGTTCCCGGGGGAGACGCAGGCCGTGCAAGAGGTCCTGGGTTTCCGGAAGCATCGGTTCCTCCGCTCGAAGTTCCTCCCGGACCGGACCTATGCCGTGATCGAATGAAGGGGTGGGTCGATCGAGAGGGGGCTGGATGAGTAAGTGGTTCAAGCTGGGTTTGGTCTGGCGGCCGTCCGGCCGGCTCTGGTGGGCCCGCGGATACGCGCACATGCCCACGCCGGAGGTAATCGACGAGCGAACCGTACGCATCCACTTCGCGGCCCTCGACGACCTGAAGTTTGGCCGGCCTGGCTGGGTGGACGTGGCCGCGGACGACCCCACGCGGGTGCTGCGCGAGGCCGAGGTGCCGTTCCTGGACCTCGGCGAACCGGGCACCTTCGACGACAGCGGGGTCGTCCCCTCCTGTTTCGCCCCGGTCGCCGGGCGCCGCTGCCTGTACTACATCGGGTGGCAGCGTTGCGAGCGCGTGCCGTACAAGATGTTCACAGGGCTGGCCGAGCCCGAGGGGGTGGGCTACCGCCGCACCTCGGCCGCACCGATCCTGGACCGCTCGGCCGCCGAGCCCTTTCTGCGCGCCAACCCAACCATCCAGATCGAGGGAGGCCGCTATCGCGCCTGGTACGTCTCGGCGACCGGTTGGACGAAGGTGGACGACAGGCCGTACCCGGACTACGTGATCCGCCACGCCGAATCGGCGGACGGACAGAGTTGGTCCGCGACGGGCCCGGTGTGCATCGGGCATGACTCGCCGGACGAGTTCGGGGTCTCCCGCCCCTGGGTCGTGCGCGACGCCGACTGCTACCGGATGTGGTACTCCATCCGCTCCCGCTCCGCCCCGTACCGGATCGGCTACGCCGAATCGCCGGACGGCCTGCGTTGGGCCCGGAAGGACGACCAGGCCGGGATCGAGCGCTCCGACGACGGCTGGGACGCCGAGATGCTCTGCTTTCCGGCGGTGATCGACGTGAACGGAAAGCGGCTCATGTTCTACAACGGAAACCGTCACGGCGCGACCGGCTTCGGCGTCGCCGTCCTGGAGTAGCCCGTGTTCGCGATCACCCGCTACGTGCCGCCGTCCAAGGAGGCCTGGGACCACTTCGTCTCGGCCTCGAGGGCGCCCCTGTTCCTGTTCTACCGCGACTACATGGACTACCATGCGAATCGCTTCGTCGATCATTCGCTGCTGTTCCACAGGGACGGCCGGCTGGCCGCCGTCCTACCCGCGACGCTCCAGGGGCCCGAACCGACGCTGGTCAGCCACGGGGGCCTGACCTTCGGAGGAATCGTGTCGGGGCCGGACCTGACGGCCACGCTCATGCTGAGCCTCTTCGACGATCTCGGCGACTACCTGCGCGAACGGGGCATCACCCGGTTGCTCTACAAAGCGGTGCCTCACATCTATCACGATGCGCCGGCAGAGGAAGATCGGTACGCGCTGTTCCGCGCGGGCGCCCGGCTGTATCGGCGCGACGTGACCTGCACCGTCGCCCTCAACCGCAAGCTCCCTTTTCAGGAGCGCCGGCGCAGGGGCGCCAAGAAGGCCCGGGCGGCGGGGGTGATGGTGAGCCAGGGCCCGGACCTGGCCGCCTTCTGGTCGATCCTGGAGGACAATCTCAAGCAGAGGCACGGGGTGAAGCCCGTCCACTCCCTGGCCGAGATCCAATCCTTGCACGCGCGCTTTCCCGACCACATCAAGCTGTTCGCTGCCTATCGGGAAGGCACCTTGCTGGCCGGGGCCCTCATTTACCAGCATCGCCGCGTGGCGCACGCCCAGTACATCTCGGCTGGCGAGGAGGGGAAGCGCCTGGGCGCCCTCGATCTCGTGTTCGACCACCTCATCGCCGAGTACAGCGGGGGGCACGACTACTTTGACTTCGGGATCTCGACCGAGGAGCAGGGGAGGGTGTTGAACGTCGGGCTGAGCGAACAGAAAGAAGGGTTTGGCGGCCGGGCCGTCGTTCACGACTTTTACGAACTGCACCTTGCTACCGCAGCCGCCTGAGTGTATTTCGACGGCCAGCGCCTCGATCGTGGCGCGCTGTCTTTGCTCTTCGGGGGGTTGTTCATGCCGCTGCGCTCCTGCGAGATCATCCACCTGCCGCGGATCGCGGACCCGCGGGGGAACCTGACGTTCGTGGAGGGGGGCCGGCACGTCTCCTTCGACATCCGTCGTGTCTACTACCTCTACGACGTCCCGGGCGGTGCCGAGCGCGGCGGCCACGCCCACCGGGCGCTCCACCAGCTGCTCGTCGCCATGTCCGGGAGCTTCGACGTCGTTCTCGATGATGGCCGCGAGCAGAAACGTTACCACCTCAATCGTTCCTACGTCGGGCTGTACATCGCGCCGATGGTCTGGCGCTCCCTGGATAACTTCTCCTCCGGGTCCGTTTGCCTCGTCCTGGCTTCGGCGACCTTCGACGAGGCGGACTACTACCGCGACTACGAGGCCTTTCTCCAGGACGTGCGGAGGTGCGCGTGAAGACGCCTTTTCTCGACCTCAGGGCCGCCACGGAAGAACTGCGCGGGGAACTGGACGAGGCCTACCGGCGAGTCATGGCGTCGGGCTGGCACGTCCTGGGCCCCGAGGTCGAGGCGTTCGAACGCGAGCTCGCGGCCTACTGTGGGACGAGCCACTGCGTCGCCGTGGGGAGCGGGCTGGACGCCTTGCATCTGTCGCTGCGCGCGTACGGGATCGGGCCCGGGGACGAGGTGATCGTGCCCGCCCACACCTTCATCGCGACCTGGCTGGCGGTCTCCGCCACCGGCGCCACCCCCGTCGGCGCGGACGTCGAGGAGCGGACCTACAACCTCGACCCGGCCTGCGTCGAGGCCGCCGTCACGCCACGGACCGCCGCCATCATCCCGGTTCACCTGTACGGCCAGCCCGCCGACATGGCCGCCCTGGGGGCGGTAGCCGCGCGGCATGGCCTTCGCGTGATCGAGGACGCCGCCCAGGCCCACGGGGCAGAGCACCACGGCCGGCGTGCGGGGGCCCTCGGCGGGGCGGCGGCCTTCAGCTTCTACCCGGTGAAGAACCTGGGGGCGCTGGGGGACGGCGGCGCGGTCACCACCAACGACGGGCAACTGGCCGCGGCGGTGCGCCTGCTCCGGAACTACGGCTCCCGAGTGAAATATCAGCACGAATGCCAGGGCGTGAACAGCCGGCTGGACGAGCTCCAGGCCGCCTTCCTGCGCGTGAAGCTCCGGCACCTGGACGCGTGGAACGCCCGGCGCGCCCGGCTCGCCTCCCACTACGCCGAGGAACTGGCCGACGTTCCCGACCTGGTGCTCCCCTCCGCCGGTGCCGAGGCCTCGTCTGCCTGGCACCTCTACGTGGTGCGGCACCCGTGCCGCGACGCCCTCCAGCAGTACCTCCATCGCCTGGGTGTCGCCACAATGATTCACTACCCGGTCCTCCCCCCCCGCTCGCCCGCCTACCAGGGCGCGGAGCAGGCGGCACGGTTTTTTCCCGTGGCCGACCGCCTCGTCCGGGACATTCTCAGCCTGCCGATGAGCCCGCACCACACGTCCGCGGAAATAAGCCACGTCGTCGCATCGATCCGGCAATTCGGCGAGCGAGGCCGGCTCGCCGTCTGAGGGTCGCCCAACGTTCTCGAGCCCGGGAGGCGTCGTGGCGTGGGGCCCGGTTGCGCCAGTTCGCCCTCGCGACGTTCTCGGTCTTCGCGGCAGGCCGGCCCCTTTGAAGCGAGAGTGGTTTGAGTGGGTTGTCCTTCTGAAGGAGGAGCGCATGAACGCTGCATACCTCTGCCCCCGTTGCAAGGGCCCGATTCAGGCGGGCGCGGAGGCCTATCGGTGCGCCGCGTGCGTCGCCGAGTACCCGGTTCGACTCGGCGTGCCGGTGTTCATTCCCGGTGCGGCGGCCGAGGCAGCCGGCGACGAGCTCCCCGCCGAGTTGGTCGTTCGCGTGTGTTCGGCGATGAACTTGCCGGATGAGCCCCCGGCGCATGCAGCCCTGCGCGAAATCTTCCGCTGGAACCACAGCCTGCCCGACCTGGCGCTCACCGCCGAGAACTACCTCCTCCAGCGGCTGGGGATTTCTGACCCGCGCGGTCGAGCTCCGGCCTCGGGGCCCCCCGTGCTTGCGTCAACGGAGGTTCGCTACACCATCGAGCGCTCTTCCATCCCCGCCTCGTTGCCTCCCGAGACCACCAAGAGCTGGAACGTGCGCCTGGCCAACACGGGGAGTTGTGCGATTCCGGCCAGCGGGGCGAGCCCTGTTTTCCTGGCTTACCGCTGGCGCGACGCCGCCGGCGCGGTCGTCCCTTGTACCGAGTTGCGAACGGCCTTGCCGGTGGACGTCGCGCCCGGCCGAGCGCTGACCGTTCCTCTTCAGTTGACCACGCCGGCTCGGACTGGACGGTTCGCGCTCGAGGTGTTGCTGGCCCAGGAAGGGCCCGTTTGGCATGGGCCGGGCGCTCGTGCCTCGGTGACGGTGACGGCCCGGTGCCTCTCGGCCGTGCCCGCGCACTGGCTCACGCTGCACCGGCTACCGGAGACCTACAACTACCAGACGGACCACGAGATAGGCCGGGTTTTCTTCAAGGAAGAACTGGCCCGGTCGCGTCGGTCAGTCCGGCGCGTCCTCGAAGTGGGCGGCGGCAGCAATCCGATGACCTGGGACCTGCCGGCCGACGTCATCTGCGCCGACGTGGACATCCAGGCACTCCAGGTCGGGCGCGTCCGCCACGGGCAAGCGCGGCCGAACGTCCGCTTCGTGGCGGCCGACGCCGCCGCCTTGCCGTTTCGCGACGGGGCCTTCGACTGCGCAGTCGTGTTTGCCGCCTTGCACCACCTCGCCGACCCCGCCCACTGCCTGCGCGAGATGCACCGCGTCGTGGAGCGAGGCGGCTTCGTGGCCGTCCTGTGCGAACCGATCGGGTCCTACCTGGCGGAGACGCTCGATGCCCAGTTCCGCAAGGAGCTGGCGGATGGGGTGAATGAACAGGTCTTCACGGTTGAGGAATACGTTCAGATGTTCGCGGCCGCGGGGCTGGTGGCTTCGCGGGCGGTGATCGACGGCTGGTCATTCAAGGCAATCTTGCGGGATGCCGGTCCGCTGCGCTGGCGAGCAGCGTCGCTGGCGCGCGCGTGCCGAGGGCTTGGCGTGGGGCTCCAGGACCTGGCCGGCAAGGCGGAACGCCGGTTGAAGCGGCTCTTGCTGAGGGCGGGGTGAAATGCGGGTGGGCTTCCCAGCCCGAAGCGCCAGCGAGGGGGGCTGTCGTCCCTCGCTGGCGTTTCGGGCTGGTGTAACGGCCATCTAACCGGCCTTGGCCGCCAAGGCCCCGTCGGACAACCGGCTCGCCTTTTCGATCTTGCTCTTGCGCCAGAGATAGGCGGACGAGGCGGGGGCGCTCTCGTAGCCGAGCAACCGGGCCAACAGAGGGTCGTTCTGGAACCTGTCCCCGAGTGCGGCCGGCAGGTCGATCTGCTGTTTGAGCAGAGGGAGCCCGAAGATGTGATTGATCCCAAGCCGTGTCCGACCCGATTTGTTGGCCCCTCCGCGATGGTAGAGCATCGCGTCGAAAACGATGATGGAACCGGCTTGCGCCTCGACTATCTTCTGGTGTTTTTCCACGAACTGCCGCGAGGGGAAGGCCTCGACCTTGTGCGACGCGGGCAGGACCGTGGTCGCGCCCGTCAGGTCGGTGAAATCGTCGATGGCGTAGAGGGCGCTGATGGCGAGGGCCCGCGAGCTCGTGAAGTGTTGATAGGTGAGGTCGCGGTGCCAGGTGACCTGATCGTGTTTTCGATCGGCCCGGTTGATGATCGCGTTCTGCCCCATGAGGATGAAGTTCTCGCCCAGCAGTTTTGCGACAAGGCGCAGCAGGTCGGGGTGGGCCGCCACCTTTACGAAGTAGTCGTCGTAGCTGAGCGCACAGCGGGCGATGGAAACGTCGTGCATTCTCAACAGGTTCTCTTCGCCGCCGCATTCCCGCACTTGCTGTGCGTAGATCGCGTCGGACTTCTCGCGGACCATCTGGAGCTCCTCGGGCGCGAGCCCACTGTCGATCACGGTAAAGCCGACATTCCGAATTTCCTCTGCGGCCGCATCGAGGCTGTCCTCGTTCAGATGGGCCTCCTGCACGCCGTGGTACTTGAATTCAGGTGTCATCGACCTGTCTCCACAGACCTGGGGGAAGTTGATCCAACTGCGCGCTGGGCTAGCTAAACGTGGGCGTTGTACCAGTTGCGACGCGAGAACACAACTTGAGGAATCTCGCCGCGCCCGTTCTGCGATCAGGGACGCGGCGCTGGGTGGGCACTTGCCCAACCGCGGATCGATCTTGTGCGCCGGCCCGGTGCTCGCGTAGAAGAACACAATGTCCTCCGTGCGAGGGCCTTGGGATGGCCTGGGTCAAGCGCCAACAGTGGGGGGATCGGTGGAAAGGACGCACCGCGTGCGAGTCGCCGTTGACCTGACGCCTCTGCCCGCCCGCCCCAGCGACGATGCCCGACTCCTGGCCCTCGATCTCGTCGGCGCGGTGGCGCGCCTCAACCCGGCCTGGGACTTCCATCTGCTCACGTCTCCCTCCAACCACGCCACCGCCGGGACCATCGAGGGCCGAAACGTTCGCCGGTTTTGCGTCTCCAGCGGCGCGACCCCATCGGCAGCGCCGTGGCTCAGCCGGGCCGCCTGTCTGCTCCGGCGACTGGCCTTGCCTCTCCGCCGGCGACCGCCTTCGCCCCTGCCCCTCCCCCTGCCGCCCGCCCTCGGCGCCGATTTGCTTTTCTGCCCCCTGACCGCCTCGTCTCACCACGACCCGACCGTCCCGACCGTTTCGGTCCTGCACGACTTCTTGTATCTGGCTTACCCGGATTTCCTCTCGCCGCAGGAGCGCGCGGAGCGAGAGGGTGCTTTCCGAGAGGCCGTGCGCGTTGCCTCCCGCCTGGTCTGCGTCTCGGAACACGTGCGGCAGACGGCCTTGCAGCAGGCAGGGATGGGCCCCGAGCGGCTGCGCACCATCCTCGTTGGTGCGACGGAACGTCGGCCGCCCCTCCGCTGGGGCGCTACCTCCAGGGTGCTCCGCCGATACGGGCTCTCCCGGGAGCGGTTCTTGCTGTATCCTTCGAGCCTGGAACGCCACCACAACCACGAGATGCTACTCGCCGCGTTTGGAACGTACCGCGCCCGTCATCCCGCGACGGGCCTCCGGCTCGTCTTGACGGGAGGGGCCCCCGGCGACATTCGGGAGGCTCGAGACGCGGCAAACCGGATGGGCCTCGGTTCACACGTCGTCCTGACCGGGGACCTCCGCGCGACGGAGCAAGCCGCGTTACTGGGCGCGTGCGCGGCGGTGATCTTCCCTTCTCTGTACGAGGAACTTGGCGCCGCGTTGCTGGAGGCGATGGCCTGCGGCAAATCGGTCCTTTGCAGCGACGGGATGAGCCTTCGCGAGGTCGTGGGGGACGCGGGCATTCTTTTCGACCCGCGCAAGCCCGAAGAGATCGTCGGGGCCCTGGAGCGCTGGGAGCTCGGTGGGCTGGAACTGGCCCAAGGGCGCGAACGGGCCCAGAGCAGGGGCGGGCTGGAGCGGATGGCCCGGGAGTACGCGAACCTGTTCCAGGAGGCCCTCGAGGATCGGGCCCCCCGTCAGGACTCCCTTCACGGGGCCCATTCGGACGGCTGGACGGGTGGACGGGTGATCGTGACGTTTCGCCCAAGCCCCTCGCCGCGTACCCTGCACCTGACGTTGGCCCCCCCCCCGGTGGCACTGCCCGGCCGGTCGAAGGTCTGCGTCGTGGTGAACGGTCGAGCGGACGCGTCGGTCGATCTGGCGCCCTGCGAGCCCTTCGAGGCCCGCCGCCCTCTGCCCCGCGAGGGGGGCCACGTGGAAATCCTGATCGAGCCAACGTTCCGCCCCAGCGAGCACGGCCTGGGGCCCGACACGCGCTCCCTCGGAAGGCCTTGTACACAGTGCAGGCTCACCGACGCCGGTTCTTCCACGGACCTGTTGCAGGGAGCGGCCTGAGCACGGCCGGCGACCGGCCAGACCGAAAGAGGAAGGCCCGATGCGAATCGGCTTCGACGTCAGCCAGACGGGACGCGCCAAGACGGGTTGTGGGCATTTTGCCCACAGCCTGGCCCGCCATCTGGCCGAGGTCGATGCGCACAACGAGTACCTCCTGTATCCCACGTTCGGCGACTTCTTCTGGAACGCGGACTGGGCCGCCGATACGTGTCCGATCGACAACCCCGCGTTCCGCCGCTGCGTGACGCACACGGATTTCGAATCGGCGCGGGCCTTCTGGCAGGCCCCGCCGCCGGACCTGGAGGCTCGCCTCGGTTGGCCCGACGTGGTCCACGCCAACAACTTCTATTGCCCCACCGCGCTGCGGCGGGCTCGCCTGGTCTACACTCTGTACGACCTCCACTTCCTGGACCATCCCGAGTGGACGACGGAGGCCAACCGCTTCGGCTGCTTCCGGGGCGTCTTCCGCGCCAGTTGCCACGCCGACGCGATCGTGGCGATCTCTCGCTTCACCAAAGACCACTTCTTGCGCGTGTTTCCCCACGTCCCGGCAGAGCGGGTGGTGGTCGCCCACCTGGCCAGCCGGTGTACCGACCGTTCGCCGGTGCCGCGGCCCGAGGCGCTGTCGCACCTACGCCCGGACCAGTTCTGGCTAAGCGTGGGCACCCTCGAGCCGCGCAAGAACCACCGCCGGTTGCTGGGGGCCTACGCGCGGCTCAAGGCAGCCCAAGGCAAGGTACTGCCCCTCGTCCTCGCCGGCGCAAGCGGCTGGTTGATGGGCGAGTTACCTGGCCTGATCGAGCAAGGGGGCCTCGCGGGCGACGTCCTCCTGACGGGGTACGTGGAGGACGAGGCCCTGCGCTGGCTGAGCCAGAATTGCTTCGGCTTTTTGTACCCCTCCCTCTGGGAAGGTTTTGGGCTCCCCGTGCTCGAGGCCATGAGTCAGGGGGCTGCGGTCATCACCTCCGACACCACGTCGTTGCCCGAAGTCGCCGGCGATGCCGCCCTGCTCGTCGATCCCCTGGACGAGGTTCGGATCGCCGGGGCCATGCAGCGGTTGGCGACAGACGAGCCTCTGCGGACGACCCTGCGGCAGCGGGCCGTGGCGCAGGCGGCCCGGTTTTCCTGGGCCGCGACCGCCCGCACAGTCCTGGGTGCCTACCAACTCGCCTGCGAGCGCCCCCGTTTCGCCGCTCCTCCCTCGTCCGAAGGCGCCCGATTCCAAAGGAGCCAATCGTGAGCCTGTCCAACCCGTCGATCAGCGTGGTCGCCACCACGTACAACCACGAGAAGTACATTGAAGAGGCCGTTCAGAGCGTCCTCGCGCAGACCTGCGAAGACTTCGAGCTCGTCGTCGTCGATGACGGCTCGACCGACCGTACGGGTGAGATCGTCCGATCCATTCGCGACCCCCGCGTCCGTTACATCCACCAGCCCAACCAGGGGCCCAGTGTGGCGACGAACACGGGGGTGGACGCCTGCCGGGGGAAATACCTGGCGATGATGGCCGGCGACGACGTCCTTCATCCAGACCGCCTGCGCAAGCAGCGCGAAGCGTACGAGCGCGGCCCGGCCCGCGTGCTGTTCAGCGGTGCGGAATTCATCGACGACGACGGCCAGCCGCTCGCGGGCGATTTCTACCCCGAGATGTTCGACGACCTCGAGGTCAGCCGCGCGCAGTTCCTCGAACGGTTGTTCTTCGCCCCGAGTTGTACGTCGCCGCGGTGGTCGGGCCTGACCGCGTTCAGCGAGTTACGCGTGTTCCTCGAGGCCGGCGTCTGTGACCCGGCCCTCTTCCAGGCCGGGGACCTGGGGCGCTTCGTGCAACTGCTCAAGAAATACGAGTTCGAGACCTTGCCGGATCGCCTCTACAAGGTCCGCATCCGCACCGGCTGGGAGAACCTCAGCGGGGCGGCCCCCGACAAGCAGATGCGCGTCATCAACGAGATGTACCTCGTGATGAAAACCTATTTCGAGGGCATCCCCACCGAGCTCTTCCGCGAGGCGTTTCGCCCTCACCTGATCAACCCCGACTTTTACTCCGACATGGAGCGCGCCTGCGAAGAGGCGTTTCTGTACCTCCGCACCTCCAGGCACCTGGACCCCTTGATCGCGGTGGAAAGGTTGTATCATCTGCTCAACGATCCAGAGGGCGCGGCGGTGCTGAAACGCGCCTACCGTTACGATAGTATCAGCTTCGCGGACACGTTGAAGAAGCTGGACGTCGCCAAGCTGTTCGCGGGCAGCAACTCGGTCGTCGCCGTCGAGCAGGGAGACGGGTGGCTTCCCGAGAACATGGTCCGGCAGCCGGTCAACCCTCACGTCCCACAGTTCTGGCTGAACTTCAACCTCGAGCAGTTCTCCTCGCCGCGGACCATCGCCTGGGTGCCGTTCGAGGAGCCCCGCCTGGGGCGCATCAAGGTGGAGCGCTTCCGCTACCGGGACGCCAACGACGTCGTTCATGACCTGGCCCCGGCAAGCCTCTCCCGCCACGCCTGCACGTTCGTGGGCGGCGAGCACGTGTTCGATTCGATCGACGCCCGGCTGTATTTCGCTCCTCCGGGGCGCGTGAAGCAGCTCGAGGTCTCCGGCCGCATGGAGTTGCTCCCGCCCGCGCAGACCTGCGCGCGGCTCGCCAGCGCCCTGGCCGAGAAGCAGGCGACGATCGACCAGTTGGCCCGCCAGCTCAGCGCTCTGACCGAGAAGCAGGCGACGATGGGCCCGGTGGCCCACCCGTTCGAGGACGTGGCGGCGGGCCAGTTGGGAAGGGCGCGCCGGTCTCTCTGGTCGTCGCTGGGCCGGCGAGCGCGGCACGGCGTCCGCCGGCTTCGGGGCATCTTCTCGCCTTGACCGCCCCTCGCGGCGTGGGATAGAGTGCGGCCCGGAAACCACCTCGCATCCCCCAACGCCCCACGGTTGAAATCAAACGGGGGCCGACCTCTTCTCGCGCTGGAGAGACGATGAAGCTAATGGCGAAGGTTCGCCGCATCCTCGCCGACGAAGGCGTGGCGGCACTTCTCGTTCGGGTGGGGCGCAAGGCGACGCGCGTGGGCGGCAGTTCTCCTCCGGCCCCGCCCGCTGGCAATGCCGAAGCCCTGCCGGCGCCCGTCGTCCAGGCCGAGGCCCCGGTGGAAAGGCCGGTGGAGGCCGCCCCCCCGCCGACCCCCCCCCCGCCCTCCCCTGCGGAACTGCTCCAGCCGATCGTCGAGGAGCACGAGCGGCTCACCGCGAACTTCGCCGAGCGAGCGCGGGCGATACCGTTCCCGGGCCTGGATCGATTCTACTGGTATCACACCATCGACCTGGGGGACGGCCTCGTCACGCCCGGCCAGTACGACTTCCGCTCCTGCATGCCGGCCTTCCATTTCCCGGACGACATGCGCGGGATGAAGGTCCTCGACGTGGGGTCCGCCACGGGGTTTTTCGCCTTCGAGTGCGAGAAGCGGGGGGCCCAGGTCGTGTCCGTCGAGCTCCCGTCCCTCCAGACGTGGGACGTCATCCCCGAAGAGAGGGCCCGCGTCCTCCAGGTGATCGCGGATTATCACGGGGCGGCGACGCTGGAGGAGGCCTATTACCGCCACCTGAGGGGACCGTTTGACTTTTGCCACCAGCAATTGGGCTCGTCGGTCCGGCGCTGTTATTCGACGATCTACAAATTGAGCGCGGAGGCCCTCGGGGAGCGGGATTTCGACTGGGTCATCCTCGGCGACATCCTCATCCATCTCATGTCCCCCTTCGAGGCATTGAAGGTGGTGGCGCCCCTCTGCCGGGGCACCCTGGTGGTGACCGCCGACGTCATGGGCGTGGAGGAGTCGCTGCCGCTCGCCTGCTTCTTCGGGAAGATGAGCATGGCCACGGACGCGCGCTCCTGGTGGGGGTTCAACCGGAAGTGCATCACTGACATGCTCGAGCGCGTGGGCTTCGACGAGGTCTCCGTGGTGGGGAAGTATTCGGAGGTGTTGCGCCCGAGCTGGGTGCCGTTCCAGCGCTGGGTCTTTCACGGCAAGAGGAGCGGCGGGGGGCGCTGACCCTCCCCGCTCGGGACCGCCAAAAACATACGGAGCCTCGCGCATGGCAGCGCACCACTCGATTCCCGAAGCGCCCAGGAACTTCTCGCCCGAACGGTTCTTTGCAGGCACCCACTGGCACCAGAAGTGGGAGCTCTTCCGGGGCGTGGACACGCCCGGGCGCAACCCGGTGGCCGAGCTGAGTCAGATCGTCGGCCTGCCGGAAGACCTCACCGGCAAGCGCGTCCTCGACGTCGGTGCCTTCCACGGCTGCTTCAGTTTCGAGTGCGAGCGCCGGGGCGCGGCCGAGGTCGTCGCCCTGGGGCTCGAAGACCCCGAAGAGTTCGGGTTCAACCGCCTCAAGAAGGTGCTCGGCTCGCGCGTCGAGTACCGGCACCAATCCCTCTACGCGATCTCGCCCCGCGAACTGGGGACGTTCGACCTGGTGCTGTTCCTCGGCGTCCTGTACCACCTCCGCTACCCTCTGCTGGGGATCGATCGCGTTCGCAGCGTCGCCCGCGACCTGGTCCTCGTCGAGTCGCACGTGATCGACGACGCCCCCTACCAGCGCACCCCGGACGGCGGCGGGGCCACCTGTCCGGCCCTCCAGGGGACGCCGATCTGGAGGCAGTACCTCGGCGGCGAGTTGACGCCCGGGGACGAGTCGAACTGGTTCAGCCCCAACATGCGCGCGGCGATCGAGGCGCTGGAGAGCGCCGGCCTCGCCGTCGAGTCCTCGGTGGCCTGGTCCCAACGGGGCGCGTTCCGGTGCCGCGCAGTGCCGGTGCCCAACCGGCTCCGGGCTGGTTGTTATGAGGCGTGCGAGCAAAATCGGGAGGTCGTGGGCCTCGCGCCGGCCGGGCAAACTCGGCTCTCCCGGCTCCTGCCCTGGGCCTGGTTCAAGGCGGGGGGCCGGCCTGGCGTGGCCCGGCGCTAGCCGCTCATTTCGCAGTCCGCCGCGAGCCGGGCAGCCCGCCAGGCCCAGGACCGCCCCGATGTCGCGGGCCATTCTTCACATCACCTGACACGTCGAACTTGGCCCGCCCGCCCCACGGCGCTCGCGGCCGCGTATACTCACAGGGAAGTTCGTCCCTCCGCCCGCCCTTCGCCGCTGCCGCGGAAAGCGACACCCTGCGCCTGGCGCCTTTCCGGGCGCGACGCCGGCGGTCGTTTGTCGGCGATGGCGGAGTTGCGGCCCGGACGTCGCGTGCCCCCATCGGGGAGAGAAAAAGGAGGCGTTGTCATGTCCTTGCCGCATCGCTGGCGTGTTGTCGCGATCCTGCTGGCGCTGGTCGGCGCGGTCGCGCTGGGCTGCGGGCCGGCGGCCGGCCCAGGAGGGCCGCGAGGCAGGCCAGAGGAATTGGGCTATCTGCTGTGCTTCTGGAACGTGGAGAACTTCTTCGACGACCGCGTGGACGGGTGGACCAAGTCGCCCGACCGCGAATACGACACGTGGTTCGCCAACGACAAGGCGGCGCTGGCGAAGAAGATCGAGAACCTGTGCAAGGTGCTGCTAGGGATGAACGGAGGGCGTGGCCCCGACGTCATCGCTTTGGCGGAACTGGAGTCGTACTACTCGGCCGAGCTGCTCCAGAAGGGGCTGAACGCGCGCCTGAAGAACGAGGCCGACCATTACCCGACGGTGCTGTACAAGGACCCGGCGGGCGGTCGCAGCATCGCCTGTGGCATCATCACGCGCTTGAAAGCCCACAAGGACCGCACCCGGCTGCTGGGCAAGCGGCAGCGCATCCTGGAGGTCCACCTGGAGGCGGAGGGCCGCGAGTTGGTGGTGATCGCGTCGCACTGGTCGTCGCGCCTCTCCGACAAGACGGGCAAGGCGCGCGGCCACTATGCCGACCAGATCTACGGGCGGTTTCGCGCCATCCACAAGGCCAACCCAAAAGTGGCGCTCCTCGTCTGCGGCGACTTCAACGACAACCCGACCGACCCGAGCGCGAGCGAGCACCTGCACGCCAGCGACGACGTGGCGAAGGTGAAGGCCAGCGGCGAGCCGCCGTTGTTGTACAACCTCTTCGCCGAGCACTACAAGAAGGGCGAGGGGTCGCTCTACTTCGGCGCGAAGCCGTTCGTGTTCGACCAGATGGCAGTCTCGGCGGGGCTGCTGGGCGGGGGAGATTGGTCGGTAGATGGGTCGTCGGCGACGATCGTGAAGGAGATGGCCGACCGGCGCGGGCGCCCCAACCGATTCGGCGGGCCGAAAGACAAGCGGGGGATGGCGGAGCGCGGCGCGAGCGACCACTTCCCGGTCACGGTGCGGTTGAAGGTGGGGCGGTGAGGGGATCGCGAAACGGCCAGCAAGAGGGGCGCGCTTCCACTCCCCTCTTGCTGGCCGTTTCGCGAGGGCTCACTCCTTGTCCTTGGCCTTCTCCGCCTTCTCCGCCCTCTCGAACCTCTCCAGCTCGTAGACGATCTTCTGCCCCTCCATGCCGATCTCGAGCTTCACCAGCCCGATGTTCTCGGCGAAGCTGTAGGCGATCTTGACCTCGATGCCGTTCACCATCAACTCCTCGCTGGTGACGGTAAAAACCTTCTTGTACTCCAGTCCCGTGGAGAGCTTGAGAGAGGCCTCCTCTTTGCAAGGCCTGAACTTGCCCTTGACGACCTGCATGCCGACCTTGCTCTCGATGGCCCAGGCCTTGTCGCCAGCCTTGGGAGGGACTTTGAGGAAGGGGATGGGCGGTTTGGCCTCCTTGCCGTCGAGCGCGAAGCGGCAGAGGGCGCCGTTGTGGACGGCGAGGTGCTCGAACGAGCGGGCCTTCTTGGTCTTGTCGCCGACGGTCATTTCGAGCCGGGCGCACAGGACCTTGCCGATCTTTTCGAGCTTCTCGACCTTGATGGTGAAGTGGTTCTGGCCCACCTTGTAGTACCAGGTGTTGCCGACCTCGAGCGGATAGTAGGCGGTCGATGGGGCCTTGTCCTGGGCCTCGGCCGGCCCTCGGGCCAGGAGCAGGAGGGCCGTCGCCAACACCGCCGCCGCGAATCGCTTCATGATGTTTTGCCCTGGATCAAGGATGGCATTCGTGCGCCCCTTGCCAGCATACCGGCCCGGTGGCAAGGCGGACAGGGCGTCGCGCTGGCGCCCCGGCGCGCATTTTCGCCAATTTCTTGTTGTCATCCCGCGCAGGGCGGTGATACAATACCTTCCACACCCGCCCGTTCGGGTGCCCCGCAGGGCGTCGTTGCTCCGACCCCTCCAATACGTTCCCACCCCAAGCACCCCCGACACCTTCTGGCCGGGCGCCGTTCCTGATGGTTGCGCTTCAGCCGTCTCGAACCAGCTTCCAGGCCGCCGATTTCGGGGCGCTGCGGTCTCGCTTCCCTGCGGAGGAGCACGATCATGTTCGGACTTGGCATGGCGGAAGTCGTTGTGATCCTGGCCGTCGGCCTGCTGCTGTTCGGCAACAAGCTGCCGGGCCTGGCCCGCTCGCTGGGCAAGGCCCTCGTCGAATTCAAGCAGGAGACGAGCGCCCTGACGGAGGACGTCCGCTCGCTCAACAAGCAGCCCTGAGCGGGGCGCAGTCGCCAAGCCGCAAGCGGCACACTTGCCGGGCCCGCCGCTTGCGGCTTGGCGGTCCCCCTCGAAATTTCCTTGTCCGGGGCCGGTATCGCCTGATATAGTTGGGATGAAAACTTGTCGGCGTGGCTTCGCTGCCTCGCCCACCAACCGCAACAACGTCGCGAAAACCATCAACGTCCACCCTCCACGAGGCTTGTGCCATGAGTCCCTTGTTCAGTCCGCTGTTCGGCTTCTTCAACCTCGGCCCGCAGGAGATCATCATCCTGCTGATCATCGGCGTGCTGCTGTTCGGCCGCAAACTGCCCGAGGTCGGCCGCTACCTCGGCAAGGGCGTCGTCGAGTTCAAGAAGGGCATCAAGGGGCTCGAAGACGAGTTCGAGAGCTCGACGACGACGCCCCCGCAGCAGAGCCCGGCGGCCCTCGACCAGCCGCGCCCGCCGCAGCGCATCGCGACGACGGCGCCGAAGTTCGAGGACAACATCACCACGCCCGGCAACAACGTCACCACCCCGCCCAAGATGTGATCGAAGGGGCCTCGCCTCGACCCTTGCCGAGGAGGCGAACCTTTTCGCGGCTCGGCGAGTCTAATACAATTGAAGAGAGGTCGAACAGGCCTCTCCGTCGGGCGCTTAACTCAGCGGCTAGAGTGCTATCCTCACACGGTAGAAGTCACTGGTTCAAATCCAGTAGCGCCCATTCGCGAAAAGGTCGGGGGAGAAGGGCTTGCAAACAACCTTCTCCCCCGACTTTTTTCGGTGGTCCCAGGGCCAGGCCTTACCGTCCCGTCACCCTTTCTTCCTCGATGGGGGCTTGTGCCCGCGTCGGCTTGCTCGGCCGCTTGGGGCCTCCTGCCGGTCTGTCCTGACGCTCGGGGCCGCGCCCCTTGGCGCTGGCAACGTTGCCTTTTTCAGGCCGAGGGGGACGAACCGGACTTCGATCTGACTGTCCAGCGCAGCTGCGACCCTGTTCAGCATGGTCAGGGAGTGGCCCGCGTAGTCGGCGTCCTCCAGCCGACAGATCACCGAGGCCGTCGTCCCGACCAGTTCGGCCAGTTGCTTCTGGGAGAGGCCGGCCTCGGTCCGCAGGTCGTAAAGCTGCTGGGCCACGTTCGCCTTGACGCGCTCCTCGCGCACGAGGGCCTCCATCCCAGGCTTGCCCTCGACGAAGCGCCGTCGCAGGACCTCCGCAGCGTCCGAGGTCTTGGCCACGTGTCCGTCCTCCTCGTGCGTGTGCTTTGCAGGGTCTGTCTTGTAGCGTTCCCGGAAGCCGTTGGCCCGCTCGATCTCTCCGGGAGGCACTTTCTTGCCGGGCTTGATGAAGCCGTGCGCGAGGACCGCCAACTGCTTCTCGAAGAAGTAAAGGATGCGGAACTGCACCTTTCCCTGTCGGGCGCGTAACTCGTAGATGCCGTCCTCCAAGAAGTCCGCGTGTGGCCGCCTCAGTTCGTGCCCCCGCTCCTTGAGGAGATTGATCGCGACAATGCACTTGGCGACCGCCTCGCGCGGCTGAAGAGAGCCAAGCCAGTCGAGGACCGGCGTGCTGCCTTCCTCCTTGTAGAACACGACACGGGTTTTCGGCATCGGCGCCTCCCTTGTCGCAAGATTATTCGCAAATTTGCGAAAGAAAGTCAAGGCAACCCGGCAAAAGGGCCGCGGAACTATAAAGAGGTTCGTGGAGCCGCCTGTCGCCGGACAGGGCCTTTTTCACAGCCCTCGCGTCCTCCAGCGGCGGTGGCGGCAGGCCTGCGCCCGAAGGGGCCGGCGCCACCAACTGATGACGGATGAATTGGTGGCGAGTTAAACGAGAAGGCCGGCGACTTGTTCGCCGGCCTTGCCTGGCCCCCAGCCGGGGCGAAACATCTTGCTCACCTTTCGCCCGGTTTACCCGGCGACGAGAGTGATCGGGTCGTCAGCAATCCTGGCGGCATACTCCTGCAACAGTTCGTTGTCGGACATCGCCTCCAGTTCGGCCTCGTAGATCATGAACCACTTCTCCAGTTTCGCCACCCGGCGGGCCAGTTTCGCCGCCCGCCGGGCCAGTTTCGCCGCCCGCCCCCACAGTTCATCCTTTTCGGCCTCGTCGATCATGAACCACTTCTCCAGTCTCGCCGCCCGGCGGGCCAGTTTTGCCGCCCCCCACCACCGCAGTTCATCTTTGACTTCCGACACTGCCTTGGTCTGCTTGACACTTCGCATAGAATGCCTCCGGTGAGATCGGTCGAGAGCCTTCCTCGATACTGACATTGGCATCGACCCTCCGAACCTCAACTCCCCTTGAGGGGTGATTGATTCTCATCTCACGTTTCATTTGGTACAGAGTTTCATTGGCGGCAGGCTGGCCGAACATGACGCAAGCCAAGCATAAATAACGTGTTGCGGCGTTACGGCGCCGAGGCGTCAACTGTCCACGGAACGACACATGGCATCCGATGAAAAATTCCGAAGGGTTGCCAAGCGGTTCTGCGTCGAGCCCAAAGATTCGGCACCTTCGGACCGGGAGATAGCCCGGCAGCAAAAAGCCAGCCCGACCTACGTGGGAAGGGTGCGCACCGTCATGGAGCGACTCGGCCTGTTCATCGCACCGCCGAAACTCATGGGCAAGGACCAGCGCCGGCGGGGTTGCGAAAATAGGAAGCGAACTTCCGTTCCTGCGGGCTGGGAGTGGACGGCTTGCCTGTCGGAGCCGTTCCCCGAAGAAAAGAAGCAGATGATGAGAGACTACATCGCCGGCGATCCGCTCGCCCTTAGCGGGGTGGCCGACTACCTCGAAGAGAGAGGGATCCTGCTTCGTCGCCGGTCACGGAGCCTGCGGCCGAAGGGGCCGCCCCCACCAAGCCGGAAGGAGCCAGCCCCATGAAGCAACTCGCATACTGCCTCTTCGAGGCGCCGCTGGGATGGTGCGGGATCGCCTGGAGCGAAGGGGAGGGCCCTGGCGTCGCCCCTGCCGTGGCGCTCCTTCAACTGCCGGAAGCAACGACGAAGACGACCGAGTCGAGGCTTGCCCGGAGGGCCGCCGCGCACAGCGCGAGCCAACCTCCCCCGCCAATCGCCGAGGTCATCGAGAAAGTATGCCGGCACCTCGGGGGTGAAATGCAAGATTTTGGGGAGGTCGCCCTCGACCTGGACGGGGCCGGCCCGTTCGCGCGCCAGGTGTACGAAGCCACTCGCAAGGTCCCAGCGGGACAGACATGCACCTACGGCGAGCTCGCCAGGGCCCTGGCCCGGCCCACGGCGGCCCGAGCGGTGGGACATGCCCTGGGGAGAAACCCGGTCGCGCTCATCATTCCTTGCCATCGCATCCTGGCCGCCGGTGGGAAGCCCGGTGGGTTTTCGGCCCACGGGGGGCTGGCGACAAAGGCAAGGATGCTGGCGATCGAAGGGGCGGTTTTCAGGGCTCGGTGCTGACTTGCCTTCGGTGCGGCGCAAGAACAAAGCCCCTGGCCGCGCGGAAACGATCCCGCGCGGCCAGGGACAGCTTTTCGCTCAGTTGGTCCGGATGGTGTAGCGGTTGGCCACGCCCCGGTTGACGACGCGCACCTTGTAGGTCGTCGTCACCGCCGGGGTGAACGCGACCACACAGCGGTCGGTCAGGTCGTCGTCCTTGGCGACGAGCCGGCCCAGTTCGTCGTAGACGTACAGGTCCAGGTCCGAGCCGCGGTCCCCGATGACCGTGATGACGGCCGCCTGGCCGCCCACGAAGGTGACCGTGTACACGTCGGTGCTGTTGCCCAGCACCACGGTCATGTCCACTCCCGGCCCGGCAAGCCGGCCCGCCTCGGCGACCGGGGCCAACGCGACCAGCAACGCCACCACCGCCAGCATCAAACGCTTCATCGTCCACTCTCCTTCGGGTGTTTTGCGCCCGCCGCGAGGTTGGGCCCTCGTCTAGCGGACACGTCGGGTAAGTTGTGTTCGAGGCCCCTTGTGTCTCGCCTCGTCCTTCCGCACCTACTACGGCGCCCCTTGCCCGGCGTGACCGCGAGGGCCGCGCTTTTCAGCGGAGACATTTTCCGGGCGCTGAGGCCGCGAGCCGAAGACCGGCCCCGGGTCGGGTTTGTCCCCCAATGCGCGCGTCGATAACCTGTCAGGAGCGTTTGTTCCGGACGTCCTGGCCCGCAACGAGCACCTCATGAGCCAACAACCTTCCCACGACGCCCCGCCTCTTTCGGCCTCCGGCCTGACACGCCGCGGGCTGTTCGCGGCGCTGGCGGCCGCGGGCATCGGCTCGGAGGTCTTTCAGCGCGCCGTCGCGGCCGAGGGGGACAAGCTCACACCGATCACGGCCGAGCGGATCAAGGAGGCCGAGTGGGTCGCCGGGCTTGCGCTCACCGACGACGACCGCAAGGCCGTCGCCCGCACGGTCGAGCGCTGGCAGCGCGAGTTTCGCAAGCTCCGCGCGGTCAAGCTCGACAACAGCGTGCCGTTCCCCCTCGCGTTCAACCCCGCCCCGGGCCTGCCCCCCGGACAGCGGACGGGCACGGTAGCGATGACCGAGAAGGGCGCTCCGGAAAAGCCGGCTTCGGAAGAGGCCCTGGCCTTCCTTCCCCTCACCGCCCTCGCCGGCCTGGTACGGGAGCGAAAGGTCAGCTCGGTCGAGCTGACCCGGCTCTACCTGAAGCGGCTCAAGCAATACGATCCCGTGCTTCAGTGCGTGGTGACCTTGACCGAGAAGACGGCCCTGGCGCAGGCCGCGCAGGCGGACCGGGAGATAGCGGCTGGGCGCTACCGAGGGCCACTGCACGGCATCCCCTGGGGGGCCAAGGACCTGATCTCCTACCCCGGCTATCCGACAACCTGGGGGGCCGAGGCCTACAAGGCGCAGCGGCTCGACGGCAAGGCGACCGTGGCGCAAAGGCTCGACGACGCCGGCGCCGTGCTGGTGGCCAAACTGTCGCTGGGGGCCCTGGCGTCGGGGGACCGCTGGTTCGGCGACCGCCAGACGAAGAGCCCGTGGTCCCCCACCCGAGGCTCGAGCGGGTCGTCGGCGGGCTCGGCCAGCGCGACCGCGGCAGGGCTCGTCGGGTTCGCGCTGGGGAGCGAGACGCTGGGCAGCATCGTCTCGCCGTGTCGCGTCTGCGGCACGTCGGGGCTGCGGCCGACCTTCGGGCGCGTCAGCCGTGCCGGCTGCATGGCCCTGGCCTGGAGCATGGACAAGATCGGCCCCATCGCCCGCTCCCTGGAAGACTGCGCCCTGGTGTTCGGCGCCATCCACGGCCGCGATGGGAAGGACGCCAGCGCCGTCGATCGCCCGTTCTCCTGGCCGCTGGCCCGCGATCTGCGCACTTTGAAGATGGGATATTTCCCGAAGAGAACCGGCGAGGAAGAGCTGAAGTTGCTGCGCCGCCTGGGGCTCGCGCTCGTTCCGATCGCGCTGCCCTCGAAGCATCCCATCAACGAGCTGACGATGATCCTCTACGCCGAGGCCGCCGCCCTCTTCGACGAGCTGACGCGCGAGGGCAAGCAGGTGCCGAAGAGCTGGCAGTCGTCCTTCCAGGCCGGACAGTTCATCTCCGCCGGCGACTACCTGCGGGCCAACCGCGTCCGCGCTCGCCTCATGGAGGAGATGGCCGAGGTGATGGAAAAGGTCGATCTCTACGTCGGCGGAAACGACCTGGTGCTGACGAACCTGACCGGCCATCCGCAAGTGGTGCTGCCCAACGGCTTCGTGCGGCGGGGGAAGGTGACGGTGCCGAAGTCGATCGCGTTCACGGGCCGGCTGTTCGGCGAGGCCGAGCTGCTCGCGGTCGGCCACGCCTACCAGAAGGCCACCGGGCACCACCTCCGCCATCCGCCGATGGGCCGGCTCGAGAAGAAGGACTGAGCCAGGCGCGTTCGCGCTATAATTGACGATGGGCGAGCCGCCGGCACCCGCGTCGAGAACGGAGGAGGGCAGCGCCGATGAAGTTCCTCGTCTGCCGGGCCTCCCAGGGGCCCGTGTCCAGAGGCCCGCCCTGCAAGGGCGCGGTGCGCGGGCCGGAGTCGAAGGCCTGGCCCGGCGAGTACACGTGGTTCATCGAGCTGGGCTCGCTGGAAGAGCTGACGGCCCTGCTCGAAGAGGCCGGCGGGGCTCTCGGCCTGTTCGCGGCGGAAGAGGGCGAGGAGCAACCCGTCCTCCAGATCTTCGACGAGGACGAGGAGGAATGACCCCACGCGTCGGTGTCCTTCCGACTAATAGCATTCTCCCCATCACCCCATACTTCCATGGACGTCACCACCCCCCCCGAACACAACGTGACCGGCCTCGACTTCAGCGAGCGCGGCCATCTCGCGTACGCCGGCCCGCTGGTCGATGCCCACGCCCACGTCATGCGCATCAAGCCGGAGGGCGCGGTGGACGCCGGCCCCGAGGCGATGGTTCAGGCCGAGACGATGCTCGACGTGGCCGCCGAGTTCGGCGTGCGGCGCATTTACTCGATGTGTCCTCCGGAGGACGTCGCCCCGCTGCGCGCGCGCTTCGGCGACCGCATCGCCTTCAACGGCCCCATCGCCAAGAAGCTGGATGAGCCCGACGACGCGGCCTACCGGCTGCTCGACCGCTTCCTCGAACAGGGCGTGCGGATGTTCAAGTTCTGGGCGGCGCCGCGCGGCCGCGACCGCGGGCTCTTCGTGGACGCTCCGTGGCGGATCGAGGCGGCGCGGCGAGCCCGCGCGGCAGGCGCCCGCGTCTTCATGGTCCACGTCGCGGACCCCGACGCCTGGTTCCGCACGGTCTACGCCGACGTCGCGAAGTATGGCACCAAGGCCGACCAGTACGTCGGCCTGGAGCGCATGCTGGCGCTCTTCCCGGACGCGACGTGGATCGCCGCCCACGTGGGAGGCGACCCCGAGCACCCCGACCACCTGGAGGCGTTGCTGGAGCGCTACCCCCACCTCCTCTTCGACACCAGCGCCACGAAATGGCAGGTGCGAGAGGTGTCGGCCCACCGCGACGCCGTGCGGGCGCTGGTGCTGCGCCACCCGGGCCGCTTCCTGTTCGGCTCCGACGCGGTGACGCGCCACGGCCTGCCGCGCGACCACTACGTAAGCCGCTACTGGTGCATGCGCACGCTGTGGGAGAGCGCCTGGGAAGGGCCCAGCCCCATCGCCGACCCCGATTACTCGCCCCCGCCCGAGGGCCCGCCGATGCCGACGCTGCGCGGGCTGGACCTGCCCGCCGACGTGCTGGCGGCGGTCTACCACGAAAACGCGGCGCGGGTGTTGCCGTAGGGCGAGCGGGAGGACTTCGTTTGCCGTAGGACGGCTCTCCTGAGCCGTCCTGCGGGCAGGCTTTTTCCGCAACCCGCACGGGCCCCTGTGGTATCCTGGGGCCAGCCCTCGACCCCACCCACGAGGCCCCACCATGCTCTCCCGCTCCGCGCTCGCCCTCCTCGCTTCCCTGCTGCTCGCCGGGGCCTCTCCCGCCGCTGCCCCGCCGAGCAAGCGCCACCTCTCCCTCGACGACCTCTATCGTCTCGATTCGCCGCTGGCCCCCGCCGTCTCCGCCGACGGCAAGCGCCTCGCCTACGTCCGGCACTGGCTGGAGCGCAAAGAGAAGAGGGAGCGCTTTTCTCTCTGGATGGTCGAGGGCGCCAGGGACCGCGCCCGCCCCCTGGAGAAGGGCGAGCCCGACGCGCGCTCGCCCATCTTTTCGCCCGACGGCAGATGGCTGGCCTTTCTCTCCACCCGCCCGCGGCCCCGGGGCTGGCGGCAGACGCCTTCGGCGCTACCCGAGTCCGACCCCAGCGTGGACGTGTGGCTGATGCCCGCGGCGGGCGGGGCCGCGATTCCTCTCGCTGGCCCGCGCAAGCCGTATGGCAGAGTGTTCAACGACGGCTTCTACGGCCGGCTGGCCTTCTCGCCCGACGGCAAGTGCCTGGCGTTCGTGGCTGACGACGGCAAGGACGTGCGCTCCGCCGAGGAGAAGGAAGCGGGCGTGGAAGTGGTGCGCGACGATCAGGGCGAGGGCTACACCGGCTACCGCCCGGCCCAGGTGTGGCTGGCGCACCTCTCGCCGACGCCTGGCACTCACGCGGCGACGAGCATCGAGCGCCTCACGAACGACGACGTCTGGCACGGCGATCCGCACTGGTCGCCCGACGGCCGGCTCCTCGTGGTCCACGCCAACGCCACGGCCGACCGCGAGTCGGTGCGCTACAGCATCAACAAGAACTTCGACCTCTGGTCCCTCGACGTGCGGACGAAGGCGCGGCGGCGGCTCACCTCGGGACCGGGGCCGGAAGTCTCGCCGCGCTTCTCGCCCGATGGGAAGCGCCTGGTCTGCCTGAGCGTCCCTCGCAAGGGCTCGCACCGGGACGTGTTCAACCTGGCCATCGTGACGCTGGGCGAGGGCGGGGCGCGATCGGCTGTCCTCTTCGACCACCACGGCCCCGGGGCATCGCGGCCCCCGCACCTCCCGCCGACGTTCCCGCTGCCCGAGGACTGCTGGGACGGCGCCGACCACCTCGTCTACCGCGCCGAAGTGGGGGCTCGCACCGAGACCGTGCGCGTCGATCTGCGCACGGGCAAGGGGGCCCGAGCGCCGCTGGATCGGGGCGAGCGCCTGCGGCAACTGCTGCCGGCGGGCAACGCCTTCCTGCGCCGGCGGGCCCTCGGCGAAGTTCGAGTCATCGCCTGGGACAATGGCGAGGGCAAGAAGATCGAGGGGCTACTGACGACCCCGCCGCCGGGCGTGGCGCGACCGCCCTACAAGCTACTGCTCCACCCCCACGGCGGGCCGCACAGCCGATCGGCCCTCGGCTTCGACTTCACGGTGCAGCTGTTCGCCGCCCACGGCTACGCGGTGTTCCAGCCCAACTTTCGCGGCAGTTCGGGCTACGGGCAGAAGTTCATCGACGCCGACCGCTTCGACCTCGGCGGCGGAGACGTGCGCGACGTCCTTTCGGGCATCGACCACCTGGTGAAACAGAAGCTCGTGGACCGCAGCCGCCAGTACGTCTACGGGACCAGCTACGGCGGGTTCCTGACGTGCTGGCTGGTAGGCCACACCAACCAGTTCCGGGCGGCGGTGGCGCAGAATGCGGTGACGGACCTGAACGTCATGTGGGGCACGAGCGACATCCCGAGTTGGACCGAGTGGGAGATGGGCGGCCGACCCTGGGAGGTGCCCGCGGCCATGCGCAAGCACAGCCCGCTGACCTGGGCGCCGCGCGTCGAGACGCCGACGCTCATTCTGCATTCCCGCGATGACCGGCGCTGCCCTCTGGTGATGGGGCGGATGTTCTACCGGGCGCTGAAGGCGCGCGGCGTGCGGACGCAGATGGTGATCTATCCCGGCGAGGGGCACGGCATCCGCCAGCCGCGGCACCGGGAGGACGTGTTGCGGCGGGCGCTGGCGTGGTTCGAGCGGTAGCGACCAGGCGCCCAGGGCCCCCCTTGTCAAAGCCCCCGCCATCGGCGATCATCAACAACACCCACCGCCTCCCGAAGGACCACCCCCATGTTGCGAGTCCTTGGCAGTGCCTCCTCCGATTGCTCCAGCCTCACCCGGCGCAGCTTCCTCCAGGCAGGCGCCCTCGGCGGGCTCGGCCTGGCCGACCTCCTCCGCCTACAGTCGGCGCAAGCCAATGCGCCCGCCCGGAAGCGCGACGCCAGCGTCATCCTCTTCTGGCTCAGCGGCGGGCCGGGGCAGATGGAGACGTGGGGCCCCAAGCCCGAGGCCGTCGCCCAGTTCCGCGGCCCGCTCGGGGCCATCCGCACCAGGGTTCCGGGCATTCAGTTCGGCGAGCTCCTCCCCGAGCAGGCCCGGCTGATGCACAAGCTCGCCGTGCTGCGCACCGTCAACCACGGCTCCGGCGACCACACCAAGGCCAACCACTGGATGCTCACCGGCTTCGAGGGCCCCGCCTTCAACGCCCCCGATTTTCAGGTGCAGCGCCGGCCGTCCCTCGGCTCCGCCGTCGCGAAGCTGCGCGGCGCCAACCGGCCGGGCCTGCCTCCCTACGTCGCCGTTCCTCACCTGCGCGGCGGGACCGACAACTTCTTCCACTACTCCGCCTACCTGGGCGGCGGGGCCAACCCCTTCATCGCCGAGTCCGACCCCAATCTGCCCTCGTTCCACGTGAAGAACCTCGCCCTGGCCCGCGACCTCACCTTCGAGCGCCTCGAAGACCGCCGCCAGGTGCTCGCGAGCCTCGACGCCGTGCGCCGCGCCGGGGACCGCGCCGCCAGCAACAGGGGCCAGCACTATCAGCGCGCGTTCGACCTCCTCACCAGCAGGCAGGTGGCCCAGGCCTTCGACGTCGAAGCCGAGCCTGCCGCCGTGCGCGACCGCTACGGCCGGCACACCTTCGGCCAGAGCGCGCTGCTGGCGCGCCGGCTCATCGAGGCGGGCGTGACCTTCGTCACCGTCAACTGCGTGCCCTGGGACCACCACGGCACCGCCGGGCAACTGCGCACTCTGGAGGGGGCGAAACTCCTCATTCCGCCTTTCGACAAGGCCCTCGCCGCCCTCGTCGAAGACCTCGACCAGCGCGGGCTGTACGAGCGAACGCTGGTCGTCGCCATGGGCGAGTTTGGCCGCACTCCGCGCATGAACGACGCCGGCGGCCGCGATCACTGGGGCCACGCCTTCAGCGTGCTCATGGGCTGCGGCGGCATGAAGATGGGCCAGGCCGTCGGCAAGAGCAACCCGCGCGGCGAATACGTCGTCGATCGCCCCATCAGCCCGCAGGACGTGGCGGCCACGGTCTACCACCACCTCGGCATCGACGCCCGCAGCGTCAGCTTCCCGGACGCCCAGAACCGGCCCATCTACCTCGTCGAGAACGGCCAGCCGATTCGCGAGCTGGTCGGCTCGTGAGGACGTCACGGCACCGCCTCCAGATACTCCACCCCCGGCACTCGCTTGCGCAGCTCGTCCTCGATCCCCATCAGCACGGCCCGCACCGTGTTCGGGCAGCTCCCGCACGTCCCCGACAGCCGCACCTGCACCACGCCGTCCTCCACGCCCACCACCTCGACGCCCCCGCCGTCCATTTGCAAGAGCGGCAAGACCTCCTCGGCCACCACGCGCGCCACCCTCTCCCGGGGGTTCTCGCTCGGTTCGCCCATGACTTACCTCACGCCAGGGGGGGAAGGGGCGGCGCGGGCCACTGCCGCGCTTCCTCGACGTCGCGCCGCAACTGCTCGATCAACTCCACCACGCTGCCGAACGGGCGGACCTCGCGCAGCCGGCCGAGAAAGTCCAGGGCGATCGGTTGGCCATAGAGCTCGCCCGCGAAGCCGATCAGGTGGGCCTCTACCTTGCGCTCCTGCTCGGCGAACGTCGGGTTGGGGCCGACGTTGGCAGCGGCTGGCCAGTTCCCCCCGTCGCCCAGTTGGGCTCGCACCGCATAGACGCCATCCCCCGGAACGAGCGTGGCGGCGCTCTCCAGGTTCGCGGTGGGGAAGCCGATGGTGCGCCCGCGGCGCTGTCCCGTCCCGACGACGCCGGGGAGGCGGTAGGGCCGGCCAAGCAACGTCGTGGTCTGCTCCACGTCGCCGCGCAGCAGGGCGGCGCGCACCCGGCTGCTGGACACCTCGACGCCGTCGATCGTCCGCGGCGCGACCACCGTCAGGCCGATCCCGGCGGCCCGGCACAGATCGGCCAGGGTGTCGAGGTTGCCCTCGCGGTTGCGGCCGAAGCCGAAGTTGGGGCCCTCGACCACGTGACGGGCGCCCAGGTGCTCGCGCACCACCTGCTCGAAGAACTCCGCCGCGGTCAGATGCAGCAGGTCGGGCCCCGTGCGCAGGATGACGACGTGATCGGCGCCGAGCTCGTGGAGCAGGCGGGCGCGCTCCGCGGGCGTGGTGAGCAGGGGCAAGGCCCGCTCGGGGCGCAGGAACTGGAGCGGATGGGGGTCGAAGGTGAGGGCGACGGCGGGCCCGCCCACGGCACGGGCGCGAGCCCGCAACTCGGCGATGAGCGCGGCGTGCCCGCGGTGGGCGCCGTCGAAGTTGCCGATGGCGACCGCGCCTCCCTGCACCTCGCCGGGAAGGCTCGACCGCCAATCGACCGTCTGGCTCGCCATGTCTGCCTCGATCCGTCCTCGCCGCGCCTTCTCCGCCGGGTTTATCTTGCGCAACACGCCGGGCCGCGACCACCCCGTGCCGACAGGCGGGTTGCCGGCCCACCACCTCCATGCAGCTGCATCGGGGGCCCTCCCGGCCAGGGCCTCGCCGAAACGCGCCCCTTCCAACGGCAATCTCCTCCCAAACGATACGGGTGGAGCCCCTTCTTCCGCGCTTCATGCCCGGCGCCGCTGCCGAGATTAGAAGAGCCGCCACGGGCGATTTATAATTCGAGAGAGAGCTACGTCCGTCGTTGGCAGGGAAGCTGTTCCCAGTCCATGCCATCCGGGCGAGGGGAAACACCCATGAGCCACTCCCACGCCGATCGTCCGCCGGTCCCCCACCTGCCGGGGCGCACTTCCGAAAAACAACGGCCGCTCGAGAAGCCGCGCACCCGCCAACTGCCCCGCTACAAGGTCGTCCTGCACCGCGATTTCACTGACCTGATGTTCGTGGTGCGCAGCGTCATGGAACTGACCCGCTTCCCGCGGGCCGAGGCCACCCACAAAATGTGGGAGGCCCATCACTGCGGCCGGTCCATCCTTCTCATCACCTACCTCGAACGCGCCGAACTGTACGTCGAACAGTTCGCCGATAAGGGCCTGATTGTGAGCGTCGAGCCGGTCTAATGCGGAAGGATGAAGGATGAACCAAGAGGTTCTTTCTGATTCATCCTTCATCCTTTTCAGGGTCAGACGTCCGTCTTCAGCAGACAGTGCAGCAGGCATTCGATGGCGCGCGGCAGATAGTCCGGCTCGTCGTAGAGCGGTACGCCGAGCGGCAGCGTCAGCGTGTAGCCCAGGGCCGTGCGAATCAGCTCCCAGGCCCCGACGCGCGGATCGAGAGAGCGCCGGAACACCCCGCTCTGCTGTCCTTCCGCAATGATGGCGGCCAGGAGCGTTTCGCTCTCCAGATAGAACGCCCGGAGCAGCGCCACGATTTCCTCCTCGTCCGGCTCGACGAGGGTGCGGTGCAAAATCCGCAGTTCCAGCGCGTGTTCCCGCGTGCTGCCCAGGTAGACGTCGGCGATGGCGTGCAGCTTGGCCAGCGGGTCGGTCAGGTGGACCGTCTCCGCGTGCCAGCGCTCCAGCGTCGCCGCCCGCACCTCCTCCAGCACCTCCAAAAACAACGCTTTCTTGCTGTCGAAGTGGCGGTAGAGCACCGGCTCGGTGATGCCCGCCGCCTCGGCGATCTTCTGGGTCGTCGTGGCGTGGTAGCCGTGCGTCACGAACAGTTGCTTGGCGTGGGCCAGCAACTGCCGTTTGCGTTCGGCCTTGCTCAGGCGCAGCGCGGGCTTGCCTTCCCCTGGCCGGCGACGTTGCGGAGAGGCCATCGGCGTCCTCGGCTGCCCACCTGGAAATGATGACGAGGGTGTATCATAGCGGCCCCGCCAGGGCCCTCCCAGGCCAACTTGCTCCCCTCACGCCCCCGCCCCGACCGCCTGCCGGATGACGGCGCCGCGGGTCACGGCGAGCGGCCGGCCGAGGGCGTCGTGGACCTCCGTGTGCGCCGGGTAGCCGAGGCAGTGGTAGACCGTCGCCGCCAGGTCCTGCGGGCGCAGCAGGCCATCGCGCACCCGCCCGCCGATCTTGTCCGAAGCGCCGATCGCCTGCCCCCCGCGCACTCCCCCGCCGGCCAGCGCCGCCGAGAAGACGTGGCCCCAGTGATCGCGGCCCCCGCCGGCGTTGTGGCGCGGGGTGCGGCCAAACTCGCCCATCCACACCACCAGCGTCGATTCCAGCAGGCCCCGCGCCTCCAGGTCTTCCAGCAGTGTCGAATAGGCCGCGTCCATGAGCGGCATGAGCGCGGTCTTGAGGCGCTGCGCGTTGCGCGCATGCGTGTCCCAGGCCGGGCTGTCCGTCGTGTCGCCCGGCATCCGCGTCCAGTTCACCTGCACCAGCGAGGCCCCGCCCTCGACCAGCCGGCGCGCCAGCAGCACGCTCTGCCCCCAACGATTCATCCCGTAGCGCTCGCGCAACGCCACCGGCTCGCGCTCCAGGCGGAACGCCTGCCGCCCCTTGCCGGCCCGGAGCAGGTCGATCGCCTGGCGCGACCGGCTATCGAAACCGGCAACCGAACTGCTCGCGTCGAGAGAATCGAGCCGCCTGGTCACGCGCTCGCGCAGCGACAGCCGCTCCGCCAGGCGCCCGGGAGATACCTCGGTCGGCAGGCTCAGCCCCGCAATCTCGAAGCCCGGCCGCGACGGGTCGCACGGGACCAGCCACGGGTCGGCCGTGCGGCCCAGGAACCCGCCGTCCTGGCCCGGCCACGACGGCCCGCCGTTGTTCCACACGTGCTCGGGCAAGACGACCGACGCCGGCAGGCCGTTGCGCCCCACCCGCAGCCGCTGGATCACCCCCGCCAGCGACGGCCAGTCGTTGGGCGCGCCCGGCTTGGCCCCCTCGCTGTTGGTCGGCTGGTGCGGAACGCCCGTCAGCATCCAGTACCCGCTCGACGAGTGGGCGTTGTCGTCGGTGGACAGGCTGCGCAACACGCACACCTTTTCGAGGTGCCGGGCCGTGCGCGGCATCAACTCGCAGACGCGCAGGCCGGGCACGCTCGTCGCGCACGGCTTGAACTCGCCGCGCACCTCGGGTGGAGCGTCGGGCTTGGGGTCCCACGTCTCGTGCTGCGGCGGCCCGCCCAAGTGGAACAGAACGATGCACGCCTTCGCCTTGCCGAACGACGGGGTGGCGCCCCTCGGGGCGGCGCCTTCGCGGGCTCGCAGCAAGGAGGGCAGCGACAGGCCGAAGGCCCCCAGCCCGCCAATGCGCAACCACTCGCGCCGCGTCAAGCCGTCGCACAACCTCGTCCCATTGTCCTGTACGCTCAGCATGGAGAGCCCCCCGGCCCCGACCTCGAGCTGCCAATCGTGGGTCGATTGTACCTCGCCGGGGCCCGTCCTTCCTAGCAGATAAGGGAGGGCCCGAAAAAGCGCCAGGCCGCCAGCCGCCCTGAGGACAGCTTGCGGCCTGGCGCGAGGCGCCGGGCTCAACCGGCGCGGGAGCGAATTAGCAACCGCAGCAGACGGGGTTGTTATTGAGCATCAGGCAGCAGCAGCAGCCGTCCTTCATCATGGTGGCGAGGCAGTCGCAGCAGGACTGGATCATCTCGCAGCACTTGGCGTCGCCCGAGGTGCAAGTGACGCACATGCCCTTGTCGGTCATCTCGCACTTGCACAGGCCCATCGTGAAGTTGCAGCAGCACACCGTCATCCCGTTCATCATGCAGCTGATGCTGCACATCCCGCCCGACAGCATCGTGCAGAGGTTCTGCATCATGCTCCGCGCCATCGCGTCGTCGCACGTGCAGGTCACCTTCATCCCGCCGGTGCACTTCTCGTACTTGAACGTGCAGCGCGGCACCATCATCCAGTTGGACGGGGTCGGCGCTCCCATCGTGCCGGTGCCCATTCCGCCCGCGACGCCGGTGCCCATGCCCGGCATCCCCATTCCGGTCCGTTCCATCATCATGCTGGTCATCGGAAACTCCTTTCGCCCGGTTGGCTCTCCTTCCTCGCCCCTCCGATGGGACAAGGGCTCCTCCCGTTCGCGCTCCAAGCGATGGGAAGAGTATAGTCATCCCCCCCCACCTTCCGCAACTCCTCTCCTTTAAGAAAATTCGCGGCGCCTCCGTGGCGGGGCGAGCATCGGCCCGGCGGGAACAAACGCGAGGCCGGGGCGAAGTCCTCGCCCCGGCCTCGAAAAGAACGCATCGGCCCCGCCTACTTGGCCTTCGACCGGAACCAGGCGTCGGCGCGTTCGGCCTCCTCCAGGCTGATGAGGCCGTCGCCATCGACGTCGATGCGCCGGAAGTCCTCGGTCGTGCCGAGGAACTCGCGCCGGGAAACGTCGCCGTCCCCGTTGCGGTCCATCTTGCGGAACCACACCGGCCCGCGCGCCGGGGCCGGCCGCACGCCGACCCGGCCGGGGATGCGTGGGGCGAGGAAGGCCACCGGCTGGCCGGACGTCGGCCCCGAGCCCACCGTGAGTTGATACTGCCGCGGTATCTCCGTCCGGCTGATGCAGCCGTCGCCGTCCTTGTCGAGGTCCTTCACCCGCTCCCAGGCGTTGCGGAGCTCGCGCGGGCTCAGTGAGCCGTCGCCGTTGGCGTCCAGCAACTGGAACAGCCCGCGCCCCGTCTCCGCGAAGGAGATCGCCGTCTGCGCCCCCGCCCCCGCGGCGACCACGTCCAGGTAGGCGTTGAGTTCGGCCTCCGTCAGCCTCTCGTCGCCGTTGCGGTCGGCAAGCTCGAAGATGAACCGGAGGTAGAGGTACTGTTGCGGCTGCACCTGCTGGCGGGTCACGAAGCCCTTGTTGGCCTTGGAGATCTGGTGGAACTGCTGCTGGATGTAGGTCTTGTAGTTGAAGCCGTTCCCCACGGCCCCGCCGCGCACCACGTTCACCTGCGAATTGTCCACGCGGAAGCTGGCCACGGCCCCGTTCACCTGGCGCGGCGCCCGTTTCACCGTCCCGTCGCCGACGGGGCTCAGCATGGCCTCGCCCGCCGCCGTCTTGCCCAGCCGCACCACCATCTCGACTTCCGGGGCCCCGTTCGTCCACTTCGCCAGCTCCACCACGTCGAGCTTCCCGTCCCGATTCGTGTCGATCCGGTCGAACGCCTCCTTCGAGAAGCCGATCTCGTCGCGGCTCAGCTTCCCATCCTTGTTCTTGTCGTAACGCACCAGCACCTGCCGGGCCAGCAGCAGCCGGCTCGTCATGCGCCGATCGACCTTGTCCTTCTCCACAAACAGCAGGGGCGTGGCGGCCGGGACGTACGCCGGCGCCAGGCGGCCCAGACGAACGCGGGCGCGCGTGGACGGGTTGAAGGCCGCGTTGCCCCCGAGCTCCTGGAGCGAGATCAACTCGTCGTCGTTCTCGTCAAACTTCGCGAGCGACTCGCCGGCCGCGAGCAGCTCGGCCTTCGACAGCTTGCCGTCCTTGTTGGCGTCGAGCGCCTTGAACAGCACGTCGGTCAGCGCGTCGGCCGCTGGCGACGTCGGGGCGTAGTAGCCGAAAGCCGGCCCCATCAGCAGGGGGCCCGCCCCGTTCTGCCGGTAGTAGCGGGCAAACTCGTCGAGCGTGACCTTGCCGTCGCCGTCCGCGTCGAGCCGGCGAACCAGCTCGCCCCCGCCCTGGGTGTAGATCAGCGCGTTGCCCTGGAAGTACTGCGCCATCTGCTGCACGGTCGGCGCCCGCGCCGCCTCGGTGCGGTCGAGCGCCCCATCGCCGTTGCGGTCGAGGAAGGCAAACAGCTTCGCCACGTACGCGTCCCAGCGCCGGCCAAACGCCTGCCCATCCAGGCGCACGTGCAGCCGCATCAGGACGGGCCGCGCGTCGGAGAGGAAGATCATGTCCTGCGCGTCGTCGCCCGGCAGTTCGGCCGACCGGGGCGGGGCCGCCCCCTCGACGCTCAGCGCCAGCAGGGCCGCCCCGAGGGCCATGCCCAGACAGAAGGTTTTATTCACAGGAGCACCTCGTTGATGGGCTTGCCCTTGTCCACGAGCCGGATCGGCCTGCCGACGTTTGAGTTGTTCTGCTTCTCCGGGTCGATGCCCAGCGCCTTGCACACCGTCGCCAGGAAGTCGGCCACCAGCACCGGCCGCTCCGCGACCGCCATGCCGTCGGCCCCCGTCTTGCCAATCGCCTGACCGCCCTTGATCCCGCCGCCCGCCAGCACCGTGGACCACGAGTTGGGCCAGTGGTCCCGGCCGCGGCCGGGGTTGATCTTCGGCGTTCGCCCGAACTCGCCCATCCAGACGATGAGCGTCGTGTCGAGCAGCCCGCGGTCCTGCAAGTCCTTCATGAGCGCCGCCCACGCCGGGTCGAGCACGTCGCACAGCCCCTTGACGGCCGGGAAGTTGTTGCCATGCGTGTCCCAGCCGAACGCCCCGCCGTTGACCCCGCCCAGCGTGACCTCGACAAAGGGCACGCCGCGCTCGACGAGCCGCCGGGCCAGCAGACAGCCCTGCCCGAACAGGTTGCGCCCGTACGTGTCGCGCGTGGCGGCGTTCTCCTCGGAAAGGTTGAACGCCTTGGAGGCCGCCGTCTTCATCAGGCGCACCGCCCGATCGTAGGCGGTCTTATGACTCAGCGAGGCGACGCCGGGGTGGCGAGCGATGAAGTCGCGCTCCATCTCCTCGAGCAGGTCGAGCCGCACGGCCGCGTGCGCCCCATCGACGTCGGCGGACGGCTCGACGTCGGCCACCTTGAGGGCGGCGTCGTAGTTGGTCATGCCGCGCGGGTTGTTGAAGAACGCCGCCGCGTCGCCGACGACGAGCGGGGCGTACTTGGGCCCGAGGAAGCCGGGCCCGTACGCCGCCGGGCTGAAGAAGCGGTAGGGCGCGATGCTGACGCAGTTGGGCAGCGCCGAGCCCTCGTGCCCCAGTTCCTTGGACAGCAGGGGCCCGATGGGCGGGTACTGAATGGGCCCAATCGGCGCGTAGCCGGTGCGCATGAGGAACGAGGCCCGGCCGTGGTCGGCCTCCTTGGTGGTCATGGAGCGCACCACCGCCATCTTGTGCCCGAAGCGGGCGATCTTGGGCAGGTGCTCGCTGATCTTCAGCCCCGGCGCGCTGGTCGCAATCTCCTTGATGGGCCCGCCGTTGGCATGGCCGGGCTTGCAGTCGAAGGTGTCCATCTGGCTGGGCCCGCCGTTCATCCACAGCAGGATGCACGACCGCTTGCGCATCGGGTGCGCCGCGGCGGCGTGGGCCAGGTTCTCGATCCACCCGGA